>NZ_CP079865.1:1201731-1502164 GCF_025263565.1 Mycobacterium sp. SMC-8
GCGATGACGGTGGTCGGCCCTGACGGCGCGCTGTGGTCGGACGGCGATCCGACCGTCAACGGCGCCGTCATCGGCGTGGCGGTCCGGCCCGGCGGGCCGGCGGGTGAGTACACGGTGAACTACCGCGCCACCTCCGCCGACGGCCACGTGGTGACCGGGTCCTGGTCCTACCGTGTCCGCACGGCGGCGCCCGCCGCTGCGTCCCCGACCGCCGAAGTCCCCGACACCAGCCCGGTGGCGGCACCCGCCGAGAACGACCGTGCCAGCGGGAGTGTCCCGGTCTGGCCGTTCGTGGTCGCGGCGGTGGCACTCGTCGCGGCCGGCGCGTTGTGGGCGGTTCGGCGCCGGTCATGATCCGCGGGAGGGCGGTGACGGGCGGACTGCTCGTCACCGCGGCGGGTTGCGTCGCGGCGTGGGCGCTGGCCTACCCGTCGGCTCCGCTCGCCGGGGCGGCGGTCAGGACGCTCGCCGATGCCGCCGCCGTGGTCGCACTCGGGCTCACCGCCGTGCCCGTGCTCGACGGCGCCCGGCACCGCGACGAGCTGGCCCGCCGCGCAGGGGCTCCTCTGGTGGTCGCCGCGGCGGTGTGGGTGGTGGCCGAACTGGTCCGGCTCGTGGTCGCGGCGTCCGAGGCAACGGGCACCTCGGTGGTGCGCCTGGCAGCGGAACAGACGTGGCAGTTCGCTGCCCACACCGCCGTGGGCCGGGCCGGCCTGCTCACGGTGATCACCGCGGTGGCGGTGGGCGTCCTGGCGGTGGCGGCGCCGCGGTCCGGACCGGCGGGCACCGTCGCGGCAGGGCTGGCCGGCATCGGCATCGTGGGCCACCCGCTGACCGGCCACCTGTCGGACAGCCCGGTCGGCGGGGCGGCGGTCGCGGTGCACGCGCTGGCAGCGGCACTGTGGTGCGGGGCGCTGGCCGCACTGGTGCTGACGGTCGATCACCGCGGGCAATGGGCGCGGGTGCTGCCCCGGTTCTCCCAGTTCTCTCTGGTCTGCGTGGCCGCGCTGCTTCTCGGCGGCATCGTCGCCGGGATGACGGTGCTGGAAAGCCCCCGGGACCTCTATGCCACGGGTTACGGCCGGGTGTTCTCGGCCAAGATCGCGCTGACGCTGCTGCTCATCGGGCTGGCGTGGCGCAACCGCGGGTGGTGGCTGCCCGCCGCCCGGACGCACCGCAGCACCGCCGCGGTGTCCCGCAGCCGGGCGTACACCGAACTGGCATTGATGGCGGTGACGTTGGGCGCGGCGGCGACGCTGTCGGTGACCGGCTGACACCGAGATGAGCCCGGGTAGCCAGCTGGCATGATGGGAACACTGCCGGTTGCACACATTTTTCAAAGGAGCAGAGATGGCAGACCAGCCGGATCGGCCAGACGAAAGTCCCGATGCCGCAACCCCGGCGGTGCCTCCCCCGGCCCCGCCCGCGAAGAAGGCCGCCGCCAGGAAAGCCACGCCCGCGAAGAAGGCCGCACCGGCCAAGAAGACTCCGGCGGCCAAGACTCCGGCCAAGAAGGCTCCGGCGAAGAAGGCGGCGGTGAGAAAGGCCGCGCCTGCGAAAGCACCCGCCAAGAAGACGCCGCCCGCCAAGGTCGACCTGGCCGCGGCCGCCGAAGAGACTGCAGCGCAAGCGAAGTCGACCGTCGCAACGGCCAGTACCGCGATCACGGCGCCAGTCCCCGTGCCACCGGACAGTCGCGACTCGTCACGCCTGCCCATCGCGGCGGCGCTGGTCACCGGCATCCTGGCCCTCCTGGTCGTTGTGCTGGCCGCAAGGCGCAACAGCGGGCACTGACCCGAAAACCCTTGACCCTCACGTGGCGTGAGGGTCGATAGTGATGCCATGAGCACCACTCGTTCCGTCGGCGCCGTCGCCGAACTCACGGGGGTGTCGGTGCGCACGCTGCATCATTACGACCACCTCGGTCTTGTGGTGCCCAGCGTGCGATCAAGTGCGGGCTACCGCGGGTACACCGACGCCGACGTCGAGCGGCTGCACCTGGTGCTCGTGTACCGCGGTGCGGGTCTACCTCTGGAGGAGATCCGCACGCTGCTCGACGACGCGACCGTCGATGTGGTCGAGCACCTGCAACGCCAGCACAAGCTGCTGCTGGAGCAGGCCGACCGTCTCCAGCACATGATCACAGCAGTGGAGGAACTGATGGACGCACATCGCAGCGGGGTCCAGCTGACCGCCGAGGAACAGATCGAGATCTTCGGAACCGCCGTCGCCTCTGGCGAATACGCCAAGGAGGCCGAACAGCGCTGGGGCGGCACGGAGGTGTGGCGGCAGTCCCAACAGCGCAGCGCCGAACTCACCAAGCAGGACTGGATCGAGGTGAAGGCCGAAGGCGATGCCCTACTGGCCGCGTTGGCCGAGGCCAAGCGGGCCGGTGTGGCGCCGGGGTCGCCTGCCGCCGAGGAACTCCGTGTCCGGCACCGGGACTCGATCGAACGGTTCTACGACTGCGACGACGACATGCACCGCTGCCTGGCCCAGATGTACCTCGCCGATGAGCGCTTCACCCGCTACTACGACGACGCCGAGCCCGGGCTGGCACAGTTCGTGCACGACGTCATCGTGGCCGGGTACGACGGCGACTGAGATAATCGCCGCGTGACAGTGACTCCGCGTCCCACCGCTGACCTGGTCGACGAGATCGGCCCCGATGTCCGCAGCTGTGACCTGCAGCTCCGCCAGTACGGAGGCCGTACGGAGTTCGCCGGTCCGATCACCACGGTGCGGTGCTTCGAGGACAACGCGCTGCTCAAGTCGGTGCTCTCGGAACCCGGCGGCGGCGGGGTGCTGGTGATCGACGGGGACGGATCGGTGCACACGGCGCTGGTCGGCGACGTCATCGCCGAACTGGGCCGGTCCAACGGGTGGTCCGGTTTGATCGTCAACGGCGCGGTCCGGGACGCGGCCACGCTGCGCACACTCGACATCGGCATCAAGGCGCTCGGCACCAACCCGCGCAAGAGCACCAAGACCGGTGAGGGCGTGCGCGACGAGGCCGTCGAGTTCGGCGGGGTGGTGTTCACGCCCGGCGACATCGCCTACAGCGATGACGACGGGATCGTCGTCATCGCCGCAGACTGATCACGCCGATCACGCAGAGGCGGTCACCGGCGCCTGGTGCCGCGAGAACGCCAGCGCCTCGTCGTCGACCTTGCCCCGCCGGATCAACTGCAGGTCCAGCAGATAGTTCTGCTTGAGCCGCCACGGTGCCCGCGACCCCTGCTTCGGCAGGTAGTCGAGCGCCCGCAGCACATAGCCGGGGGTGAAGTCCATCAGCGGCCGCTCGTCGACAGCCGTACCGGGATGGCGCGGCTCAACCGTGTCATAACCCTTGCTGTCCATGTGATTGATGACACGGCAGAAGAATTCGGAGACCAGGTCGGCCTTCAGCGTCCACGACGCGTTGGTGTAGCCGATCGTGAACGACATGTTGGGCATGTTGGTCAGCATCATGCCCTTGTAGGCCATCGAGTCGTTGAGTTCCAGCGGCTCCCCGTTGCGGGAGATCGCCGCACCGCCGAACAGCTGAAGGTTCAAACCCGTTGCCGTGACGATGATGTCGGCATCGATGTGCTGGCCGGAGGCGAGCTGGATGCCGGTCTTGGTGAACCGCTCGATGGTGTCGGTGACAACGTCGGCCTTGCCGGACCGGATGGTCTTGAACAGGTCGCCGTTGGGGGCCAGACACAACCGCTCGTCCCACGGGTTGTAGCTCGGCCCGAAATGCTTGGCGACATCGTAGCCTGCGGGCAGTCGGCGCTCAGCCATCGTCATCAACGTCTTACGCATGAAATTCGGGAACTTGCGCGCGATCTGATACTGCACGGACTGGAAGATGATGCTCTTCCACCGGTTCACCACGTAGGCCGCCTTGGTGGGCAGGGTCTTGTTCATGCGGACCGTGAACGGGTCCACGTCCGGCAGTGAGCCGATGTACGTCGGCGAGCGCTGCAGCATCGTCACGTGGCCGGCACCCGAATTCGCCAGCGCCGGAATCAATGTCACCGCGGTCGCCCCACTGCCGATGACGACGATCTTCTTGCCCGTGTAGTCCAGCTCCTCCGGCCAGTGCTGCGGGTGGATGATCGTGCCCTCGAAATCGTCCGAGCCGGCGAACTCCGGCGAATACCCCTCGTCGTAGTTGTAGTAGCCGCTGCAGGCCATCAGGTACTTCGCGGAGATCTCGATCTGCTCACCGTCGCGCTCGACCCGCACGGTCCACCGGTTGTCGGCGTCGGACCAGTCGGCGGACTTCACGTCCTGCCCGTAGCGGATGTGCTTGTCGATGCCATACTCGGCGACCGTCTCCTTGAGGTAGGCCATGATCGACGGCCCATCGGCGATGGCCTTCTCCGATGTCCACGGCTTGAACCGGAAGCCCAGAGTGAACATGTCGGAATCGGAACGGATGCCGGGGTACTTGAACAGATCCCAGGTACCCCCGAGATTGTCCCGCCGCTCCAGGATTACGTAGCTCTTGGTCGGGCAGCGATCCTGCAGATGCCAGGCGGCACTGATACCGGAGATTCCGGCGCCCACGATGACAACGTCGACAAATTCGGTCATGGTGTCAAGCTATCAACGCCATGTCGAAGCAGTCAACAGTCTGTTGAGAAACTCGACACAGTGTAAAGTCGCTGTTGTGACTGCCGCCCGACAAGCCCGCCCCGCCCGGGGTCGGCGCGCCGCCCGACCCTCTGGTGACGATCGGGAACTGGCGATTCTGGAGACCGCCGAACGCCTCCTCGAGGACCGTTCCCTGGCCGAGATCTCCGTCGACGACCTGGCCAAAGGAGCGGGCATCTCGCGGCCCACGTTCTACTTCTACTTCCCGTCCAAGGACGCGGTGCTGCTCACGCTGCTGGAGCGCGTGATCGCCGAAGCCGATGCCGCGCTGGCACAGTTGATCGCCGACCGGCCCGCCGACCGCCGCGCGATCTGGCGTCGCGGTATCAACGTCTTCGTCGAGACCTTCGGCGCCCACCGCGCGGTCTGCGCCGCGACCGTCGGGGTGAAGAACTCCAACTCCGAGGCCCGAGCGCTGTGGGCGACCTCGATGCAGCGGTGGATCGACCACATCGCTGCGGTGATCGAGGCCGAGCGCGCCGACGGGACCGCGCCGGTGACCGTGCCGGCCCGCGAGTTGTCGACCGCGTTGAACCTGATGAACGAGTCGGTGATGACCGCCGCCTTCGCCGGCCATCAGCCGTCCATTCCCGATCACCGCGTGCTCGACAACCTGGTGCACATCTGGACCACCAGCATCTACGGCACGGCGGACTGACCTGTCGGTGCGTGATGCGAACATATGTTCGTGTCCACCGCGGCCGTCCTGCACGCTGATCTCGACTCGTTCTACGCCTCGGTCGAGCAGCGCGACGATCCGTCGCTGCGCGGACGGCCGGTGATCGTCGGCGGGGGTGTGGTGCTGGCCGCCAGCTACGAAGCCAAGGCCTACGGGGTGCGTACCGCGATGGGCGGCCGGCAGGCGCGGGCCCTGTGTCCGCAGGCCATCGTGGTGCCGCCTCGTATGGCGGCCTATTCGCAGGCCAGCGCGGCCGTGTTCGAGGTCTTCCACGACACCACTCCCGTCGTGGAACCGCTGTCCGTCGACGAGGCGTTTCTCGATGTCTCGGGCCTGCGGCGGGTGTCGGGCACCCCGGTGCAGATCGGTGCCCGCCTGCGCGAACGGGTGCGTGACGAGGTCGGGCTGCCGATCACGGTCGGGATCGCGCGCACCAAGTTCCTCGCCAAGGTGGCCAGCCAGGAGGCCAAACCGGACGGCCTGCTGCTGGTGCCGCCCGACCGGGAACTGGCGTTCCTGCATCCGCTCCCGGTGCGCCGGCTGTGGGGTGTCGGCGCCAAGACCGCCGACAAGCTGCGCGCGCACGGGATCGAGACCGTGGCCGATGTGGCCGAGCTGAGCGAGACCACACTGGGGTCACTGGTCGGCGGCGCCATGGGCCGTCAGCTGTTCGCGCTGTCGCACAACGTCGATCGGCGCCGCGTGGTGACCGGGCATCGGCGGCGGTCGGTCGGCGCGCAGCGCGCGCTGGGCCGGGCGGGCAGCGCGATGTCCGCCGACGAGGTGGACGCGGTGGTGGTGAATCTGGTCGACCGGATCACCCGGCGGATGCGCAAGGCCGGCCGTTCCGGACGCACCGTGGTGCTGCGGTTGCGGTTCGCCGACTTCGGCCGCGCGACCCGGTCGCACACCATGCCGAGGGCCACGGCGTCGACGGACGCGATCCTCGGCGCCGCACGCGGCCTGGTGGCGGCCGCAAGGCCGCTGATCTCCGAGCGCGGACTGACGCTGATCGGCTTCGCGGTGTGCAACATCGACCGCGACGGCGCGCAACAGCTCGAGCTGCCGTTCGGTCCGGCCCTCGACGCCGAGGACTCACTGGCCATCGACCTGACCATCGACAAGGTGCGCGGACGTTACGGCAACGCGGCCTTGACCCGCGGGGTGCTGGTCGGCCGTGACCCGGGCGTGGAGATGCCCACGCTTCCCGACTGATCCGACCGTTCACCGGTACAACGGTTCGGGTGATCCGGTTCCGTTCGGGACGTGTACACACCGTCAGTCGCTGGAGCGCAGCCCGGCTAACCGGAGCGGGTCCACTCCAGCAGATCGTCCGCGGACCAGGTGTTGACGATGCGTCCCGGTTCCAGACCGACGTCGAGGGCGCGTTGTGCGCCGTAACCGAGGAACTCCAACTGGCCGGGTGCGTGGGAATCGGTGTCGATGGCGAACACGCAGCCGATGTCCATCGCCAACGTGAGCAGACGGGTCGGCGGGTCGCGCCGCTCGGGACGAGAGTTGATCTCGACGGCGGTGCCGGCGTCGCGACAGGCGGTGAACACCTTCTCGGCGTCGAACTTCGATTCGGCCCGGATGCCGCGTCCGCCGGTGACGAGTCGCCCGGTGCAGTGACCGAGCACGTCGGTGTGCGGGTTGGTGACGGCTTTGAGCATGCGCCGGGTCATCGCGGGGGCGTCCATCGCGAGCTTGGAGTGCACGCTGGCGACGACGACGTCGAGACGCTCGAGGAGTTCGGGTTCCTGGTCGAGTGAGCCGTCTTCGAGGATGTCGACCTCGATGCCCGTGAGAATCCGCATGGGAGCGACCTTTTCGCGGATCTCGTCGATGACCTCGAGTTGTTCGCGCAGCCGCTCCGGGGACAGCCCGTTGGCCACCCGCAGCCGCGGCGAGTGGTCGGTGAGCGCACAGTACTCGTGGCCGAGGTCGCGTGCGGCCAGCATCATCTCCTCGATCGGCGCGGACCCGTCCGACCAGTTGGAGTGCACGTGCAGGTCACCGCGCAGCGCGGCGCGGATGTCGCCGCCCCCGAGATCCGGGGCGGCCTCCCGCAGTTCCACCAGGACGTCGGGTTCGTGACCGGCCCAGGCCTGGGCGATGACCTTGGCGGTCTTCGGCCCGATCTTCGGGAGCGACTGCCAACTGTCGGCGGCGCCGTGCTTCTCGCGCTGGGCGTCGGTGAGCGCCTCGACCACATCGGCTGCGTTGCGGTAGGCCATCACCCGACGCGGATCCTCCCGCGCTCGGTCCTTGTAGTACGCGATCTGGCGCAACGCTGTGACCGGGTCCATGGCTCCAGTGTGCCCCGGTCGGCGACAGGAAACTCCTGCACCGACCCCGGTGAAGTGCGGCGGCACAGTGAGTCCCGGCACAGTCGATCGCCTGCGGGGCCGGGGCGGGTTACCCTGATTGAAGATTCGTTCAATCCATCAATTCCTAAGGCCACGGTGACGCCCGACCGCTTCCCCGCCGACCAGCAGCGGCCGCTCTACGAGATCAAGGCCAACCTGTTCAAGGCGCTTGCTCACCCGGCGCGCATCCGCGTGCTGGAGATCCTCTCCGCCGCCGGCGGCCCGACTTCGGTGAGCGACATCCTTGCCGCCACCGGACTCGAGCCGACCCTGCTGTCGCAGCACCTCGCTGTCCTCAAGCGTCATCATGTGGTGACCGCGCGCCGTACCGGCAACGCCGTGTTCTACGAACTCGCCCACCCCCTGATCTCCGAACTCCTGATCATCGCCCGCACCTTTCTGGCCGACACCCTGGCCGGGCAACGCGACCAGTTGAAGACACTCAAGGCGCTGCCGCCTCTGGAGAAGCGGCCATGATCGCCACGGCCGCACGCAATCTGGGCCGCCTGCTTCCGCACCGGCGGGACTACGCCGACCTGCCCCGGTCCTGGCGTCGTGACATCCTGGCCGGCGTCACGGTCGGCGTGGTGGCCCTTCCGCTGGCCCTGGCGTTCGGCATCAGCTCAGGCGTCGGTGCCGCGGCCGGATTGATCACCGCGGTGGTCGCCGGCCTGGTCGCCGCCGTGTTCGGCGGCTCCTCGGTCCAGGTCTCCGGGCCCACCGGCGCGATGGCCGTCGTCCTGGCACCGATCGTCGCCGCGCACGGCCTCGGCAGCATCGCCCTGGTGACCGTGCTCGCCGGCGTCATCGTGCTCCTCGCCGGCGTGACCGGACTGGGCCGGGCCGTCACCTTCATCCCGTGGCCGGTCATCGAGGGATTCACCCTGGGCATCGCCACGATCATCTTCCTGCAGCAGGTCCCGGCGGCGTTCTCCGCGGCCGGCCCGTCCGGCCAGCGCACCCTGCCCGCCGCCTGGCACGTGGTCAGCCACGCCGACTGGTCTCAGGCCGGCAAGACCCTGGGTGTGATCGCGTTCGTCGCGGTCCTCATGCTCGTGCTGCCGCGGGTCCACCGGGCCATCCCGGAGTCCCTCGCCGCCGTCGTCGCGGCGACTGTCGCCGTGGCGGTGCTGGGCCTGTCGGTCGCCACCATCGGCGAGTTGCCGTCGCATCTTCCCGCGCCGGTGCTGCCCCACGCCGACGTCGACGCGCTGCGCGACCTGCTCGGAGCAGCACTGGCCATCGCCGCGCTGGCCGCCATCGAATCGCTGCTGTCGGCGCGGGTCGCGGCCACGATGGCGCCGACGGGGCCGTACGACCCGGACCGGGAGCTCGTCGGGCAGGGCCTGGCCTCGGTTGCCTCCGGAGTTTTCGGCGGTATGCCGGCCACCGGGGCGATCGCGCGCACGGCCGTCAACGTGCGGTCGGGTGCCCGCACCCGGCTCTCGGCGATCGTGCACTCGCTCGTATTGCTCGGCGTCGTCTATCTGGCCACCGGGCCGGTGGCGGCGATCCCGCTGGCGGCGCTGGCCGGTGTGTTGATGGTGACGTCCTTCCGGATGATCTCGCGCTCCACCATCCGCAAGATCCTGACCTCGACCCGATCCGACGCGCTGACGTTCGTGCTCACCGCTGCGGTCACGGTGTGCTTCGACCTGATCGAGGCCGTCGAGATCGGGGTGCTGGTGGCGGCGTTCTTCGCGCTGCGCAGTGTGGCCAGGCGCAGCAGCGTGGTCCGGGAGGAGCTACCCGCACCCTATGTTCCGGGCGACGAGGAGATCGCCCTGCTGCGGCTGGACGGTGCGATGTTCTTCGGTGTGGCCGAACGGATCTCGAATGCCATCGTCGACCCCGACCATCCGCGGACATCGGTCGTGATCATCCGCATGTCCCAGCTGGGCATGCTCGACGCCACCGGCGCCAACACCCTGGCGCAGATCTGCACCGAGTTGGAGTCCCGCGGCATCACGGTGATCATCAAAGGAGTTCGGCCGGAACACACCGCGCTGCTGGCCAATGTCGGTGTCTTCGAATCGCTGCGCCACGAGAATCATCTGGTGGACACCCTCGACGACGCGATCGAGCACGCCAGGACGCACGCGCGCAGACAGCCTCACTGATTCACGGCGCGGTCCACGACGGATCGCGGCCGGTCAGCCCGAGGACCCGGTCCAGCAGCGGCGCTTCTTCGGACACCGGCACCGGCGCGGCGAACAACCCTTCGACCGGCTCCTCGGCGAACGCGGCGACATGGGGCAGCAGGACTTCCAGCACCCGGTCCTCGACGGCGTAGGGCAACCCGGCCGAGGCCGCCACATCCCACCCGTGCACCACCACCTCGCCGAGCGCGATCAGGCCGCCCACATCGGCGGGAAAGTCGACGCCGCCGGCCCGTGACATTCCCTCCCACGCGGACGGGTCCCGCCACGCCTCGGCCAGCGCGGTCAGCCGGGCCGGGTAGAGCTCCCGCCAGTTGTCGTCGGGCCGTTCTTCCAGCCGCGGGGGCGTGTCGGTCAGTACGCCGAAGTTCTTTCGCGCGGCCGCCTCGAACGCCGGCGCCAGACCGCCGATATGAGCGATCAGTGCGCCGAGATCCACGTCGCGGCACGGCGTCGCCGCGCCCAATCGTTGGTCGTCCACCTGTCCCAGCAGCGTGGCGGTGCGGGCACAGGCCTCGGTCATGTCGATCATGTCGGTACTGACCGCCGGGCGGCGGGGAAGTCATCGGCCTAGAGTCGATGCGGTGAGATTTGCCTTCAAGACCTCCCCGCAGAACACTTCCTGGTCCGACATGCTCACGGTCTGGACGGCCGCCGACGAGATCGACGTCTTCGAGTCGGGCTGGACCTTCGACCACTTCTACCCGATCTTCTCCGATCCGACCGGCCCCTGCCTGGAGGGCTGGGTCACGCTGACCGCGCTGGCCCAGGCCACCCGCCGGTTGCGGGTCGGCGTGCTCGTCACCGGGATTCACTACCGCCATCCGGCGGTGCTGGCCAACATGGCCTCCACACTCGACGTCGTCTCCGACGGCCGACTCGAACTCGGTATCGGCGCGGGCTGGAACGAGGAGGAATCCGGCGCCTACGGCATCGAACTGGGCACGGTCAAAGAGAGATTCGACCGGTTCGAGGAGGCCTGCCAGGTGTTGCGTGGCCTTCTCTCGCAGGAGACCACCAGCTTCGACGGCCGGTTCTACCAACTCAAGGACGCGCGCAACGAACCGAAAGGCCCGCAACAGCCGCACCCGCCGATCTGCATCGGCGGCAGCGGCGAGAAGCGCACCTTGCGTATCACGGCGCAGTACGCCGACCACTGGAACTTCGTCGGCGGGACGCCTGAGGAGTTCGCGCGCAAGCGGGACGTGCTCGCCGGGCACTGCGCCGACATCGGCCGCGACCCGCACGAGATCAGACTGTCGGCCCACATCCGGCTGAGCCCCGATCACGATTACGACAGGGCGATCTCCGAGGCCGCCGCGCTGGGCGAGGAAGGCCTGGACCTGGCCATCATCTACCTGCCGCCGCCGTACGACCCCGCCGTGCTGGAACCGCTGGCCGACAAAATCAGAGGGTCAGGATTGCTTGACAGCAAACAAGCCTGAGGTCACAGATCGATAACGGTCAAGCAAACAAACCGTCACGGCCGCCCACGCGCCGCGGCCCGGCCGTCGCGGAGTTCGCTAGACGCCGTAGCGCAAGAGCTCGTCGGCGGTGATCAGTCGCTCTGCCTTCGCGGGGAATTCACGGCTCTTGACCGGGTGACGGAACAATGTCCAGGCGATTCGACCCACCCGTGTCCGGGTAATCGGGTTGAGATACATGGCGATTACTCCTGCGGTGTGCAATAGCTGAACCGGGGAGCCACGTTACTCCAGCCCCCTCGTCAAGTCATTAGATACCTGCCCGTTGGCAAACTGACGCAGGCACGCCGAACGAAAGGTCAGATGTTTCTGCTGTGACTACTGTGACTAGAGAGGTGAGCTGACACCATTTCGTGACAGCTCACCTCTTGCCACCGTCGCAAAATCCGCCCCAGGGGCCGTCATAGGCACCGCAAGATGTTACGAAATTGCGATCTCGCCTACCGCTGCGGAGCAGCCGTCGGCTTGATCGGCGCCGGCAGCGCGGAGTTGCCCATGAGGTAGCGGTCCACCGCGGCGGCCGCCGCGCGGCCCTCGGCGATGGCCCACACGATCAGCGACTGACCGCGGCCCATGTCACCGGCGACGTACACGCCGGGCACCGACGTCGCGAACGCGTCGTTACGGGTGACGTTGCCGCGCTCGTTGATCTCCACCCCGAGGTCGGTCAGCAGGCCTTCGCGCTCCGGGCCGGTGAAGCCCATCGCCAGCAACACCAGATCGGCGTCCATCCGGAAGTCCGTGCCGTCGACCTTCTCGAACTTCCCGGCGTTCATCACGACCTCGTGGCCGCGCAGGCCGGTCACCCGGCCGTCCTCGCCGACGAACTCCTCGGTGTTGACCGAATAGACGCGCTCGCCGCCCTCTTCGTGCGCCGAGGTCACTCGGTACATGAGCGGGTAGGTGGGCCACGGCGTGGAGTCGGCACGGGTCTCCGGCGGCCTGGGCATGATCTCGAACTGGTGCACGCTCACCGCACCCTGCCGGTGCGACGTGCCGAGGCAGTCGGCACCGGTGTCACCACCACCGATGATGATCACCTTCTTGCCCTTCGCGGTGATCGGAGGCTGACCGTCGGCATCGACCACCGGGTCGCCGAGCTGCACCCGGTTGGCCCACGGCAGGTACTCCATCGCCTGGTGGATGCCGTCGAGTTCCCGCCCCGGGATCGGCAGATCGCGGCGCGCGGTCGCGCCACCGGCGAGCACCACCGCGTCGAACTCCGAACGCAGTTGCGCCGCGGTGATATCCACCCCGACGTTGACGCCGGTGCGGAACTCGGTGCCCTCGGCGCGCATTTGGTCGAGGCGCCGGTCGATGTGGCGTTTCTCCATCTTGAACTCGGGGATGCCGTAGCGCAGCAGGCCGCCGATGCGGTCGTCGCGCTCGAACACCGTCACCTGGTGGCCGGCCCGGGTCAACTGCTGCGCGGCGGCCAGTCCCGCAGGACCGGACCCGATCACGGCGACCGTCTTGCCGGTCAGCTTGGTGGGCGGCAATGGGACCACCCAGCCCTCGCCGAAGGCGTTGTCGATGATCTCGACTTCGACCTGCTTGATGGTGACGGGGTCCTGGTTGATGCCCAGGACGCACGAGCCCTCGCACGGGGCCGGGCACAGCCTTCCGGTGAACTCCGGGAAATTGTTGGTGGCGTGCAGCCGCTCGATCGCGTCGCGCCAGCGGCCGGTGCGCACCAGGTCGTTCCACTCCGGGATGAGGTTACCCAGTGGACATCCGTTGTGACAGAACGGAATACCGCAGTCCATACAGCGGCCGGCCTGCGCCTTGAGCGTGTCGTGGGAGAAGTCCTCGTAGACCTCTTTCCAGTCCTTCAGACGCAGGTCCACCGGACGCCGCTTCGGCGTCTCGCGCTCGGTGATCTTCAGAAAGCCGCGGGGGTCAGCCATTTGCGGCCGCCATGATCGCCTCGGCGACACCGTTCTCGTCAGCGCCCTGCGCTTCGGCGTCGGCGATCGCCTGCAGCACACGCTTGTAGTCGCGCGGCATGACCTTCTTGAAGTTGCGCACTTCTGATTCCGATCCGTTCCATCCCGCCAGGATCCGTTGCCCCACCGTGGAATCGGTGGCGTCGACGTGTGCCTGGATCATGTCTCGGACGAAGACGGCGTCTTCGGAATCGACACCGCCCATGTCCTCGAGTTCCACCATCTCGGCGTTGAGATTCTCGGCCAGCGTGTCGTCGGGGTCGTACACGTAGGCGATACCGCCCGACATGCCCGCCGCGAAGTTGCGACCCGTGGGGCCGAGGATGACCACGCGGCCACCGGTCATGTACTCGCAGCCGTGGTCGCCGACTCCCTCGACCACCGCGTGGGCGCCCGAGTTGCGGACCGCGAAGCGCTCGCCGACCTGGCCGCGCAGGAACATCTGCCCGCTGGTGGCACCGAACAACAGCACGTTGCCGGCGATGATGTTGTCTTCTGCCGCATAGTCGCCCGGCGCGTTGTCGGACGGCCGCACCACCACCCGGCCGCCGGACAGGCCCTTGCCCACATAGTCGTTGGCATCACCGTAGACGCGCAGAGTGATTCCTCTGGGCAGGAACGCGCCGAAGCTGTTGCCCGCCGACCCCTCGAAGGTGATGTCGATGGTGCCGTCCGGAAGCCCTTGCCCGCCATAGGCCTTGGTGACCTCGTGGCCGAGCATGGTGCCGACGGTGCGGTTGACGTTGGCGATCGTAGTAGAAAAGCGAACAGGGGAACCGGCATCCAGAGCCTCGCGGCACTGCACGATCAACTGCTGATCGAGCGCCTTGTCCAGACCATGGTCCTGGCGCGAGCTGCAGTACAGGTCCTGGTTCATGAACGCCGACTCCGGCTCGTGCAGCACCGGCGACAGGTCCAGCTTGTGGGCCTTCCAGTGCTCGGCGGCCTGCGTGGTGTCCAGCGCCCCGACCTGACCGACCATTTCGTTGACGGTGCGGAAACCCAACTGCGCCATAAGTTCCCGCACCTCTTCGGCGATGAAGAGGAAGAAGTTCTCGACGAACTCCGGCTTGCCGTTGAACCGCTGGCGCAGCAGCGGGTTCTGCGTGGCCACCCCCACCGGGCAGGTGTCGAGGTGGCAGACGCGCATCATGATGCATCCGGCCACCACCAGCGGCGCTGTCGCGAAACCGAACTCCTCGGCACCCAGCAGCGCGGCGATGACCACGTCACGGCCGGTCTTGAGCTGACCGTCTACCTGCACGACGATGCGGTCGCGAAGACCATTGAGCAGCAACGTCTGTTGCGTTTCGGCCAGACCGAGCTCCCAGGGTGCACCGGCGTGCTTCATCGACGTCAGCGGGGTCGCGCCGGTGCCGCCGTCGTGTCCGGAGATCAACACCACGTCGGCGTGCGCCTTGGAGACGCCGGCGGCGACGGTGCCGACCCCGTTCTCCGACACCAGCTTCACGTGCACCCGGGCCTGCGGGTTGGCGTTCTTCAGATCGTGGATCAGCTGTGCGAGATCCTCGATGGAATAGATGTCGTGATGCGGCGGCGGCGAGATCAGGCCGACACCCGGCGTGGAGTGCCGCACCTCGGCCACCCACGGGTACACCTTGTGTCCGGGCAACTGCCCGCCCTCACCGGGCTTGGCGCCCTGGGCCATCTTGATCTGGATGTCGGTGCAGTTGGTCAGGTAGTGACTCGTCACGCCGAACCGGCCCGACGCCACCTGCTTGATCGCACTGCGGCGCCAGTCACCGTTCTCGTCGCGGTCGAACCGTGCCACGGACTCGCCGCCCTCACCCGAGTTCGACCGCCCGCCGAGCCGGTTCATCGCGATCGCGAGGGTTTCGTGGGCTTCCGCCGAGATCGAGCCGTAGCTCATCGCGCCGGTCGAGAAGCGCTTGACGATCTCGGTGGCCGGCTCGACCTCCTCCAGCGGCACCGGCGGCCGCTGGCCGTCGCGGAACTTCAGCAGGCCGCGCAGCGAGGCCATCCGCTCGCTCTGGTCGTCGACGAGCTCGGTGTACTCCTTGAAGATCGAGTACTGCCCCGTGCGGGTGGAGTGCTGCAGCTTGAACACGGTGTCCGGGTTGAAGAGGTGGTACTCGCCCTCGCGGCGCCACTGGTATTCGCCGCCGACCTCGAGTTCGCGGTGCGCCCGCGCGTCGGGGCGGTCCAGGTAGGCGATCGCGTGCCGGGCAGCGACGTCGTCGGCGATGTCGTCGAGATCGATGCCGCCGACCGGGCAGGTCAGGCCGGTGAAGTACTCGTCGAGCACCTTCTGGCTGATTCCGATGGCCTGGAACAGCTGGGCACCGGTGTACGACGCGAGCGTGGAGATGCCCATCTTGGACATCACCTTCAGCACACCCTTGCCTGCGGCTTTGACGTAGTTGGCCTTGGCCTCGTCGCTGCTGATATCCGAGATCACGCCGCGGTCGACCATGTCCTCGATGGACTCGAAGGCCATGTAGGGGTTGATGGCCGCGGCGCCGAAGCCGACCAGGCAGGCCATGTGGTGCACCTCGCGCGCGTCGCCGGCCTCGACGACGAGACCGACCTGGGTGCGGGTGCGCTCACGCACCAGGTGGTGGTGCACCGCGGACACGCTGAGCAGCGACGGGATCGGCGCCAACTGTTCGTTGGACTCGCGGTCGGACAGCACGATGATGCGGGCGCCCTCGCGGATCGCGGCCGAGACCTTGGCCCGCACGTTGTCGAGGGCCTCCTTGAGGCCCTGACCGCCCCGGTTCACCGGGTACAGACAGCGGATGACGGCCGCGCGCATCCCGTGCTTGTGGCCGCGGACCTCGTGGTCGGGGTCGACGCAGATGAGCTTCGACAGCTCGGCGTTACGCAGGATCGGCTGCTGCAGCACGATCTGGCGGCACGATTCCGGACCGGGGTTGAGCAGGTCGCCCTCCGGACCCACCGCACCTTGCAGGCTGGTGACGACCTCCTCGCGGATGGCGTCCAGAGGGGGGTTGGTGACCTGGGCGAACAACTGCTGGAAGTAGTCGTAGAGCATCCGCGGGCGCGCCGACAGCACCGCGATGGGGGTGTCGGTGCCCATCGAGCCCAGTGCCTCGGCGCCGGAACGCGCCATCGGGGCGATGAGCAGGTTCAGTTCCTCGTAGGTGTAACCGAACGCCTGCTGGCGCAGCACCACGCGATGGTGCGGCATCCGGACGTAGTCGCCCGGCGGCAGTTCGTCGAGCTTGAACAGCCCGGCGTCGAGCCACTCCTGGTACGGGTGCTCGGCGGCCAGCTGGGCCTTGATCTCCTCGTCGGAGACGATCCGGCCCTGCGCGGTGTCGACGAGGAACATCCGGCCGGGCTGCAGACGCATCTTCTTGACCACGGTGCTGGGGTCGATGTCGAGCACGCCGGCCTCCGAGGCCATCACGACCAGGCCGTCGGCCGTGACCCAGATCCGCGACGGGCGCAGACCGTTGCGGTCCAGCACCGCGCCGATCACGGTGCCGTCGGTGAAGCACACCGAGGCGGGGCCGTCCCACGGCTCCATCAGCGAGTCGTGGAACTCGTAAAACGCCCGGCGGGCCGGGTCCATGCTCTCGTGCCGTTCCCAGGCCTCCGGGATCATCATCAGCATCGCGTGCGGCAGGCTGCGGCCGCCGAGGTGCAACAGTTCGAGCACCTCGTCGAAACGTGCGGTGTCCGACGCCCCGGGAGTGCAGATCGGGGTGACCTTCTCCAGGTCGTGGCCCCCGAAGATGTCGGTCTTGATCAACGCCTCGCGGGCCCGCATCCAGTTCTCGTTGCCGGTGACGGTGTTGATCTCGCCGTTGTGCGCCACCCGGCGGAAGGGGTGGGCCAGCGGCCACGACGGGAAGGTGTTGGTGGAGAACCGCGAGTGCACGATGCCCAGCGCACTGGTGAGCCGCTCATCCTGCAGGTCCAGGTAGAACGCCTTGAGCTGCGGCGTGGTGAGCATGCCCTTGTAGACGAACGTCTGACCGGACAGGCTTGGGAAGTAGACCGTTTCCCGGCCGGGTCCGTCCTGACCGGGGCCCTTGGTGCCGAGCTCGTGCTCGGCCCGCTTGCGTACCACATACGCCCGGCGCTCCAGGTCCATTCCGGTCGCGCCGCCGAGGAACAATTGCCGGAACGTCGGCATCGCGTCGCGGGCCAACGCCCCGAGCGACGAATCGTCGGTGGGCACGTCGCGCCAGCCGAGCACAGCCAGCCCCTCGGCCTCGGCGATCTTCTCGACCGCGGCGCAGGCGGTGGCGGCGTCCTTGGACGACTGCGGCAGGAATGCGATGCCGGTCGCGTAGCTGCCCGGCTCGGGCAGGTCGAAGTCGCAGACCGCTCGGAAGAACTCGTCGGGGACCTGCAGCAGGATGCCGGCGCCGTCGCCGGTGTTGGGTTCGGCGCCCTGCGCACCACGGTGTTCGAGGTTCAGCAGCGCCGTAATCGCCTTCTCCACGATGTCGCGGCTGCGGCGGCCGTGCATATCGGCCACCATCGCCACGCCGCAGGCGTCGTGCTCGAATGCCGGGTCGTAAAGCCCTTGACGACTGGGAGCCATTCCCACCTACCTCTATATGCACGCGTCTCGGCGGAGAGTTACGGACGGCAACCGTGGACGAGAGCGTTAGCCGGTTCTGCGATGGGGGCGCCTTCGTGCAGCACTGAACGACGGCCCTTTTTCCCATGCGCCACAAGTGCTCAAAACGATATGACAAAGGGCCCCTGACATGCCAACTTAGCCCTACCTAACAACGTTCGCCGGGTGCTCCCCGGTCACGGACAGCGAATTCTCAGGTCACAACTGAATAACGTTGCTGCGCCGCTATTTTCGGCTGCAATCACCGCGGGGGCGGCCAGTGCGAACTGGATCACATCTGGGGCGCCACTGCGATGTAACTTTGCTGAGCTACCCAGCAAGGTGCCTCTGCGCTGCATCGATGAGTGTAGATATCTTTGCGCAAAGCCTTTCCGGATTCTTAGGAAACTCGATCCGCCGGCCGGACGGCCCTGTCCGCCGCCGGCAAACTCACCCGCCGGCGGGCCACATCTGCACGCCGACCCCCTCGGCACTGAAAGGCCCTGGGCGCCAACATCTTCGGCAATCCCAGAATGGACGTCAGTTCCGGGCCGACGTTCTCATATACCCCGCAGGGGTATGAGTGCGCGCCCCGGCGGTCAAGCTGCAAGTGTGCCGTATCCGCTGAACACGCCACTGGGTCGCTTCGGGATCGAGACGGCCGAGGAGCACAGCGACCGCTGCGTCGCGTCCATCCCGGCCGCCGGTCTGGTCAACCCGCTGACCGGTGCCGCCACCACCGCTCCGGTGGCGATGCTGGTCGACCACGCCGGCGGGCTGATCAACCACGCGCGCCGCAGTCCCCGGGAGTGGACGGTGTCCAGCGAACTGTCCCTCGAACTGGTGCCCGAGGCCGCCGACATCATCGCGGCGGCGCCCGGGCGCGACGTGGTCGCGGTGGCCACGCCGCTGGGCCGCAAGGGGCTGGTCGCGCTGAGCGTGTGCGAACTGAGCGTGGGCGCCGAGGTGATCGCCACCGCGACGGTCCGGTCGTTCTACATCACCGTGCCGGACACCTTGGCCCCGTGGCCGGACGGGCCGGGCGGAACGCTGCCGGGTCCCCGCCTGGATCAGCTGATGGCGGTCAGTGTCGGCGAATCCGGTGGCACGACAGCGGTTTTGGTCCAGGGTGATGACCCGGTGCTGAACAACAGTGTCGGAGCGGTGCACGGCGGTGTGGCGTCGATGGGACTGGAGTTGGTCGGCAACGCCGCGGTGAACCATGGCACGCTGCACGAGTACCGCACCGCGTCACTGCGGGTGAACTTCCTGCGGCCCTTCCACGGCGGCGAACAGTCGCACTACCGGGCCGAGGCCAGCCACACCGGGCGCAGCAGCGCCGTGGCCGACGCCCGTGCGGTGGGGCGCGACGGCCGGACCGCCATCGCGGCCCGCCTGACCGCCTACCGGTGAGCGCCGCCGGGGAACCCGTCGCCCACCCGGTGCGAGGCGACGTGCTCCCCGGCGGCAGTCGCGGCGTTACGAGTTCTTCTTGGCCTTCGACGCCGCGGACTTCTCCGTCTCGGCGCCTTCGTTGACCAACTGCCCCCCGGAGTTCTCCAGGTGCGCCCGGACGAACCACTGGAACTTCTCCAGCTCGGCGGCATGGCCGATCAGCATGTCCTCGGACACCGGGTCGAGTTCCCCGAGTCGCTCGATGCTCTTGCGGGTGTCCTCGATGACGCCCACGTAGACCAGATCGAGTGCGGCTAGGTGCGCCTGCACGGTGTCGCGGTTGACCGAGTAGTCATCCCAGGTGCGGTCGTTGATGATCGCGCCGGGGGTACCCAGCGGCGACTGCCCCAGCGCGGCGATACGCTCGGCAGCCTCGTCGGCGTAGCCGCGCACCAGCTCGACCTGCGGGTCGATCATCTCGTGGACGCCGATGAAGTTGGGCCCCACCACATTCCAGTGGACGTGTTTGAGGGTCAGGTGAAGGTCGTTGTACCTGCTGAGCGCTTTCTGCAGCAGCTCGGCGACTTCGGCCCCCTGCTTGTCGGTCAGGCCGGGAACGGTGAACGCAGTCATTACTTGCTCCTTCGCACGATCGACTGTCCCGCCCCGTGTACCCGGTGTGTGGGTAGGTAACCACAAGTGACGCGAAGGTCACAGATCGGCCAGGCGCGGAATCGACAGGCGCGGGCCGAAGCGCGGTTTGAACGCCAGACCGCTGACTTCGAGCAGCCGCACGGCGCGGTGCCGGTGCGGTCGCATGGGTTCGAGCAGGTCGATCATCTGCGGGTCGTCGATCGGGCGGCCCAGCAGAGTCCAGCCGACCACCTTGGCCAGGTGGTAGTCGCCGACGGAGAGCGCGTCGGCGTCTCCGAATGCCCGTTGAGCGGTCTCGGCGGCGGTCCAGATGCCGACCCCGGGCAGCGACATCATCGCGGTGCGGGCCGCCTCGGCGGGCCGGCCGACCAGCCGCTCCAGGGCGTCGGCGCGTTGCGCACAGCCGACGACGGTGCGCGCCCGGCCGGGGTCGACGTTGGCGAGGTGGAATTCCCACGACGGGACGCGCCGCCAGACGTCCGCGGACGGCGGCACCCGCATGTGTTCGGGCGCGGGGCCGGGGGCGGGCGAGCCGTAGCGGGTCACCAACCGGCGCCACGACCCGAATGCGTCCTTGCCGACGACCCGCTGTTCCAGGACGGCCGGGATGAGCGCCTCCAGCACCCGGCCGGTGCGGCCCAGCCGCAGGTGCGGCGCCTTGCGCAGGGCGGCGGCGACCGTGGGTTCCTGCGGATCGAATCCCGAGGTGTCGTCGTCGGCGCCCAGCAGGGCGGACAGCGTGTCGGCGAACTCCGCACCGCCGGGACCCCACGCTTCGCAGTCGACGACGCCGGGCGCGCCGCGACTGAGCCGCGCGGTGACCGCGCCGCTGCGCATCAGGCTGGTCCGCCAGATCGCTCCGTCGGGCGCGTCGTGGTAGCACGGGTCGCCCCGGCCGCGGCGCAGCGGAGACAGTGTCCAGCCGAGATTGACGGGGCCGGCGAACGCGACGCTGGCCGAAATCCGCATCACGTCAGCCTAGGGGTCGACGGTGACATCGGCCTTGTCCGCGTAGAAGGCGACGTGACCGGCGATCTGCGCGACGGCGGGGTACGGCTCGCGGTAGGTCCACACCGCGTCCGGCACGGTCTGGCCGCCGGCGACGATGTCGTAGTAGCCGGCGTCGCCCTTGTACGGACAGTAGGTCGCGGTGCCGCTGGGACGCAGCCGGTCGGCCGCCACATCGGCCAACGGTATGTACTGCACCGCAGGGTAGGACGCCTCCTGCAACGTGAAGGCGGCATCGGTTTCGGCGATGACCTCACCGTTGACCCGGACCACGACGTGGCGGCCGGTAGGTACGACGGTGATGGGATGGGCCGGCGAGGGTTCGCGGACGGGTCGGTCGGTCATGTCACCATTGAACGCTCAGTGCGGGCGGCCGGCGATCCTGTCCGCCACCACCGCGATGGGCGAGGTGCGCCTGGTGCCGCGAGCCTCGTGCCAGTCGGCGGCCCGGTAGGTCAGGTACATGCCGCGCACGCCCAGCCAGCGCAGCGGCTCCGGTTCCCAGTTCTTCGCGCGGTGACCGACCCAGGGCAGCGCGGTCAGTTCCGACTCGCGGCCGCACACCAGGTCGGTCAGCGTGCGCGCGGCGAGGTTGGTCGCGGTGACGCCGTGCCCGACGTAGCCGCCGGCCCAGCCCAGCCCGGTCGAGCTGTCGAAGTCGACGGCCGCCTCCCAGTCGCGGGGGACGGCCAGCACACCGCACCAGCCGTGCGCGATCGGCACGTGGGACACCTGTGGCAGCACGGCCCTCAGGGTCGCGGCGAGGCGCGCGATGGTGCGTTCGGGCACCCGCCCGTCCCGGTCGGTGCGGGATCCGAACCGGTAGGGCACGCTGCGCCCGCCGATCGCGATGCGGTCGTCGACGGTGCGCTGGGCGTAGAAGAACCCGTGCGCGAGGTCGCCGAGGGTCTCCCGGCCGTGCCACCCGATGGTGTCCCAGAGCTCTGCGGGAATCGGGTCCGTCGCGATCATCGAACTGTTCATGGGCAGCCACCGCCGCTTCAGACCCGGCAAGCCGGCGGTGAAGCCCTCGGTGGCCCGCAGCACCACCCCGGCGTTCACCGCGCCCCACGGCGTGGCGGCGCGGCCCGGTCGGATCTCGGTGACCGGGGACCGCTCGTGGATGACCACGCCGAGCCGTTCGGCGGCGTCGGCCAGGCCGCGCACCAGGTGCGCCGGCTGGATCCGGGCGCAGTGCGGGTTGTGGTAGGCGGCGACCACGCCGTCGAGCCGGATCCGTCGGGCTGCTTCGGGTGCGGTCAGCGCTTCGACACCGTCGACCTGCCAGCGACGTTCGGCGTCCAGCGCCGCGGCCAGTCGGGTGGCCTGCGCGGCGTTGCGGGCCACCTCCAAGGTGCCGCCCTTGACGATGCCGGCGTCGATGCCTTCCCGGTCGGCGACGCCGATCACCTCGTCGACGGCGTCGTTGAGCGCGCGCTGCCACGCGATCACCCCGTCGCGGCCATACCGGTGCGCCATGCGCTCACGGTCGCCGGGAACCAGACCCGACAGCCATCCGCCGTTGCGCCCTGACGCCCCGTACCCGGCGAAGCGCGCCTCCAGCACGACCACGCGCAGCGACGGGTCCGCGCGCTTGAGGTAGTACGCGGTCCACAGGCCGGTGTAGCCGGCGCCGACGATGCAGACATCGGCGTCCCGGGTCCCCGGCAGCGGCGCGCGGCTGATCGGCAGTCCGTCGAACCAGTGGGACACGTGGCCGTTCACCGGCAAGCGAGTGAGCACCGACAGATTGTCGCAGCAGTGCGCTGCGCGCTCAGAACGCGTAGCGGTGAAACTGCGCCATCGTCCGCACGCCGGGAATCCGGTTCATCGCCGCGCCCAGCACCCGGTAGAAGGCCGGGACACGTGCGAACGCGTCCGATTCGAACACCGGAACCCATTGCAACAGACGCGTCCCGGTACGGACTCGAGGATGTCGGCCGGCCCGTTGATCGCCCAGTACAGCGTGGAGCCGGAGCGGCGGACCACCGCATTGGACCACTGGAGCTTGATCCCCAGCCAGTTGAACGCGTCGAATTGCAGTTCGCCGGACGGGAACCGGTCGACCACCCGCCTCAGCAACGCGATGCCGTCGGTGTCGCGAAGGTACATGGTCAGCCCCTCGCCGAGCACCAGCGTCGGCCTGTCATCGGCGATGCCGGCAAGCCACGCCGGGTCGGTGACCGACGCTGCCACGACGTGGTACCGGGAGGTGGTCGGGTAGAAGCGCTTCCGCGGCGCCGCCACCTGCGGGTAGTCGATGTCGTACCAATCGACGCCGTCGCCCGGCGCGATACGAAAGTAGCGGCTGTCCAGACCGCACCCGAGGTGAAGCACCACCGCGTCAGGGCGCTCGGAGAGGAATTGCCTTGCCCAACAGTCGAAGTGCGCCGAACGCAGGGTGACCGACGGGGCGTTGCGGGTGGTGATCGTCGTCGTCTTCCAGTCGTAGTCGATCTGGCCGACGATGCTGCGGCCCAGGTGTCGTTGAGCACCGAGCCGGGACTGTCAGCATCGAGCGCCTTGGCGTACAGCGTCGCCAGCATCGTCTGGGGCGCACCGCGCAGGTCGACGCGCAGCTTGTCGGTCACCCGGTGACTCGGGCCTGCTTGGCTCGCCGCAGGCCGACCCAGAACTTCGCCGCCTCCCGGATCGACTCTTCGACCGGTCCGGGCCGCCAACCGAGTTCGTCTCGCGCCTTGCTGCAGTCGACCGGCGCCTCGGCGCGCATCAGGCGCAGCGAGCCCAGCGAGAGCCGTTCGTCGGTGCCCTGCAGCCGGGCCTTCACGCTGCCCAGCGCCGCCATCGCGTACGACAGCGGCAGCGGAATCGACCTCGTCGGCGCCGGCACCCCGGCCGCCTCGGCGGCGATCCGCACCACCTCGGCGTTGGAGATCATCTTCTCCGAGATCAGGTAGCGCTCCCCGACACGGCCCTTCTCGGCGGCCAGCACCAGCGCTGCGGCCGCGTCGTCGACGCCCACGGCTTCCAGCTCGATGCCACTCATCACGAAGGGCAGCTTCCCGTAGGCCGCACCGGCGATGATCGCCCCGTGCGGGGTGCGGCCCCAGTCGCCGGCGCCGTAGGTGGTGGATACGCACATCGCCACCGCCGGCAGTCCCTGTTCCCGCGCGTACGCCATGACCAGGTTCTCGGCCTGCACCCGCGAGCGGACGTACGGGGTCAGGCGGGTGAGTTCACGGTCGCCGAGCACGTCGGCCTCGGTGGCCACCGTCCCGCGGCGGCGCCCGACGGTCACGTAGCTGCTGGTGAACACGAACTTCTTCAGCCCCGCCGCGACGGCCGGTTCGACGGCGATGTCGAGCACGTTGCGGGTGCCGTCGACGTTGGTGCGGAACAACGGCGCCGGGTCCCGCAGCCAGCCGCGGGTGTCCACGACGCAGTAGTACACCACCTCACACCCGGTCATCGCGCTGCGCACCACCTCGTCGTCCCAGATGTCCCCGACGAAGCGGGTCACGTCCAGATCGTCGATGCCGACGGTGTTGGCGCCGTCGCGCACCATCACCCGCACCCGGTGACCGTCGGCGACGAGCCGGCGGGTGACGTGGCTGCCGAGGTAGCCGTTGGCGCCGATGACGAGCACCGGGGCCGGCGGTGCGACAGCAGACGGTCCGGTCATCGGGCGCCGCCGTACTTGGCCATCCACTCCGCCGCGACGTCGGGCAACGTGCCGAGTTCCTCTGCCTTCCGGCACCATTTCACCGTCGCCGCCACGAACCGCAGCGGGTTGTACACGTCTTCCTGCCGTTGCCACCTGCCGTCGCCGGCGTAGGTCAGGATCGAGATGTTGGTGGCGCTGATGACGGTGCCGTCACCGGGATCGCGCATCGGGTTGTCGAGCTCGCAGATGATCCTGCCCGTGCCTTCGTCGATGACGCTCCACCGCGACGGGAACGACGTCATGTAGCTGCCGGGAAACGACTCCATGGTGCGCCATATCCACGGCCGCACCTCCTCGCGGCCGCGCATCGTCCCGGCCGCGTGCTCGATGTAGAGGACGTCGTCGGTGTACTGGTCAACCCACGGATCCCAGTCCCTGGTCCGCGCCGCCCGGTCGACCGTCTTCTCGAATTCGGTGAACGCCGCGACGAGTTCGTCCCGGGTGAAAGTGTTGGCCGCCACACCCCGAAATAGAACACGTTCTAGCGGCCGTTGTCGAGGGCCTGTCGAGGGCTTGTCCAGGGCCGCGTCAGGTCACGCTGAGCACGCGCCGCGCGCCGAGCGGTTGCTCCAGGGGCACGTCGAGCGCGCCGAACAGCGCGATCGCGATGCAGGCCCGGTCGACGGCCTGAGGCAGGGTGCCGGTGCGCAGGTCGACGAGCACCTCGTCGGTGTTCTCCTGCACCGTCGCGGTGACGCCGTAGCACTGCGGGGTGCCGCTGGTGAAGTGCAGCCGCACCGCCCGTTCGTCGGGGAGCCGGCTCCAGGACTGCGGCCGCGTGGGGTAGGCGTGCACGATCGCCGGGTCGTCGGCGAACATCGCCGCAGGGGTGCCGGGCGGTGTCTCGGGGACCGCGACCGGCGCAGCCGGCTCAGCGGAGGCCGGCCCGGCAAGCGTCAGCAGAATCGCCCACAGGACCGTCACCGCCGCGAGGACACGCATCCTGCAGAGGATAGCCACCGGCGGCTGCGGCCGGACTAAACGCGGTGCGCGCCCCGTTTTACCCGCGCGCAGTACCGTGGATTATCCGAAGCGACCGAAGAGGAGCAGGCGTGAGCGACTACAAGCGAGCCGTACTGGCGGGCGGGTGCTTCTGGGGCATGCAGGACCTGATCCGCAAGCAGCCCGGCGTCGTGTCCACGAGAGTGGGCTACACGGGCGGGCAGAACGACCATCCGACCTACCGCAATCATCCCGGGCACGCCGAGGCGATCGAGATCGTCTACGACCCCACCCAGACCGACTACCGCGCGCTGCTGGAGTTCTTCTTCCAGATCCACGACCCGACCACGAAGAACCGGCAGGGCAACGACGTCGGCACGAGCTACCGGTCGGAGATCTTCTACGTCGACGAGGAGCAGCGCCAGATCGCGCTGGACACCATCGCCGACGTCGACGCGTCAGGTCTGTGGCCCGGCAAGGTCGTCACCGAAGTCAGTCCGGCGCCGGACTTCTGGGAGGCCGAGCCCGAGCACCAGGACTATCTGGAGCGCTACCCGAACGGCTACACCTGCCACTTCCCGCGGCCCGGCTGGAAGCTGCCCCGGCGCGCTCAGGTTTAATTCACGGCACGCCGTGGCGGTTTAATTCACGGCACGCCGTGGCGGTTTAATTCACGGCACGCCGTGGCGGTCTGATTTCACGCCGGGCCCGTCCGACGGCGGCGCATGACCACTCGCCCGCCGTCGGCGGGCGTGTACGCCACTCCCCGCGAGTGCATCTTCTCCCCCGGCGCGGCGGTCGTCTCGATCTCGAAGTGCTGCAACACCGTTCGCAGCACCACATCCATCTCGACGTTGGCGAACACCGCCCCCACGCAGCGCCGGGTGCCGCCGCCGAAGGGCAGGTGCGCGAAAGTGGGAGGGCGCTGGCCCAGGAACCGCCGCGGGTCGAAGCGCTCGGGATCCGGGAAGTCGTCCGAGCGGTGATGTACCTGACCGATGGCGACGACGATCGAATAGCCGCGCGGGATCACCCACTCGCCGAGCTCGAAGGTCGGCGAGTAGACGTGGCGGCCGGCGAAGTCGATCACGGTGCGCGCACGCTGGATCTCCAGAATGGTCGCCTGCCGGTACTCGTTGCCGCCGCTGTCCACCTCGGCCATGAGTTCGGCCAGCACCTCGGGGTGACGGCTGATGCGCTCGAACGCCCAGCCCAGGGTCGCCGCGGTGGTCTCGTGCCCGGCGGCCAGCAGGGTCAGCAGCTCGTCACCGATGTCCTGCCGCGACATCGTCGAGCCGTCCTCGTAGGTGCTGCGCAGCAACAGCGCCAGGATGTCATCGCGGGTGCCGAAATTCGGGTCGGCCTGCACGGCGTCGATCAGCCGGCCGATGACCTCGTCGTAGCGGCGCCGGTAGGCGGCCAGCCGGCCCCACGGGCTGAAACGTCCGTACGTGCGTTGCGGGGTCGGCAGGACCGCCAGGCGCGAACCGAGCGTGACCCATGGCGGGATGATCCGGCGCAACTCGTCGAGGTGCGCGCCGTCGGCGCCGAACACCGCCCGCAGGATCGCGTTCAGGGTGATCCGCATCATCGGCTCGAGCGTCTCGAACGGTTGGCCCTCCGGCCAGTCGGCGGCCTCCCGCAGCGTCTCCTCTTCGAAGATCCGCTCGTAGTTCTTGATGCTCTTGCCGTGGAACGGCGGGGTGAGCAACTTGCGCCGCCTGCGGTGGTCGGCGCCGTCGAGGGCGAACACCGAACCCGAACCCAGCACGCGGGACAGATTGGGTTGGATGTTGCCGACGTCGTCGGTGTTGGCCATGAACAGCTGCTTGGCCAACGCCGGATCGGTCACCATCACCGTCCGGCCGAACACCGGCAAGGTCATGGTGAATACGTCACCGTAGCGGCGCACGATCTGCGCCACCGTCCACTGCCGGGACAGCGAAAATCCAACCGCCTGAAGAACTTTCGGTATCCGCGGGGTGGGTGGCAGCCGCACCGGCCGGCCGGCCGCCGCGGTCGAGTGGTCTGCGGTGATGGTCGCTTCGCTCATCGGACTCCCCGGTGACGGCGCTGGTACTTCTGTGTACCACGGTGTAATACGGTACGGTACCGGTTGGTACCACAGGCTGCAAGGGTGAAGACGAAAGTGACGATTCCGGTTCCGGTCAGCCGCGACGCGTCGGTGACCGACCGACTGCTCGATGGATTGACGTCGTCCATCGTCGAACGCGGATACCGCGACAGCACGGTCGCCGATGTCGTGCGGCATGCCCGCACCTCCAAGCGCACGTTCTACGAACAGTTCGCGAGCAAGGAAGAGTGCCTCATCGAGTTGTTGCGCCGCAACAACGCCGACCTGATCGCCCACATCCGGGCGACCGTCCAACCGGATGTGGACTGGCAGCAGCAGATTCGGCAAGCCGTGGACGCCTACGTCGAACACATCAGTGCGCGCCCGGCGATCACACTGTGCTGGATCCGGGAAGCCCCCGCGCTCGGCGCGGCCGCGCGTCCCCTGCATCGTCAGGTGATGCGTGACCTGACCGGGCTGCTGGTGTCGCTGACGAGCAACCCTGGGTTCCAGCGGGCCGGGATCGTGCCGATCGCCTCGCCGATGGCGGTCCTGCTGCTCGGCGGACTGCGGGAGCTCACCGCCCTTTTCGTCGAGGACGGACGCGACGTGCACGGCATCGCCGACACCGCGGTCGCCGCGGCCACCGCACTGGTCGGCACGCGCTGACTGTCAGGCCAGCATCAATCGCGCCGACTTCTCCAGCTTCGCCACGATCTCGGAGTACGACGCGTACCCCATGCCGGCGCGCACCAGTGCGCCCGAATAGAGCATCTCCAGCGCATCGATGACGTCGGGATCGGTGCCGGCTCCCAGCGCCGCCGACAAGCGGTCCCGGATGTCGCGGCCGATGCGCAACCGCAGCACCTCGACGTCCGGATCCTTGCCGAGCAGCGCGGTGGTCACCGCCCCGGCGAAGTCCGGGTCGTCGGCGACGAGCGACGAGATGTGCCCGAGTACCGCGGTAACCCGGGCGGCGGGGTCATCCGACCCGTGCTCGACCTCTGGCGAAGCGGCCAGCCGGCGCCAGAACACCTCGGCGACAAGATGTTCCTTGGACGAGAAGTAGGTGTAGGCCGTGGCGGACCCGACACCGGCCTCGGCGGCCACCCGGCGCACGGTCAGGGCCGCATATCCGTGCCGTGTGAGCAGTTCGACCGCGGCACGCCCCAAGCGGTCCACCGTGTCGGCCTGCCGGGCCGTCAGGCGACGCCGAGTCGACTCCAGAGCCGGATCGGACACATGTCCGGACGCTACTACAACCAGGGGTCAACCACTAGGGGCCGGTGGCGGTAAGTTGGGCACGATGAGTGACACGACGGCGAGCCGTCCAGCCGGCACCGACTCCGCGCTTCCGCCTGCCGCGGCAGCCCTTTTCGAGCTCGCGGAACAGGTCACCGGGTTCATGCCCGCCGACGAGGGGCGCGCCCTCTATGACACCGCCCTGCAGTACCTCGCCGACAGCGTCG
Source organism: Mycobacterium sp. SMC-8 (assembly GCF_025263565.1). Classification (NCBI taxonomy): domain Bacteria; kingdom Bacillati; phylum Actinomycetota; class Actinomycetes; order Mycobacteriales; family Mycobacteriaceae; genus Mycobacterium; species Mycobacterium sp. SMC-8. Next base: position 1,230,819 of record NZ_CP079865.1, read on the forward strand.
GGGTCGAAATCGGCACGTACTGCGGCAAGTCCACGGTCATGCTGGGCGCCGCGGCACAGCAGACCGGAGGCCTGATCTACACCGTCGACCACCATCACGGATCCGAGGAACATCAGGCCGGGTGGGAGTACCACGACGCGACCCTGGTCGATCCGGTCACCGGACTGTTCGACACGCTGCCGACACTGCGCCACACGCTCGACGCCGCGGGGCTCGACGAGCACGTCGTGGCCGTCGTCGGACGCTCCCCGGTGGTGGCCCGCGGCTGGGGAACACCGCTGCGGTTGCTGTTCATCGACGGTGGGCACACCGAGGAGGCCGCCAACCGCGACTTCGACGGGTGGGCCCGCTGGGTGGCCGTGGGCGGCGCACTGGTCATCCATGACGTGTTTCCCGATCCGGCCGACGGCGGTCAGGCCCCGTTCCTCATCTACCGGCGCGCCCTCGACAGCGGCGACTTCCGGGAGGTTCGGGCCACCGGGTCGATGCGGGTACTCGAGCGGATCTGCGGGCAACCCGGAACCCTGGGCGCCGACTAGCGTCCGCTGGTCGCGCACGCACAATCGTATTGACCCTCAAGACCTTTCGGCAGATCGGCGCCTCGGAAGATGCCGGCGGCCGGCGTGGTGGACGACAACGCGTCGGCGGCCAGGATCACCGCCGCCCCCGTCCAGGTGGTGCGCTCGACCGGCCAGCGCTTGCCGTCCTCGTACACCAGACCGGTCCAGTAGGACCCGTCCTCCTCGCGCAGATGATGCATCGCGGCGAACTGCTCGTAGGCGCGCGCCCTGTCCCCCATCGCCTCCAAAGCCAGGACCAACTCACAGGTTTCGGCGCCGGTCACCCATGGCCGGTCGTCGACGCAACGAATGCCCAGACCGGGCACCACGAAGTCGTCCCACCGCCCGTTGATGCGCGCGTGCGCCCTCGGGCCGCGCAGTGCGCCGCCGAGCACCGGGTAGTACCACTCCATCGACCAGCGGTCCTTGGTGACGAACCGGTCCGGGTGCTCGGCGATCGCATGACCGAGACGGCCGACCGCGACCTCCCACTCGGGCTGCGAGTCGTCGACGTAGTCGGCAAGGGCCAACGCGCAGCGGATGCTGTGGTAGATGCTCGCGCACCCGGTCAGCAGCGCCTCGTCAGCGTCACCGGAAGGTCCTCGCGCCCAAGCGATCTCACCGGTGCCGAACTGCAATTCGAGGACGAAGTCGATGGCCCTGGCCACCACCGGCCACATGGTCTCGGCGAACGCGCGGTCGCCGGTGACCAGCACGTGGTGCCACACGCCGGTGGCGATGTACGCGCAGAAGTTGCTGTCGCTGTTGGCGTCCTCGACCACCCCGTTGCGGAGCTGGATCGGCCAGCTGCCATCCGGACGCTGGGCGGTGCGGGACCATTCGAACGCCGCGCGGGCGGGTTCCAGCAGGCCCGCCACGGTGAGCGCCATGGCGTTCTCGATGTGGTCCCACGGATCGGTGTGCCCGCCGACCGACCACGGGATCGCACCACTGGACTCCTGCGTCGCAGCGATCGACTCAGCGGTCTGCCGACATTGGGCCGGCGTGAAGACGCCCGGCACACCGGGGACGTCATGCATCGGCAGCAGGGGGCTTTCTGAAGTAGAGAGCGACACTCTTGCCGATCAGCGGGTTGAGCGCCGCCTCGGCCGCCCGGGTGAGCCACGGCCGGCCCATCATATCCCACACCAGCAGCTTGTGATACGCGGTCACCGCCGGGTGATCGTTCTTCTCGGTTCCCACAGCGCATTTGAGCCACCAGTACGGCGAATGCAGCGCATGGGCGTGATGGGTGAAAGTGAGCTCCAGGCCGTGAGCGAGCACCTTGTCGCGGAGCTCGTCGGCCCGGTAGATGCGGATGTGGCCGCCCTCGTTGGCGTGATACTCGTCCGACAACGCCCAGCAGATCCGCTCGGGCAGCCAACGCGGCACGGTGATCGCCAGTGCGCCTCCCGGTTTGAGCACACGCACCAGCTCGGCGATGGCACGGTCATCCTCGGGGACGTGCTCGAGGATCTCCGAGGCGATGACGCAGTCGAATGTGCCGTCCGGGTAGGGCAGGTCGAGGGCGTCGCCCTTGACGGCCTCCCCCCTGGCGGTGGCCGGCGCCTCGCCCTCGTCCTTCATCGCCTGCAGGATCTGGTCGACGTCGTTGAGGTCCGAGGCGTTCTGGTCGAACCCGATCACGTCGGCTCCGCGCCGGAACGCCTCGAACGTGTGGCGGCCGGCGCCGCAGCCGACGTCGATCACCTTGGTTCCGGCGCCGACGCCGAGCCGGTCGAAGTCCACGGTCAGCATGTCGTGACCCTCTCACAGGCTCGGTCGTACACCGCGACAGTCTGTGCGGCAACGGATTCCCAGCTGAACACCTCGAGCGCACGCCGGCGGCCGTTGTCGCCGAGGCGCCGGAGTTCCAGAGGCGAGTCGAGCAGGTCGCCGAGCACGGAGGTGAGTTCGTCGACGTCGGCGGGTGTCACCAGCCGCGCGCACTCCCCATCGGTGCCCACCACCTCGGGCAGGGCCCCGGCGCGGCTGGCCACGATCGGGGTGCCACTGGCCATCGCCTCCACCGCCGGCAACGAGAACCCTTCGTACAGCGAAGGGATGCAGGCGACTTCGGCGGAGGCCAGCAGACCGGCCAGTTCGGAGTCGCTCAGCCCGCTGGAGATGTGCACGATGTCGGAGATGCCGAGCTCGGCGATCAGCTTCTCGGTGGGGCCGTTGGGCTCGAGCTTGGCGACCAGCTGCAGCTCCAGATCGCGCTCGATGCGCAGTTTGGCCACCGCGTGCAGCAGGTGGCTGACGCCCTTGAGCGGCACGTCGGCACTGGCGATCGCGATCACCCGGTTGCGAACCCGCTGCCGGCCGGGCTGGAACAACTGGGTGTCCACGCCGAGCGGGACCACATGCAGCTGATCCGGATCGACAGCGAAGTCCTCGGCGATGTCGGCGGCCGAGGTCGACGACACGGTCAACAGTTCCGGGATCCGGCGCGCGACCTGCTTCTGCATCTCCGCGAAGCCGTACCAACGGCGCACCAGCGGCTTGCGCCACCACGCGGCCGCCGCGACGTCGACCACCTTGTCGCGGGTGATCGGGTGGTGCACGGTGGCCACCACGGGCAGGCCGGAGGCCGCGATGTCGAGCAGACCGGTGCCCAGACACTGGTTGTCGTGCACAACGTCGAAGTCGTCGCGGCGCTCGGCCAGCAGGCGCGCGACGCGCATGCTGAACGTCTTGGGCTCCGGGAAGCCGGCAGTCCAGGTCGTCAGCAGCTCCTGCAGATCGATGCTGGTCTTGATCTCACTGGGCCGCGGGATGCGGAACGGGTCCGGTTCGCGGTAGAGGTCGAGGCTTGGCACCTTCGTCAGCCGGACGCGCGGGTCCAGCCCCTCGGGGTAGGGCTGACCGGAGAACACCTCGACGTCGTGGCCGAGTTCGACGAGACCGCGGCTCAGATGGCGGACATAGACACCCTGGCCGCCACAGTGGGTCTTGCTCCGATACGACAGCAGTGCGATACGCATGGTCAGCTCACAGATCCCGGAGAGCGGCCCCGACGTGGGCGAATCGTCTGGCGCAAGAAACCCGAACCCTCCTGGACATGTGTCCAGACTATAGTTTGACGTGCTAGCTGACGCAATCCGTCCGCTAGCTCTGACTACCACAGTCACGCTCGGCCGTCCTGTCCGGCCTCCCCGTGGCCCGGCCCTGTCAACGAGGCGGGAATCCCCCGGTCGCCACCGGGCCCCAGCGCTCGGGCGTGACCCGGATGAGGCACTTGCGCTGGTCGAGCATCGCCTGGCGGTACTCGTCCCAGTCCGGATGCTCTCCGGCGATGGCGCGGAAGTACTCGACCAACGGCTCCAGCGCCTCGGGCAGGTCGACGACCTCGGCGGGCCCGTCCACCTGCACATAGGGGCCGTTGAACTCGTCGGAGGGCACCACCACGCTCGCGTGCGCACGCCTTGTGATGTTGGCCGCCTTGGCGCGCTGCGGGTAGCTCGCGATCACGATCCGCCCCTCGGAGTCCACCCCGCCCGAGACCGGAGAGCTCTGCAGGGAGCCGTCGGCGCGGAAGGTGGTCAGGATCATCCGGTGCCGGGGTCCGATGAAATCGAGCAACTCGGGCAACGTGACCACATCGGCGGTGGCGAGCTTTCTCGTCATCTCCCCAGCGTATCGGCGCGTGTCGGACCCCGGATCTAGGCTGTCGAACATGAGTTCGAAGAAGGAATGGATCGCGGCGCTGGACGCCGTCGATCGCGCGCACCGGGCGGTCTCCGCCCTACCGTTCACCGCGTTACGGCCGGTCGATCAGCGGGCCCTGCTGGTCAGGCTGGACGCGCTGGAGAAGACGCTGGCCGTCAAACAGCGGCAACTGCTCGCGCAGATGGTCTCCGGGCCCCCGCCGGTCGAGTTCGCCGGAGCGCCGTGGGCCGAGGTGCTGGCCCGCCGGCTGCGCATCTCGGTCGGCGACGCGCAGCGTCGCATCGCCGAGGCGGGTCCGATCCCGACGTAAGCCGGCAACCGCACCAGCCGTCGCCCTAGAATCCTGAGCACTCGCACAGCGCACAACACGGCAGCGCGTGACTGACAAGGGGCCGGCATGGCTGAGACGGAGCGCCGGGCGCTCACCGAGTGGCGCCGTTACGGCCCGCTGCCGGTGGCGGCCGGCCTGGGCTACTCGATCGGCGTCATCCATGTCTATTCGCTCGGTGCGTTCATGCAGCCGCTGCAGGAGACGTTCGGGTGGAGCCGGGCCGAGGCCTCGGCGGGTCTGACGATCGTGGGGATGGCAGCCGCGGTCGCCGCCATGCCCATCGGTCTGGCCGTCGACCGTCTCGGTCCGCGCCGGGTCGGCCTGGTTGGCGTCGCGCTGATGGGCGGCGCGTTCGCACTGCTGGGCACCGCCACCGGGTCGATGACGAACTGGCTGCTGTTGTGGGCGCTGCTGGCGTTCGCCGCGTTCTGGGTCCAGACCACGGTGTGGACCTCGGCGGTCGCCAGCCGCTTCGAGGCCTCCCGCGGTCTGGCCTTCGCGGTCACGCTGTCCGGCGGATCGCTGGCCGCGGCGGTCTTCCCTCCGCTGGCGACCACCTTCATCGACGAATGGGGCTGGCGCGGAGCGTTTTTCGGCCTCGGTGCGGTGTGGGGCGGTCTCGTGCTGGTCGTCGTCTGGCTTTTCTTCCGTGGCGTGCAGGATGCCAAGGTGGCGCGGGGCGGCGGCGCGCGGGACGACAACCCCGCGCGGGTCCGGACCGCGGTACCCCCTGCCGCCGCGCCCTGCGGCCCGGCCGACCTGCCGGGCCTCACGCTGCGGGAGGGGCTGCGTTCTGCCACCTTCTACAAACTTCTGCTCGCCGCGGGGCTGTTCGCGTTCACCACGCTGGGCATCGTGGTCCACCTCGTTCCGATCCTGCGCGACGCCGGTGCCGAACCGCTTGCTGCAGCGGGCACGGCGGCGCTGGTCGGGGTGTTCTCGATCGCCGGGCGCCTGGGGGTCGGCGTGCTGCTGGACCGCTTCCCCGGACGCGTGGTCGGGGCCTGCGCCTACTTGGTGCCGATCCTGGGTTGCGCGGCGCTGCTGATCGACGGCAGCAGCCCGGTCAGCCAGACGGTGGCCGCGGCGCTGTTCGGCCTGACGCTCGGTGCCGAGGTCGACGTCATCGCCTATCTCGCGTCGCGCTACTTCGGGCTGAAGAACTTCGGCGGGCTGTTCGGCGGGCTGGTGGCCGGGCTGTCGCTGGGCACCGCGTTCGGGCCGTTGGCCGCGGGAGCCACATCGGATCATTTCGGCGGCTACACCAATTTCCTGCTCCTGACCATCGTGTTGATGGCAATCAGCAGCCTGGCGCTGGCCAGTCTGAAGTCCCCACCGTGCTGGCCGGTGCCCGAATCGCTTGGAGTTGCCGACGACGCGTCCATGCGGGAGAGCCCGGACTAGCCGGCAGCACGAACGTCGGATTCGGTGTCACGAACGCCTATTTCGGCAGCACGAACGCGAACGGGCGCGGATAGCCCATCCCGGTCAGTCGTGCCCGGCGCACTGCATCGACCTTGACGCCGCGGACGTCTCCGGACGACGGTTCGTAGCACTGCAGCACGTCGTCGACCACGTCGACGATCAGCACCCAGTGCCGGGGCACGATCCGGCCGACCAGCACCGCCACCGGCCACCCCGATCGCACCGCCGCCAGCACATCGGCCAACCGGTCCCGCCGCCCCCACCACGGGCGCCACCGGTAGCTCACCCCGCGCCCCAGACAGTGCGAGGTGACGGCATGCGCCATCCCCACCGGCGTGGTGCCCAACGCCCTGGGCCACACCCGGTTCACCGACGCGTGCACCCGACCCTGTTCGGCGGCAAACCACACCACGGCGTCGGGCGCAGTCAGCGACAGCCGATAAGCCGGGTCCACCATCGCACCGGCGACCACCGCCACCGTCGGCCCGCACGTGATCGCATCACGTTGCCGAAGGCGCAGCGGTCCGATCTTCATCGCTTCCCCCGCGGTGGATTTTTCGCCGACGTTGGGTACTCGCCACGATAAGCCGATCAAGGGGGGAAAGCTGTGGCCTTCGACATCACTCCGACCGCCGCCCAGCATGACCTCGCCCGCCGCACCCATGAATTCGCCGAACAGGTGGTCCGTCCCGTCGCCGCCGAGTACGACCAGCGCCAGGAGTTCCCGTGGCCGGTCCTTGAGGAAGCGGCGGCCCGCGGCTTCTACAGCCCGTTGTTCTATCGAGACCTGATCGGCGACCCGACCGGTCTGTCACTGCCGATGTTCATGGAGGAGCTGTTCTGGGGCTGCGCCGGCATCGGCCTCGCGGTGGTGATGCCCGCGCTGGCGCTGTCGGCCATCGGGCAGGCCGCCTCCCCCGAACAGATGCTGCAGTGGGCGCCAGAGTGTTTCGGCACTCCTGGCGATCTGAAGCTCGCCGCGCTGGCGATCTCCGAACCCGAGGGCGGCAGCGACGTGCGCAACCTTCGCACCACCGCCCGGCGGGCCGGCCCGGGCGCCGACGCCGACTGGATCATCGACGGCCACAAGATGTGGATCGGCAACGGCGGCATCGCCAACGTCCACGTCGTCAATGCCGTCGTCGACCAGGAACTCGGACACAAGGGGCAGGCGCTCTTCATCGTCCCCGGGGGCACTCCGGGTCTGGAGATGGTGCGCAAACTCGACAAGCTGGGGTGCCGCGCCTCGCACACCGCGGAACTCAAGTTCACCGGGGTCCGGGTGCCGGCCGATCACCTGCTCGGCGGTCAGGAGAAGCTGGACCACAAACTTGCCCGCGCGCGCGAGGCGGTCGAGGGCGCCCGCCATTCCGGCTCGGCCACCCTGGGTACCTTTGAGCAGACCCGTCCGATGGTGGCCGCGCAGGCGCTCGGAATCGCCCGTGCCGCACTGGAGTACATGACCGAGTACGCCAACCGGCGGGAGGCGTTCGGCGCGCCGATCATCGACAACCAGGGCATCGCGTTCCCGCTGGCCGATCTGGCGACCGAGCTGGACGCTGCGCGGCTGCTCACCTGGCGCGCGTCCTGGATGGCCGCGACGGGGGTGCCGTTCGAACGCGGCGAGGGCTCGATGTCCAAGCTGGCGGCCAGTGAGCTCGCAGTCCGCGCCACCGAGCGGGCGATCCAGACCATGGGCGGGTGGGGCTACATCAAGGATCACCCCGTGGAGAAGTGGTACCGGGACGCCAAGCTCTACACCATCTTTGAGGGCACCAGCGAGATCCAGCGCATCGTGATCTCCAATGCGCTCGGCGCCGCGGACGGCAAACCGCCGCTGCACGTCGACCTGGAACCCACGGGCGGCCCGATCAACCGCATGTTCGGCCGCGGCACCCCAGTGCGGACGCAGATGGGCGCGTCGGCGCTCTCGATGAAAGACCGCATCCCCGCACCGGTGATGCAGATGGCGATGAAGGTGCTTCGACCACCGCGGAAATAACGGGCACGTCAAACCCGGTACTCCTGGTTTCACGTGACGCAGTTCTGGCAACATTACCGACCAGTCATATAGGTGTCCGGTACGCGGGATGGGATCACGATGGAGTTTCCTTCACAAGCGATAACCGTTCTGGCCCAGACGTCGGGAGGCCACGAAGGCGGTGGTACCGCCCTCCACGAGATCGTCCTGTTGACGGTGGCCGGTGCAGTCGTCTCGGCGGTGCTGTTGTGGATCGGCTGGCTGCACCGCAGTCACAAGATCACCTGGCTGGCCTCCCTGGCCGACTGGTCGGGGAGGCTGTTCAAACGTCCGCCGTGGGTGGCGCTGCCGGTCGCACTGTTCACCGCGTCGATCATCTGCGCGCTGTTCGGCTTCATCTGGGACGTCAGCCTGCACATCGGCAACGGCCGCGACGACGGCGCGCTGGCCAACCCCGCCCACTACTTCATCCTGATCGGTCTGTTCGGCATCTTCGTGGCCGGCTGCACCGCGATGGTGTTGCCGTACGACAAGCCCGGACCGGCCGCCGTGCGGATCACCGACCACTGGTACGCGCCGGTCGGTGGCATCGTCATGGCCGGCTGCGGCCTCTATGCGCTGCTCGGCTTCCCGCTCGACGACATCTGGCACCGCATCTTCGGCCAGGACGTCACGCTGTGGGGACCGACCCACCTGATGATGATCGGCGGCGCCGGGTTCTCCACGCTGGCCGCGGCCTACCTCGAGTACGAGGGCAGGCGGGCGGTCGGCCCGGATCGGCCGCGCGACGGCATCGGCCTGAGATTCGTTCTGTACCTCGCCTTCGCCGGTGTGCTGATCGGCGCCTCGGTGTACCAGATCGAGTTCGACTTCGGTGTCCCGCAGTTCCGGCAGGTGTTCCAGCCGATGCTGATCGCCGCCGCCGCGGGCCTGGCGCTGGTGATGGCCCGGATTTTCCTCGGGAAGGGCGCCGCGCTGATCGCCGCGGTGATCGCGATCGGCCTGCGCGGCATCGTCGCCTTCCTCGTCGCGCCGGTGCTCGATGCGCCGGTCAACTGGTTCCCGCTCTACCTGGGCGCGGCGGTCGTGGTCGAACTGGTCGCCCTCACTCCGCTGTACAAGCGCCCGATCGTGTTCGGTGCGGTCAGCGGGCTCGGCATCGCCACGGTCGGGCTGTGGCTCGAGTCGCTGTGGATCAACGCGGTCTACCCGCTGACCTGGCCGACGAGCATCTGGCCCGAAGCGCTCGGGATGGCCGTCCCGGTCGCCGTCCTCACCGGGGCATGCGGTGCGATGGCCGGCATGGTGCTCACCGGGCGCCGCCTGCCGCGGCGCGCGATCGGCGTCAGCCTGGTCGTGTTGACCGTGCTGGTCATCGGCGCCGCGGCTGCCAACGGGCTGCGCTACACCACACCGCAGGACGCGACAGCGCAGGTCACGCTCACCGAAGCCCAGGGGCCCGGCGAGGGCCGCTTCGTCACCGCCGACGTGCGATTCAACCCGCCCGACGTCGTCAGCGACGACCCGAACTGGGTCGCAGTGCTCGGGTGGCAGGGTGGCCTGGCCAACGAGCGCGGGCAGTTCATCGACCCGTTGGAGAAGGTCGGCCCCGGCCACTACGTCTCCACCCAGCCCATGCCGGTGTCGGGCACCTGGAAGACGCTGCTGCGGGTGCACGACGGCCGCACCCTGACCGCGGTGCCGATCTATCTGGCCGGCGATCCCGGTATCGGCGCCGAAGAGGTGCCCGCCGAGGCGCAGTTCACCCGCCCGTTCGTCTCGGAGATCACCATCCTTCAGCGCGAACGCAGCCCGGACATCCCGGCCTCGCTGTGGTTGATCGGCTGCCTGGTGGTCCTGTTCTGCACCCTGGCCATGGTCGCCGGAATCGCCTGGGGCGCTGGACGAATCAACAACAGTGAACCCAGTGGCAGCGAGGCGGAGTTCCAACCCAGCGCGCAGTCATGACCGGCAGTCCCGAGGTCGTGCTGCTGGCCGACCACCCGATCTGGCTGGCCGTGCCGGCGTTCGCACCGGCGATCGTCGTAGCCGGTGTGGTCGTCTACATCGCCGCCAGGAACCGGCGCAAACCCGACAACACCAAGGAACCGTGACAACACCACATCGGACACCACATCGAGTCCTTGCTCTCGGCGTGGCGGCGCTGCTGCTCGCCGGGTGCACCGGAACCAGCGACTCCGACAGCGGCGCAACCAGTTCCGGCTCCGCAGCGACGGAACCGCCGATGGCATCGGACGCGCAGGCGCCGCCCGAGCAGCTCGTCATCGACGTCACGATCGCGGGCGGCGAGGTGAACCCGACCAACGCCCAGCTGCAGGCGAAGGTCAATGAACCGATCGTCATCCGGGTCAGTAGCGACGCCACCGACGAACTGCACGTGCACTCGACACCCGAGCACAGCTTCGACGTCGGCATCGGCCCGGCCCAGAGCTTCCAGTTCACCGCTGAGGTGCCCGGACGCGTGGACGTCGAACTGCACACTCTGCACAAGACGATCGCGACGATCCAGGTGCGGTGAGCCTGCCGCAGTGAGCGCACAACTGCTGGCCCACGGCCTGGGCGGTTCGGCCGACCTGCCGATCCCGTTCACCTATGCCCTCATCGGCGCCGCGTGGGCACTGACGTTCACCTTCGCCGTGGTGGCCTTGGCGTGGCGCAAACCCCGGTTCTCCGCAACGAAACCGGGACGGCCGTTGCCGCCGTGGCTCACCCGCGCGGTCGACGCGCCGGTGACACGCCGGCTGCTTGCCGCCGTGGCCCTGCTTCTCACCGGATGGGTCGGCGCCGCAACCTATCTCGGCCCGCAGACCGCCGACAACGCGCTGCCCGGCGTGTTCTACGTGCTGCTGTGGGTCGGGCTGGTGGCGCTGTCGGTGTTGTTCGGCCCCGTCTGGCGGGTGCTGTCGCCGGTGCGCGCGCTGCACCTGGTCACCGGGCGCCGATCGCTGGGCGCGACGTATCCCGCCGCGCTCGGGTACTGGCCTGCCGCGGCCGGCCTTTTCGCCTTTGTCTGGCTCGAATTGGCCAGCCCCGACCCGGGTTCGCTCGGCGCGATCCGGCTGTGGCTTGCGGTGTACCTCGCGGTCACGATCATCGGCGCCTTCTGCTGCGGCACCCGCTGGTGCGCCAACGCCGACCCCTTCGAGGTGTACAGCGTGGTCGCGTCGCGCCTGTCACCGCTGCGCCGGAATCCCGACGGGCGCATCGCGATCGGCAATCCGTTCGACCACCTGCTGACGCTGCCGGTGCGGCCCGGCGTCGTCGCCGTGCTGTCGGTGCTGCTCGGATCCACCGCGTACGACAGCTTCTCGGCGACCCCGATGTTCCGCGGGTTCGTCGACGACATGACCGGCTCGGACCTGGCCGCGACCGGGGTGCGCACCGCCGGGCTGGCGTTGTTCGTCGGCATCGTCGCGCTGACCTTCACCGCCGCGGCCCGCTGCACCGGAGGCGTCGACGCCCGCACCCGCCGGGAACTGCCGGGGCTGCTGGCACATTCGCTGATCCCGATCGTCATCGGCTACGTCTTCGCCCACTACCTGACCTATCTGGTGGAGCGGGGACAGCAGACGGTGTACCGGTTGTTCGGCCAGACCGACGCCGAGGTGGCGTATGTGCTCTCCATGCATCCGGCACTGCTGGCCACGCTGAAGGTCGGCTTCGTGGTGGCCGGCCACATCGCCGGGGTGATCGCCGCCCACGACAAGGCTTTGGCGGTGCTTCCCGCCCGGCACCAGCTCACCGGTCAGCTCGCCATGATGCTGGTGATGGTGGGCTACACGTTCACCGGCCTGTATCTGCTGTTCGGCGGATGAGCAGGCAGCTTCTCACGTTAGGGTTCGGTCGTGGCGAGTGAGGACTCTCTGGAACAGGCGCTCGTCGGCGGGGCGCCCCAGCGGGTCGGTTGGTTCCGGTTCTACTTCGCCGACGAGCGCTGGGAGTGGTCCGAGCAGGTCCAGATCCTGCACGGGTACGAGCCGGGGACCGTGACGCCGACGACCGAACTCGTGCTGTCGCACAAGCACCCCGAAGACCGCCAGCAGGTCGCGGCAACGCTGGACGAGGTGCGCCGCACGCACCAGACGTTCTCCACCCGTCACCGCATCATCGACACCCGCGGCGACGTCCACGAGGTCGTGGTGATCGGCGACCAGCTCCTCGACGGGGGCGGCCGTCTGATCGGCACGCACGGGTTCTACGTCGACATGACGCCGACCGACGCGCAGGCCAAGGCCATGCTGACCGAGGCGCTGGCCGAGATCACCGAGAACCGCGCGGTGATCGAACAGGTCAAGGGCATGCTGATGCTCATCTACCGGGTCGATTCTGAAGCCGCGTTCGAACTGCTGCGCTGGCGGTCCCAGGAGACGAATATCAAGCTCCGGCTGCTCGCCGAGCAATTGCTCTCCGACTACGGGGCGCTGGTGTACGAGGAGGTCCTGCCGCCCCGGTCGACGTTCGACCACCTGCTTTTGACCGCACATCTGCGGGCCGATTCCGCCGACGATACCGTGGACAGGTGACCTCGGACAGCCCATCAGGTAGAGCACTGATCATCGTCGACGTGCAGAACGACTTCTGCGAGGGCGGCTCCCTGGCGGTCACCGGCGGTGCGGCGGTGGCACGCGGCATCACCGACCTGCTCGCCGCGAGGCCGGGGTATGACCACGTGGTCGCCACCAAGGACTTCCACATCGATCCCGGCGCTCACTTCTCCGACACCCCCGACTACGTCGATACGTGGCCGGTGCACTGCGTCGCGCACACCACCGGCGCCGAGTTTCATCCCGATCTGGACACCACGCCGATCGAGGCGGTGTTCGAGAAGGGGCATCACTCGGCCGCCTACAGCGGGTTCGAAGGCACAGATGCCGAGGGCACCACGCTGGCCGAGTGGTTGCGGGCGCACGACGTGGACGCCGTCGACGTGGTCGGGATCGCCACCGACTACTGCGTGAAAGCCACCGCCGCCGACGCGGCCGCCGCCGGCTTCACCACGCGGGTGTTGCTGGACCTGACGGCCGGGGTGTCCCCCGACAGCACCGACGAGGCCGTCCACGCACTGCGCGCGGCCGGCGTCGCGGCCGTGTGAGGCAGCCGACGGTTGCACTGCCCGTGGCGTGGGCATCCCCTATCGTCGCCAACGCCGAACCTCGCACAAATTCAGGAGAGCCCACTTGACACAAATCGCCGGCTCGCCGGGAACCACGATCCCGCTCGAGCTGTGGCCGGGCAAGGCCTACCCGCTCGGTGCCACCTATGACGGCTCCGGCACCAACTTCGCGTTGTTCAGCGAGGCCGCCGAGAAGGTCGAGTTGTGCCTGTTCGACGCCGACGGCGAACAGACCGCCTGCGTGACGCTGCCCGAAGTCGACGGTTTCGTATGGCATGGGTTCATCCCCAACATCGAGCCGGGACAGCGCTACGGCTACCGCGTCTACGGGCCGCACGACCCCGCCAATGGGCTGCGGTGCAACCCGAACAAGCTGCTTCTCGACCCGTACTCGAAGGCCATCGACGGGACCTTCGATTGGAATCAGTCTCTGTTCGGCTACGACTTCGGTGATCCGGACAGCCGCAACGACGACGACTCGGCGGCAAGCATGCCCAAGTCGGTCGTCATCAACCCGTACTTCGACTGGGGAGTGGACCGTCCGCCTCGCCACGAGTACGCCGACACCGTCATCTACGAGGCGCACGTCAAGGGCCTCACCCAGACCCACCCGGACATCCCCGACCAGATCCGCGGCACTTACGCCGCCGTCGCGCACCCGGCGATCATCGAACACCTGACGTCTCTGGGCGTCAATGCCATCGAGTTGATGCCGGTGCACCACTTCGCCAACGATTCGACGCTGATCGAGAAGGGTTTGTCGAACTATTGGGGCTACAACACCATCGGTTTCTTCGCCCCCGACGCCAAGTACAGCTCGAACCCGAATCCCGGCGGGCAGGTGCAGGAGTTCAAGGCGATGGTCCGCGCCCTGCATGAGGCCAACATCGAGGTCATCCTCGACGTCGTCTACAACCACACCGCCGAGGGCAACCACATGGGCCCGACGTTGTCCATGCGCGGCATCGACAACGCCGCGTACTACCACCTCGTCGACGACGACAAGCGCTACTACATGGACTACACCGGGACCGGCAACAGCCTCAATGTCAGCCACCCGCACACGCTGCAGCTGCTGATGGATTCGCTGCGGTACTGGGTCACCGAGATGCATGTCGACGGCTTCCGCTTCGACTTGGCCTCCACCTTGGCGCGCGAGTTCTACGAAGTGGACCGGCTGGCCACCTTCTTCGAACTCGTTCAGCAGGACCCGACCGTCAGCCAGGTCAAGTTGATCGCCGAACCGTGGGACGTCGGCCCCGGTGGTTACCAGGTCGGCAACTTCCCGCCGCAGTGGACCGAGTGGAACGGCAAATACCGCGACACCGTCCGCGACTTCTGGCGCGGCGAGCCGGCCACCCTCGACGAGTTCGCCTACCGTCTCACCGGCTCAGCCGACCTGTACGAACGCACCGCGCGCCGGCCGGTCGCGTCGATCAACTTCGTCGTCGCCCACGACGGCTTCACCCTGCGCGACCTCGTCTCGTACAACGAGAAACACAACGAGGCCAACGGCGAGGACAACAACGACGGCGAGAGCCACAACCGGTCGTGGAACTGCGGGGTCGAGGGTCCCACCGACGATCCGGAGATCCTGGCGCTGCGCTCACAGCAGCAGCGCAATTTCCTGACCACGCTGCTGTTGTCTCAGGGTGTCCCGATGATCTGTCACGGTGACGAACTCGGCCGCACCCAGGGCGGCAACAACAACGGCTACTGCCAGGACAACGAGATCACCTGGATCGACTGGAGCAACGTCGACACCGACCTGCTGGAGTTCACCCGAGCGGTGTCGCAACTGCGGGCCGAACACCCGGTCTTCCGGCGTCGGCGCTTCTTCAGCGGCAAGCCGGTAGGTCGGCGCGGCCAGGAAGGCCTGCCCGACATCGCCTGGTTCACGCCCGACGGCACCGAGATGACAGGTGAAGACTGGGGTTCCGGCTTCGCGAAATCGGTCGCGGTGTATCTGAACGGGCACGGAATCCCCGACATGGACGCCAGGGGCCAGCGCGTTGTCGACGACTCGTTCCTGCTGTTCTTCAACGCCCACCACGAGCCTATCGATTTCACGTTACCGCCCAACGAGTTTGCCGCGTCCTGGGAGCCGGTGGTGTCCTCGGTTGCCGCCGTCGCCCCGGAGCCGGGCACCTCCCACCAGGCCGGTGCCACCTTGCCGGTTCCGGCCAGGACGGTGCTGGTGTTGCGGGCCGAGCCGAACTTCAGATGAAAGCCGTTGCGCGCCACCACGCTTAGCTCGGCCGAGTCAACCCGGATTTGCCTGGCGCTGTGTTAACTTGATCGTGCTGTTGCAGCCGTGGCCACCGCGCGGGCAGCGGGTTGTCCCGCATGCCCACCGGCCGGGCGGGCCGGGTGTAGGAGCCGTAGAGCGGCGGCGCCCTACCCGGTGACCACGGCTGCCAGCCTGGCGCTCAGCTCAGGATGCGCGCGATGGACCGCATCGGGATCGGCAGCCACGACGGCCGGAAGCGGGCCTCGTATGCCGCTTCGTAGACCGCCTTGTCCAGTTCGTAGGCCGCGAGCACCGCCCCGTGGTCACGCGGATCGATGCCGGCGACGGCGGCATACCCGGCGCAGAACGCCGCGCTGTTGCGGTCCACCCAGTTGCGCGCGATGCCGGCCAGTCGGCCGTCGGCGTCCGCGCCGGGCTCCAGCTCCACCAACCGCTGCGAGGCCGCGTACTCGAACGACCGCAGCATTCCGGCGACGTCGCGCAGCGCCGAATCCGGCCGCCTGCGCTCGTCGAGCGGCTGACCGGGCTCGCCCTCGAAGTCGATCAGCAGCCAGCTCTCCGGCGTGCGCAACACCTGGCCGAGATGGAGGTCGCCGTGCACTCGCTGCACGGGCACCTGCTGCCCTGACAACGCACGGTAGCGCTCCTCGATCGCCGGCACGTGGTCGGCCAGCTCCGGGGCGGCCCGCGCCGCCGACGCCAACCGTGCCAGCACGGAATCGACGGGAAACGGCACGGTGAAGGTGCCCAGTGTCTCGGCCAGCGTGGCGTGCACCGAGGCCACCGCCTCGCCCAGCCGGTAGGACTCGTCGGCGAAGTCACTGCCGACCTCGTCGGCGAACAACTCACGGGTGCTGGCCGTGGCCATGTCCCAGCCCTCGGCGCTGTTCGCGGCGAACGCGGCCACCATGCCCAACGCCGACGGTTCGGTCCCCGGCCCGGCCCACGACGTCTCGTACGAGCCGAGCAGCGTCGCGACGTGCGGATTACCGGCGCGGGCCAGCACCCGGTTGAGTTCGATGTCGGGGTTGATCCCGGGGGTGACCCGCCGGAACACCTTCAGCATGGCCTCTTTTCCGAAGATCACGCTGGTGTTGCTCTGCTCGGCGCTCGACACCTTGGGCGGCGCGTGCACCGGCAGCACCGCATCGGTCTCGCGGGTGAACCGCAGGTCTGCGACGGTCGCGGAGGTGTCGATCAGTCGCAGCAGACGGCGGGCGGCTTCCGGGTCGAACAGCGCGTCATAGGCCGTGCGCTGTCCGCCGGCACCCGACACCGTGCCGATCACCGCCGCCGGGTCGAGGAACCCCGGCGCGGCCGGGCCGTCCACCCACCGCACCAGCAACTGGTAGCGCTCGCCGGTGCCGTCGCTGTAGGTCACGTCGAGCAGCACATGCTCCAGGTCATCTTCGAGTGGGGTCACCGTGGCGGGCACGACCGACGCGAGTTTGCGGCTGCGGCCGGCGTACCAGCGGCGGTCAACGATCCAATCGCCGAATGCCAGCGTCATGGTGTGAAACCTACCCAGCACGGCGCGAAAGGAATCACCGCGCGAGCCGGGCTAAGGCAGGAAGCGCTCCGCTCCTGCGGTTCGCACGAACCGGGTGCTGTTGGCCTGTCGGTAGCCGATCACGCCGCCGCTGAACGTCAGGAACATCAAGCCGGCCACCCCGGGCAGTGCGACCGCCGCGATCTGAGCGACGGTCGGGTTGGTCACGCCGCGCGGGTTGGCGCCCAGCCGGGGAGCCTGTCCGCCGGCCGGGACGGCCGGCGGTGCCACCGTCGCCCCGGGTGTGGGCGGCACCGAGCCCCGGATCGTCGGGGTCCGCACCCCGGCGACGCCGGGAGCGGTGACGTTGGGGGCGGCGGTCGCGCCCGGCGCCTGCGGTGCCGGCCGCAGCGGCTTCCCGGCCAGGGTGCCGGCCCGCGGCACGGTCACCAACGGCGCCCGGAACACGACCGCCTCCGGGTACGCGCCGCCCGCCCCGCCGCCGCCACCACCGGTGGTGGTTCCGGTGGTCGCGTCGGCGACAGGCGCCTCCTCCTGGGTGCGGAACGCCGGCCCGGGCGGCGGCGCAGGGGCCGGAACGACCTGTAGCGCGCGCAGGAACTCGGTCAGCGTCGGCACCGGGATCTCCACCGTCGTGTAGAACGTCGACGGCGTGGGCCAGCTGCCCATCGGGATCTCCCCGGCGGCGGGCAGCCTGACGAACGGCAGCTTGATCGCGTTGCGCTCGGGCGCCGGCAGCCGGAACGACGGGGCCGGCCGCGGGCTCTCGACCACCGACTCCGACTGCCGGGAACCGCCGGTGCCTGCGCCCGGATCGGATTCGACGATCCGGGTCGGCTCGATCTGTTCGGGTTCGTCGTCGGGCAAGCCCTGGGTCGGTTCGGCGGGCGCCTCCGGTTCGCTCGAACTCCCGCCGTCGTCATCGCTTCCGGTATCGCCCCCGGTGCCGCCGTCGGTGGGGTCGGACCCGCTGTCGGGACCGTCGGCGCTCTGGCTGGAGCCGTCGGAGTCGGACGGCTGCGCGGCGACCGGCACCGCGATCACGCCGCCGAAGACAGCGGTGGCGGTCAGCACGCCGGCGACCGTGAAGGTTCGCAGTGCGGGCCCGGCCATGGCGCCTCCATCTCCGGAGGATTTCGTTGTGTTCACGAAGGACGAATTCGCCTGCAATTCTCTCACATCGGCACAAGCGGGTAGGTCCGATGACGTGTGCCCCTGGACGGTGCGGGCAGGATAGGGTGCCGTCGTGACGTCCACCGGCCCCACACGTGACCACGGTGACCCGGGTGATGCGCCCACCGTCGCGCCCCCGCTGACCGAACCTGCCAATCCCGCGCGCCCGTCGGCGGCCGAGGAGGCCCGCACCATCGCGGCGTCAACCAACACCGGCACGCTGGCGACGCTGACCCGCGAGGGCGACCCGTGGGCGTCGTTCGTCACCTACGGCCTGCTCGACGGCGCCCCGGTGCTCTGCGTGTCCAACCTTGCCGAACACGGCCGCAACCTGGCCGCCGACCCGCGGGCGAGCCTCGCGATCACCGCCCCCACCACCGAGGCCGATCCGCTGGCCAGCGCCCGGATCACGCTGGCCGGACGCGTCGAGGCTCCGGAGGGAGCCGAACGCGACGCCGCGCGGCAAGCCCATCTGAGCGCCGTCGACGCCGCCAGGTACTACATCGACTACAGCGACTTCACGCTGTGGGTGCTGCGGGTGGCCCGAGTGCGCTGGGTCGGCGGTTACGGCCGGATGGACTCCACCACCGGTGCGGAGTACACGGCGGCCCGGCCCGACCCGATCGCCCCGCACGCCGCCGGCGCGATCGCCCACCTCAACGCCGACCACCCCGACTCGCTCGTCGCGATGGCACGGACCCTGGGCGGATACCCGGACGCGGTGGCGGCGACGTGCACCGCCGCCGACCGCTACGGCCTCGATCTGCGGCTGGATACGCCGCGCGGCATGGCCTACACCCGCGTCGGCTATGCCGGGCCGATCGATTCCATCGACCAATTGCGTTCCGCCGCTGTCGAGTTGACACGACGGGCCCGAGGAGACTGACACATGCCGACCGGAGACGACCGCCCGCAGAGCTGGCAGGCCGCGTTCGAGCTGATCCGCACCCGCGGCCACGAACGGCGCGAGGAACCGTTCAAGCTCGCCAGCGGTCAGCTCAGCCACGACTACATCGACGGTAAGTACGCCGTCGACACCGGTGAGCGACTGGCGATCGTGTCCCGGGCGGTCGCCGACCTCGCCGCGGCCAACGGCATCGAGTTCGACGCCGTCGGCGGCCTGACCATGGGCGCGGACCCGCTGGCGCACGGCGTCGCGATGGTCACCGGCAAGGCGTGGTTCTCGGTGCGCAAGGAACAGAAGACACGCGGCAGGGAGCAGTGGGTCGAGGGCACCCGGCTGCAGCCAGGCATGCGGGTGCTGCTCGTCGACGATGTGATCAGCACCGGCGGCTCGACCGAGCTCGCGCTGGAACGCATCGCCCCGCTCGGCGTGGTGGTCACCGGGGTGATCCCGATGGTCGACCGCGGCGACGTCGCGGCGGCGCGCTTCGCCAGGCGCAACGTGCCGTTCCACGCGCTGGTCACCTACCGCGATCTCGGCATCGATCCCGTCAAGGACGTCTGACCCGCTCAAGGGTGAACGCAGGCACCATCCGCCACAGAAATCCACGTTGTGCAGGCCTGCACTCGAACTTTCGCTGCCAAACGTGGATACCTGGTGCGGGTGAGACTTCGGCGCCGACCCGAACCCGTCAAGGACGGGTGACCAGCACGCCGCCGCGTTCCGAGCTCTCCTCCAGGCCCACGGCCACCGGGTCGCCCGGGGCGAACGCCCGCGCCGCCGAGCTGGCCATCTGAGCGCTGACCGTGGCCCCGCCCGGCAGCGCAAGATGCACCCGCGAGATCGCGCCGAGGAACGACACCGAGGTGACGGTCGCCGCGCCGGCGGGGTCGGCGGTGACGGTCACCGACTCGGGACGCACCATCGCCACCCCCTCGCCGTCGACGGAACCGGGCAGCGCGGCCACCGACACCCCGAACACCTGGGCGGTGCCACCGGACACCGTGGCGGGCACCTTGTTGTTCAGCCCGACGAAATCGGCGACGAACGGTGTGGCCGGGTTCGCGTACAGCTCGGCGGGGGCGGCCAGCTGCTCGAGCCGGCCCTGGTTCATCACGCCGACCCGGTCGGCGACTGCGAGCGCCTCCTCCTGGTCGTGGGTCACGAACAACGTCGTCGTGCCGACTTCGAGCTGAACCCTGCGGATCTCGTCCCGCAACTGGGTGCGGACCTTGGCGTCCAGCGCCGACAGCGGTTCGTCAAGCAGCAGCACCCGCGGCTGGATCGCCAGCGCCCGGGCCAACGCGACGCGCTGCTGCTGCCCGCCCGACAGTTCCTTGGCGTAACGCCCTCCCAGCTCCCCCAGACCCACCAGGTCAAGCATGTCGGCCGCACGGGACAACCTGTCCCGCTTGCCTTTTCCACGCATCTTCAGTCCGAACGCGACGTTGTCGAGCACCGTCAGGTGAGGGAACAGGCTGTAAGCCTGGAACACCATGCCCATATCGCGCTTATTCGCCGGCACCCGGCTGACATCGACGCCGCCGACCGACACGGTGCCCGACGTCGCCTCGTCGAGTCCGGCGAGAATCCGCAACGCGGTGGTCTTCCCGCACCCGGACGGGCCCAGCAGTGCGACCAGCTCGCCGGGCTCGATGTGCAACGTCAGGCCGTCGAGCGCACGGGTCTGCCCGTACACCCGGGTCAGCTCGTCGAGCTGGACGGCGACTCCACTCATACGGTCACTCCCACGTTGCGTCGGCCTCTGGTCACCAGCGACAGGATCAGCAGCAGCGCGAAACCGAACAGCAACGTCGCCAGCGACGCCGCCACCGAGGTGGGGCCGTCGCTCTTGCCGATCAGCACGATCTGCACCTGCAGTGTCTGGTAGCCCGACAACGACGCGATGGTGTACTCGCCCAGCACCACCGCGATCGAGATGAAGGCGGCCGACAGGATTCCCGACCAGATGTTGGGCACCACCACGCGCACTATGGTCGACAACCAGCCCGCCCCCAGCGATCTGGCGGCCTCCGAGAGCGTGCGGAGATCGATCGCCGACAGCGCCGCGTCGATGGCCCGGTACGCGAACGGAAGCACGATGATCACGTAGACGAACGTCAGCGTCAGCGCGGACTCGCCGAGGAAGTACGTCACCCACAGATACACGTTGCGCAGGCCGACGACGATCACCAGCACCGGAATCGTCAACGGCAGCAGGCACAGAAACTCGACCAGGCCCCTGGCCCATGGCGCGCGCAGCCGAACCCAGATCATCGTCGGCACCAGCAGCATCAGCATCGCGGCCACAGTGAGCACCGCCAGCAGCAGTGACACCACGATCGCCTGGTACAGCGTCTCGTCGGCGATCAGATTGGCCCACGCCTGCCAGGTCCGCCCGTCGGAAAGCAGGTTGCGGGTGGAGAAATCGGCCATCGCGTACAGCGGAAACAGAAAGAACAACCCGAACATCACCCACAGTGCCCCACGCACAGCGGCTTTCAAGACCGGGTCCTCATGACAACCACCGGGAACTACGGCGCACCAACAGGTTGTAGGCGGCCATCACCACGGCAACCACGACGATCATCTCCAGCGCCAGGGCGTAGGCGAACCCGGCCTGCCCGAGCACCACCTCGCTGACCAGCGACGCACGGATCAGCAGTGGCAGGATCGGACTGCCCTGGCTGACCAGCGCCGCGGCGGTGGCGTAGGCGGCAAAAGCGTTGGCGAACAACAACAGAGCCGAGCCCAGGAAGGCCGGCGTCAGCAGCGGTAGCGCCACCTCACGCCAGTACGCCCACGTCGACGCGCCGAGGCTGACAGCGGCTTCGCGCCACTGCTCCCGCAGCCCCTCCAGCGCCGGGACGAACACGATGACCATCAGCGGGATCTGGAAGTAGGTGTACACCAGGATCAATCCGCTCAGACTGTAGAGCCAGCCCGAGCCGGCCAGGTTGAACCCGAACACCTGCTGCACCCACAGCGTGAGCACCCCGTTCAGCCCCACGGTGGCCAGGAACGCGAACGCCAGTGCCACACCGCCGAACTGGGCCAGCACGCTGCACAGGGACAGCACGGTCCGACGCACCATCGAGGTCGGCGGACTGCTGACGATCAGCCACGCCAGCGCCGCGCCCCCGAACGCGCCGAGCAGTGCGGTGGCGCCCGACAGCAGCACGCTGTCCCGCAGCGCCGACAGCGCGGTGCCGGTGAACAGCGCGGCGATGCGGTCCAGGCTGAACACCCCATCGGCGTACACCGCCCCCACCACCACCGTGACCGTCGGGATGATCAGGAAGATCACCACCACGGTCAGGAACGGCAGCAGCGGCAGCGAATCACGCAGTCGGCGTGCAAGACCCACGGGCGTACGCTCAGCCGACCGCGGCGGCCCAGTTCTCCGCCAGGTACTTCGAGGCCGCCTCGGTCTGCTCGGGCGTCGGCACGGTCACCGGTCCGCTCACCACCGGCAGCGCCGCGGCCACCGCCGCGTCCAGCGTGCCGTCGGCGAGCATGTTGTCGGCCCGCACCGGGCGAACGCCACCCTGGGCGAACAGGTTCTGTCCCTCGTCGCTGTACAGGAACTCCTGCCACAGGCGCGCGGCCGCCGGGTGCGGCGCGTCCTTGTTGATCGCCTGGTAGTAGTACCCGGCCACAACGTTGTCCGGCGGCACCAGCACCGTCCACGACGGCAGCTTCTTGGTCTCGGCGGAGTTGGTGTAGTTCCAGTCGATCACCACCGGGGTTTGGCCGGATTCGATGGTGGCCGGTGTCGGGTCGACGGGCAGGAAATTACCGGCCTGCTTGAGCTTGCGGAAGAACTCGACCCCGGGAGCGATGTCGTCGGCCGAACCGCCCTGCGACAGCGCCACCATCAGCACACCGGAGAACGCCGCGCCGGCCTGCGTCGGGTCGCCGTTGAGCGCCACCTTGCCCCGGTACTCGGGCTTGAGCAGGTCGTTGACGCTGGTCACCGGCGGCACCGTGGAGGAGTCGAAACCGATCGACATATAGCCGCCGTAGTCGTTGACCCAGGTGCCGTCGGCGTCCTTGAACGCCGCGGGGATGTCGTCGAACTTCTCGACCTTGTACGGCGCGAACATCGCGGTGTTGGCCAGAGCCACCGACTGGCCGAGGTCGAAGACGTCGGGCGCGGTGCTGCGGCCCTTCTGCTGATTGGCGGCGTTGATCTCGTCCTGACTGGACGCGTCGGGCTGCGCCGAGTTCACCTTGATGCCGTACTTGTCGGAGAACGCCGTGATGATCGCGCCGTAGTTGGCCCAATCCGGAGGCAGCGCAATCACATTGAGCTCGCCCTCGGCCTTGGCGGCCTCGACGAGGCCCTCCATGCCGCCGAAATCCGCTGCCGAGGTGGCCTCGGCGGCGTTCACCCCCGACTCGGTCTGGGCGTTCGAGCTGTCCTTCTCCGGTGGCGCACAGGCCACAGCGCCGCCGGCCAGCAGCACCGACGCGGCGACGGCGAGGAACCGGGCCAACGGCCGGGAGGTGTTGCGTGCGGTGTTCATTGCCGAACCTTCCGATGAGCAGGAGGCTGCGCAGTGGCTCAGCGGTTACCGCCCCGCGACTCCGCAGTGAACGAATCGGACCAGCTCTGCGCACCCTACCCTGGGACGATGGCGGAATCCGACGACCGTGACGTTACTGCCGCATTTGCCGGCGCGCCGGTGGCGATGCTGGCGACCGCGGGCCTCGACGCGGTGCCCCACCTGGTGCCGGTGGTGTTCGCGATGCCCGAGCACCGCCAGGACATCCTGTACACCGCGATCGACGCGAAGCCGAAGTCGACGCAGCGGCTGCGCCGGCTGGTCAACATCGAGAACAACCCGGCGGTCAGCCTGCTGGTCCAGCACTACGACGAAGACTGGTCCCGGCTGTGGTGGGTGCGCGCGGACGGCGTCGCGACCATTCACCACAGCGGCGTGGAGATGGCCACCGGCTACGCGCTGCTGCGCGCCAAGTACCCCCAATACCGGCGCGTCGAGCTCGACGGACCGGTGATCAGCGTCGAGATCCGACGCTGGGCGTCCTGGTATGGGGGTTAACCGGTAGCGTGCGGTGCGGTTCTCCGCACCCGTTTTGGAGGCCAGCCGGGCAGACGCGGGGGCGCCGCATCGGGAGAGTCGAAGCATGCCCGACACCCCAGAGGACGACCCGCTCACCGACCGTTTCGAACGTGAGGCGATACCGCTGATCGCCGGTCTGTACCGGCACGCGTTCACCCTGACTCGAGACCACGCCGACGCCGAAGACCTGCTCCAGGAAACGGCGGCCAAGGCCTATGCGGCGTTCGGCAGTTTCCGCACCCTCGACACCCTCGACCCCCTCGGCGACGGAGCCAATCTCGCCGGCTGGCTGTACCGGATTCTGCTCAACACCCACATCAGCGCCTACCGCAGACAACAGCGCAGGCCAGGGCTCCAGTTCACCGACGAGTTCACCGACGGTCAGCTGCTGCGGCACGGCAGGCGCGGCAACGCCCCGGAATCCACCGAGGAGGTCGTGCTGGCCCACACGCCCGACCCTGTGATCGCCGCGGCCATGCGCGCGCTGCCGGAGAAGTACCGCACCGCGGTGTATTACGCCGACGTGGAGGGCCGCAAGTTTCGGGAGATCGCCGAGTTGACCCACGCCCCGCTCGGCACCGTGATGTCCCGGCTGCACCGCGGGCGCGCCAGGCTGCGCGCCGCGCTGGCCGACGTCGCCCGGGACCGCGGCTATCCGCTGCCCGAAGCCGCCTGAGCGTTTTCCGCCTTGTCCGCTTCCAGCATCTCCTCGTAGGCGCCCTCGTCGCGGCCCAGCGCGATCGTGCCCGCCACCATCGCCACCGTCGCCACCGCGATCGCGATCGCGTCCCAACGGTCGGCGTTCAAATGCTCGCCGAGGACCACCGCCCCGAGGATCACCGCGACCATCGGTTCGAGCACCAGCATGGTCGGCACCGAGGTCTGCAGCGAGCCCGCGTGGAAGGAGGACTGCTGCAGCAATGTCGCCACCACACCGAGCAGGCCCAGCAGATAGAGCACCGGGGTGGTCAGCACCGCCGTCAGACCCTCGTGTGTCAGCACGTGCATGACCAATTTCGTCAGCACCGCGACCACCCCGAACAGCACCCCGACCGCAACGGCGAGCAGCACCGCGCGGATCCATCCGATGACGCGGGTCGCGACGATCACACACGCCAGCACCGCGATCGTGCACACCACCGCCACCAGCGCCGAAGTCGACAGCGACGCCTCATAGTCGCCGGGGCTGGCCTTGGCGAGCACCACGAACACCGCGAGCGCCGCGGTGAGCAGCACCGCCCAGGCCCACTCGGCCCGGGTGACCCGCCGGTGCGCCAGCCGGGCGCTGAGCGGAAGCGCGAACAGCAGCGCCGAGACCAGGATGGGCTGGACCAGCAGCAGCGACCCGTTGGCCAGCGCCAGCGCCTGGAAGACGAAGCCGGCGACGGCGGCCGCGGTGCCCGCCCACCACAGCGGCCGGCGCAGCAAAGTCCGGAACATCACGGCACTGACCCCGTCCTCGGCGGGCACGTCCAGGGTCGCCCGCTGGCGCACCACGATGCCGACAGCAAGGAACACCGCGGCCAGAAAGGCCAGCAGCACGGTAAGGCCATGCCCGATCACCCGACAAGGAAAGCACCTTTACCGGTCCCCCGCCCAGCCCGGTCCCCTCTCGACAAATGATCGATCTTGTTTCGGCGCCGGGGAACTGGGGCATCAGTGCGGGCATGAATGTGCGACGGTTGATCATGATCGCTGGAGTGGCGGTGCTGCTGGCAGGTGTCATCGCGCTCCTGGTGCCGGTGTCGATCCCCGGACCCGAGGGCAGCATCGGATGCGGCAACGGCATCGCCGCCGATCTGTCGGAGGCCCGCGACGCCGACAGCGGCAATCTGGCCAACCTGCCGGTGCTCAACGAGATCGTCCCGCATACCGACTACGCCGCCTCGTGTGAGTCGGCGCTGTCGTCGCGGCGCTCGTGGGCGATCCCGGTCGCGGTCGTCGGCCTGGTGGTGCTGGTCGGCTCATTCTTCGTCGGCGGCCGGTCCGGCCGGGTGCGAACCTAGGACGCCCGCCCGTCGACCACCCGCAGGTGTGGGGCCGGCCGGCCAGACCCGGCCGGCTCCGACTGCGTCGGCGCGATCCGGTCGTTGACGCGGGCGACCACCGAGTCCACCCGGTGCACGGCACGGTCGCAGAGTCCGCTGACCCGGTCCCCGGCGGCGTCCACGTCGTCGGCAGCGCTGCGCAGGTAAGCCCGGACGGTGACCCGGAATCTCTCGCCGGCGGTGCGCACGCGGCGCCGTAGCCGGTCGTCGATCTCGACGGTGACGTAGGGCAACACCTGAAGCTTCATCTGCGCGTCTCCCCTTCGTGGATGCCTGAGCCCACCCTAGCGGGGTCGTCCTGCACCTGCGCCAATGCTCGGCCCGCCGATTCCCGCAGCGTGAGCACCGTGAGCAGCGACAGCGCGGCCGCGATCATCAGGTAGAACGCCGGCGCGATCGGGTTTCCCGTGGCCGCGGTCAGCCACGTCACGACGTACGGGGTGGTGCCGCCGAACACGGCGACGCACACGTTGTAGCCCACCGAGAACCCGCTGAACCGGATCCGGGTGGCGAACAGCTCCACCCCGGCCGACACCGCGCAGGAGATGTAGACCGACTCGATCGCGGCCAGCAGACAGTGCGCCGAGATCGCCGCGACCAGCGAGCCCGACGTGAGCAGCAGGAACAGCGGGTAGCCGAGCACCAGGAAGGCGACCGCGCCGCCGATGAGCAGCGGCCGCCGCCCGACCCGGTCTGACAGCGCCGCCAGCGGGAGGATCAGCACCAGCGCCACCACGCAGGCCAGCGTGATCGACACGAACGACGCGGTCTTGGAGAACCCCAGCGTCTTGATGAAATACGTTGGCAGGAACGTGAACACGATGTAGTAGCCGATGTTGAAGACGATGAACAGGCCGATCACCTGCAGGATCTGCCGCCACGACGTGGTGACGGCTTCCCGCAGCGGCGACTCGGCGGTGTTGTCCGCCTTGTTCAGTTCGGCGAACTGCGGTGTGTCGCCCAGGCGCAGCCGGATGTAGAGACCGACCAGTCCCAGCGGCCCGGCGATCAGGAACGGGATGCGCCAGCCGTAGCTCTCCATGGCCTCGGCGGACAGGAGCGCCTGCAGTGCGGTCACGGTGACCGAGCCCATCAGGAAGCCGAGGACCCCGGACCAGGCCATGAACGTGACGGTCAGGCCGCGGCGGGCGTCGCCGGCGAACTCCGCCAGGTACACCGCGCCGCCGCCGTACTCGCCGCCCGCCGAGAAGCCCTGTAGGCAGCGGAAGAACAGGAGCAGCAGCGGTGCCGCCACCCCGATGGTGTCGTAGGTCGGCAGCACACCGATGCACAGCGTGGCCGCCGACATCAGCAGGATCACCACCGCCAGCACCTTCTGGCGGCCGATGCGGTCGCCGAGCGGCCCGAAGAAGAATCCGCCGAGCGGACGCATGAAGAACGCCGCGGCGAAGATCGCGAAGGTGTTGAGCAGCGCGGCGGTGTCGTTGCCGGCGGGGAAGAAGTGCGCGGCGATGAACGTCGCCAGGAAGCCGTAGATGGCGAAGTCGAACCACTCGACGGCATTACCGATGGACGCGCCGGTCACCACCCGGCGGATGTCGGTCTCCATGTCGAACTCCCGAATTTAAGCGTGGCGCTCAGCATTTCGCTTACCGCATCACGTTCGACGCGGCGCTGTTGGCAACTTAGCGCTTCGCGGCCCGCACCGCGGCGGCCGCGTCAGAGCGGATCTGGCCGTCCCGCCGATCACCAGCGTGTTGACCACCCACGCGGCCGTCGTCGGCTTCCGGCTGTCGCCGATGCGCCGTGCCGCATCGGCGTCACCGCTCTTCTTCGCCGCGGCGGCGAGCCGGGTGCGTACTCGGGTGAACTCGCCGGGCGCAGCGCAGTACAGCTCGTCGAGCGCCTCCTCCACCGCGAAACCCATGATGGGGCCTATCGATCGGCGATCCGTGCCCGCCGGTGCAGCGGCTCCCGCCCGGGCGGCTGCGACGGCGGCGGCAGCAACGGGACCAGCGGCCGCACCGCCACCCTGGTCGGTTCCCGGGTGGTCAGTTCCAACGGCTCACCGGCATGCCGGATGGTCAGCGCCCCCCGCGGACCGTCCCGCAGCGTGTAGGTGACCGACTCGTGGTCGGCTGCCACGGTCACGCGAAAACCGCGCCAGCGCAACCGGAAACACAGCCGGGAGATGCCGCCGGGCAGGTGCGGGTCGAGTGCCAGTACGCCCTCGTCGTCGCGCAGCCCGCCGAACCCGACGACGAGCGCGGTCCAGCTGCCGGCCAGCGACGCCAGGTGCAGCCCGTCGCCGGTGTTGTTGTGCAGGTCACGCAGATCGATCAGTGCCGCCTCGTACGCATAGTCGTGGGCCAGTTCCAGATGCCCGACCTCGGCGCACATCACCGCCTGAGTGCATGCCGACAGCGACGAGTCCCTGGTGGTGCGCCGCTCGTAATAGTCGACGTTGCGGGCCTTCTGCTCGGGGGTGAACGCATGGCTCTGCCACTGCATGGCCAGCACCAGATCGGCCTGCTTGATCACCTGGGCCGGATAGAGCCGGACGTACGGTTCATGCAACAGGAGCGGGTATTTCGTGTTGGACTGGAAGTCCCACTCCCGCAGCGTGGTGAACCCCTCGCACTGCGGGTGCACGCCGAGCTCCTCGTCGTAGGGGATGTGCACCGCGTCGGCGGCGTCACGCCAGGCGGCCGTCTCCTCGTTGTCGACACCGAGGTCGCGCGCACCGTCGGGGTGCCGGGTGCAGGCGTCGGCCGCGACGCGCAGGTTCGCGGCGGCCATCAGGTTGGTGAACACATTGTCCCGCACCACCGCGGTGTATTCGTCGGGCCCGGTGACCCCGTCGATGCGCCACCGACCGTATCGGTCGTGGTGGCCGAGCGAGGCCCACAGCCGGGCGGTTTCGACGAGAACGACCAGGCCGCAATCGGATTCGAGCGACTCGTCGCCGGTCACCACCCGGTAGCGGTCGAAAGCCATCGCGATGTCGGCGTTGACGTGGAAACCGGCGGTACCCGCCGGCCAGTACGCCGAGCATTCCTCGCCGTGGATGGTGCGCCACGGGAAACTCGCGCCGCTCAGGTCCAGTTCCTTGGCGCGCTCCCGCGCCAGCTCCAGCGTCGACGCCCGCCACCGCAGCGCGTCGGCGGCGGCGCGCGGGGCGGTGTAGGTCAGCACCGGCAGCACGAACCCCTCGGTGTCCCAGAAGGCGTGGCCGTCGTAG
The DNA here is from genome assembly GCF_025263565.1 of Mycobacterium sp. SMC-8. Classification (NCBI taxonomy): domain Bacteria; kingdom Bacillati; phylum Actinomycetota; class Actinomycetes; order Mycobacteriales; family Mycobacteriaceae; genus Mycobacterium; species Mycobacterium sp. SMC-8. The sequence goes on from NZ_CP079865.1 coordinate 1,260,097, forward strand.
CCGGTTCCGGTCAGTCCCTTGCCCGCGATCGCGCGCCGCTCGGCGCGGGCGCTGGCCTGCAGCACGTGGAACAGCCCGAAGCGCACGGCCTGCTGGCTGTCGGCGTCACCGTCGACCTCGACGTCCGCGCTGTCCCAGAACTCGGCCAGGTATTCGCGCTGTGACTGCAGAAGACCCGACCAGCCGGTGTACCGGGCGCCCGCGATCGCCGCGGCGACCTGGTCGCGCAGCGCCGGGCACGAGCGCAGGCTGGACCATCCGTAGGCCAGGTACTTCACCAGGCGCAAACGCTGACCGGCGCGCAGTTCGGTCACCACCGTGGTGCGCGCCCAGTCGTCGCCGGAGTCACCGCTGACGTCCACCCGGCCTTCGCCCTCGATGACGTGGTCCATCGCCGCGGCCATCGTCAACCCGCTCGAGCGGGTCCGGTGGATCAGCAGTGCCCCGCGCTCGCTGATCTCGTGCTGCACCGCCTCCAGCGGCTTCGTCAGCACCGCGGCGACCCTGGGATCGCCCGACGGCGAAGGCAGGTCCTCGTTGGCGACCAGCTCCGACTGCACGGTCAGCAACACATCGTCGACGGCTTCGACGATGTACTCGATAGCGGCCAGGCTGCGCTGGGACAGCGAGACCAGCCGGGTCGAGTGCACCTTGACCCGCTTGCCGGACGGTGTGGTCCAGTCCGCCGTGCGGGTCAGGGTGCCGGCCCGAAGATCCAAAGTCCGTTCGTGGGCGTGCACGTCGCCGTACCGGACGTCGAACGGTTCGTCGTCGACCAGCAGCCGGATCAGCTTGCCGTTGGTGACGTCGACGATGGACTGGCCGTCCTCCGGATAGCCGAACCCCGCCTCCGCGTACGGCAGCGGCCTGGTCTCGTAGAACCCGTTCAGGTAGGTGCCGGGCAGCGCGTGAGGCTCCCCCTCGTCGAGATTGCCGCGCAGCCCGATGTGCCCGTTGGACAACGCGAACAGCGATTCGGTCTGCGCAAGCAGATCCACCCTCAGCTGGGTCTCCCGGACCTGCCAGGGTTCCACCGGAAACGCGTCGTCGGTGATCATCATGCTCAGAGCAGCTCCCCGAGGTCGGTGACGACGGTGTCGGCGCCGTTGCGCCGCAGGGCCTCGGCCTGTCCGGTCCGGTCGACGCCGACCACCAGGCCGAAATCACCGGCGCGCCCGGCGGCCACCCCGGACAGCGCATCCTCGAAGACGGCCGCGTCCGCCGGGGACACGCCGAGCAGTTCCGCGGCTCGCAGGAACGAGTCAGGGGCCGGTTTGCCGGGCAGGTTCTCCTCACGCAGCGTCACGCCGTCGACACGCTCCTCGATGTAGACGTCCAGTCCGGTGAGCTCGAGTACGTCGCGAGTGTTGGCGCTCGACGACACCACCGCGCGCCGCAACCCGGCGTCGGTGGCCGCCTGCAGATACCGCCGCGACCCGTCGAACACGGTGACCCCGTCGCTGTGCAGGCTCTGGTTGAACATCCGGTTCTTTCGGTCGCCCAAGTGCGACACGGTCTGGGCGTCGGAGACGATGCCGCGGCTTTCCAAGAACGAGCGGACCCCGTCCAGGCGCGGTTTGCCGTCGACGTAGCGCTCGTAGTCCGCACCCGCATCGAAGGGAACGTAGGGCACGCCGTGTTCGGCACGGCTGCGCAGGTACTCGTCGAACATCGCCTTCCAGGCGCGGCGGTGCACGCTGGCGGTGTCGGTGAGCACGCCGTCGAGATCGAACAGACATGCGCGGATGCGGTCCGGTAGGCCGAGCATCTCCCCCCCATACCCATTCAGCTCAGTCCGAGCATGCTCTGCAACTCGGCAGTGCGCCACACGACCAGCGCGACGAACAGCACCAGCAACCCGGCGGCCGCAGCGCCCTGCACCAGGTTGCGCTGCCCGCGCGGGGCGTAGACGAAGGCCGCGGCCACCACCGCACCGGTCACCAGCCCGCCGACATGGCCCTGCCAGCTGATGTTCTGCGAGGTGAACAGCGGGATCAGAAACGTGAACGCGAGGTTCAGCACGATGATCGCGACGACCGACCGCACGTCCATGTTCAGCTTGCGGCCCACCACGAACGTCGCACCGAACAATCCGAAAACCGCCCCGGACGCGCCGGCGGTGAGCGCGTTGAACGTGAGCAGGTACACCAGCACCGAGCCGCCCAGCGCGCTGAGCAGATAGAGCGCGACGAACCGCAGCCGCCCGAGCGCGAACTCCAGCGGCGGGCCGACGAAATACAGCGCCAGCATGTTGAACGCGATGTGGGTGAGGCTGAAGTGCAGGAACGCCGAGGTCAGCAGCCGGTACAGCTCACCGTCGGCGGCGGCGGGCGGCCACAGCCCGAGGGCGCGTTCGAGCTCCGGAGACGCCATCTGCAGTGCGAACATCAGCAGGTTGACGCCGATCAGCACGTAGGTGACCAGCGGCGTCGTCGACCGCGGCGCGCGGGCACCGACGGCGTTGGTGACCGGTCGGACGGACCGGGCGCCCTCGCCGACGCAGTCGGCGCACTGATGGCCGACAGCGGCGCTGTGCATGCATTCCGGGCAGATGAATCGGTTGCAGCGGGTGCAGCGGACGTAGGTCTGACGGTCGGGATGCCGGTAGCACGTCGGGGCCTGCGCGGGGGTGCCGGACGGGTAGGGGTAACCCATGTCAGAGCGTCCCGAACAACTCGATGTGGTTGCCGTCGGGGTCGGCGACGAACATCCAGCCCATGCCGGGCACCGGCGCATACTCGGTGAGCGGCTCCACCACTTCGTATTCGGATGCGGCGAACGCGTCGGCGACGGCGCGTAGACCGTTCACCCCGATCGTGAAGTACCGCAGACCCGCCTGCGCGCGGCCGCCGCCGGGTGCGGCGGGAGCAGCGGGCGCCGTCGTGTAGGTGACGAGTTTGAGCACGCTGCCCCCGAGTGAGTAGCGCCGCTGTGAGCCCCCGTCGAACTCGATGTCGCCTTGGGGCTCAAGTTCGAGGAATCCCTCGTAGAAGGCGACCATCGGGCCCGGGTCGGTGGTGACGAGCCCGACCTCGATGCCGGGTGTCAGCAGGTCCAGTTTCACGATCACCAACTTATCTCGCCTGCCCGCGGCTTTTGCTCGGTAACGATTCGGTGACGACCCAGATCACGATCACTTAAGCAAACCCGGCGAATTCTGAGAAGTTTCATGGTTTGGAAACCGCAGCGGGGATCGTCGGGCCGGTTACACCCCGGAATTGAGGTCAACGTCACGCCCGCACCCTGTAACGCTCGGCCCAGGCGGTCGTCGGCGCCGACGAGTTACGTTTGACCACTTCAGGATTCGGCTACCTTGGATCTCAGCCGGGGGAAGCAGCAACCGATTCACAATGCGAAGGACCAACCAATCATGAATCTCAATGGTTTTACCGTGCGCGCCCGTCGGCGCGCCGTGGCCGGCGTCTCGGCCGCATGTCTGCTCGGCGGCGTGGCCGCAGCAACCGTGGCGGCACCGATGGCGGGGGCGCAGCCGGCCCAGTGCACCGCGAGCTCGCTCACCGGGACCGTCAGCTCGGTCACCGCGCAGGCGCGGCAGTACCTCGACACCCACCCGGGCGCGAACCAGGCCGTGACCGCGGCGATGAACCAGCCGCGGCCCGAGGCCGAGGCCAACCTGCGGGGCTATTTCACCGCCAACCCGGCGGAGTACTACGACCTGCGCGGCATCCTCGCCCCGATCGGCGACACGCAGCGCAACTGCAACGTGGGCGTGCTGCCGGCGGATCTGCAGTCGGCCTACGACACGTTCATGGCCGGCTGATCTACACCACAACGTTGCGGACGTTGCGGCGGCGGGTTCTCCCCCGCCGCCGCAACGCTTAGACTGACTTCCTATGAGGCTGACGAAGGTAGCCGTGATGGCCGCGGCGGTGATCGCCGGCTGGGGCGCGGCCGCACCGACGGCCGGTGCACAACCCGCCGACACCCAACCCGCCGAGGCACCGAAGACAACGATCGACGCTGACGGCACGTACACCGTCGGCACCGAGATCGTGCCGGGCGTGTATCAGTCGGCCGGACCGGTCGACGGTGGCGCCTGTTACTGGAAGCGTGCTGCCGGCGAGGAGATGCTCGACAACCGGCTGACCAAGAAGCCGTCGTTCGTGCAGATCCTGCCGACCGACACGACCTTCACCACCAGCGACTGCCAGGCCTGGCAGCTCACCAACGCCCCGATGCCTCCGCAGCCCGGCCCCGGCGAGCTGCTGGGTCAGCTCACGCAGGCGATCGGCAGCGGCATGTTCTCCGGAGGCCCGCGCTGAGCGATCGCGCGGTCACCTCGATCGGAGCCGAGGACAACGCCGGCCTGGAGGACGCCGTCGAGCGGATCTGGCAGGCGGCGGTGCACTGGTACCGCGCCGGGATGCAGCCGGCAATCCAGGTGTGCCTGCGCCGCGAGGGCCGGGTGATCCTCGACCGTGCCATCGGCTACGCCTGGGAGGACGTCCCGGTCCGCACCGACACCCCGTTCTGTGTCTACTCGGCGGCCAAGGCGATCACCACGACGGTGACGCACATGCTCGTCGAGCGCGGGGCGTTCTCGCTGGAGGACCGGGTGTGTGACTATCTGCCGACGTACACGAGCCACGGCAAGGACCGCACCACGATCCGGCACGTGCTCACCCACAGCGCCGGCATCCCGTTCGCGACGGGGCCGAAGCCCGACCTCAAGCGCATGGACGACAGCGAGTACGCGCGGGAGATGCTGAGCCGGATGAAGCCGGTGTATCGGCCGGGGCTGGTCCACATCTACCACGGCGTGACGTGGGGACCGCTGATGCGCGAGATCATCTCCGCGGCCACCGGCCGCAGTATCCGCGACATCCTGGCCGAGCAGATCCTCGACCCGCTGGGCTTCAGATGGACCAACTACGGCGTTGCCCCACAAGACGTTCCGCTGGTCGCACCCAGCCACGTGACCGGCAGGCCGCTGCCTGCCCCGATCGCCAAGGCGTTCAAGGCGGCGGTGGGCGGCACCCCGCAGCAGATCATCCCGTTCTCCAACACGCGTGAGTTCCTGACCGGCGTCATCCCGTCGTCGAACACCGTGTCCAACGCCAACGAACTGTCCCGATTTGCCGAAATCCTCTGCCGCGGTGCAGAACTCGACGGAGTACGGATCCTCTCGCCGGAGACGCTGTATGCGGCCACCCGAGAGGCGCGCCGGTTACGGCCGGATCTGGCCACCGGCCTGGCGCCGATGCGGTGGGGCACTGGCTACATGTTGGGCTCCAAGCGATTCGGTCCATTCGGCCGGGACGCCGCAGGCGCGTTCGGACACACCGGGCTCACCGACATCGCGGTGTGGGCCGACCCGCAGCGGGCGCTGTCGGTGGCGGTGGTCAGCAGCGGCAAGCCAGGGCCTCACCGCGAGGCCAAACGCTATCCCCAGCTGCTGGACCGGATCAACGCCGAGATGCCGCGGATCTGATTCCGCGGTAGATCCCCCACCGCACGATCCAGGGCATCAGCACCCGCTCGAACGACCACGCCGGAAACCGGAACGCCCTGCCGTTGGGCGTGAACACCTCGAGACCGTCGGGCTGGATGCCCAACACCGAACCCCATCGCCGGGTGGGCGCGCGGTAGTCCCGCAACGCCCTGCCGGTGAACGAGGCGCGCACATTGCGGGCGAGCAGTCCGTCGGCGCGGTTGCGGGCCGAGCTGCGCAGCGGATCAGTCGCGGCCACGTCACCGATGGCGAACACCTCGGGGTGGCCGGGCACCTGGAGCGTCGGGGTCACGCGCACGAACCCGCGCTCGTCGAGCAGCTCAGCGGGCAGCCACCCGGTGTTGGGCGTGACGCGGCCGATCGCCCACAGCACGGCATCGGCGGACGCGGGTGGCTGGCCGGTGCTCCACCGCACGGTCCCGCTGGTCAGTTCAGCGGCGGCGAACGTGGGGTCCAGCACCGCACGATGGCCAGGGTGCAGCCGCACTCCGGCGTCGATCAGCCTGCGCCGCACCGAGTTCCACGTACGGGGGTGATGACCGACGAGTGCCCGCTCGCCCGGGTAGTACAGGTCGACGGGCTTGCCCGGCCACGCGGTGGCGATCTGGGCGGCGCTGCTGACGGCCGCGGCGCCGCCGCCGACGACGATCACCGACCCTGCGGCGGCGAGGCGGTCGTGCGGGTCGCGCAGGTCGGCGCCGACCTGCGCCGCGTCCTGCAGGGTCGGCCTGCGCCAGAACCCGTTGGTCACGCCGGTGGCGATGACGAGCGCGTCGTAGGGCACCTGGGTCGCCGATCCGTCGGCGAGTTCGACCAGCACACAGCGGGATTCGAGATCCACACCGGTCAGGGTGCCGTGCACCGTGCGCACGCCGTCGAGGCCGCGGAAGCGGCCGAACGGGATCCAGTTGTACCGGGCCCAGTCGTCGGGCCGGGCCAGCCGCCAGCCCAGCTCCTGGCCGCTCACCAGCCCCGGTTTGGCGGAGATACCGACCACCTGGGCGTGGCGGGCCAGCTTGATCGCGGTGAGGACGCCGGTGTCGCCCAGCCCGGCGATGACGACCCGCTTCACGCACTCACCTTCGCCGGCGGGCGGGGCACGAACCGCGACACCCGGTCGATGACGGCCTGGTAACCGGGCCTACGCTCGAGGCTTCGGGTCTCCATCATCGGGATGCTGGCGCCGAGGAACATGGCCAGCATCGCCGCCGCACCCACGAACAGCCACCAGGCCCCCGGCGCCGCAGCGAGCCCGAAAAGCGCCAGAGCGAACCAGAATCCGAACTCGCCGAAGTAGTTGGGATGCCGCGACCAGCCCCACAACCCGCGGTCCATCACCTCACCCGGGCGCCGGTCGCGGACGAATCGGTGCATCTGCACGTCGGCGACGAACTCGACTGCCACCGCCGCCATCCCGACGACGAATGCGACCACGCTGAGCCACACCAGCCCGCGACCGGGTGTGGTGACCGCGACGTAGACCGGCACCATCCCGAGGAACACCTGAAGCGTCGGGATCAGGTGAATCGCGCCGAGGTCGGCGAGAAACTCCCACCGGCCGGCCCGCGACCGGAACATCGGGTAGCGCCAATCCTCGTGGTGCAGCCCGGGAAACGCGTATATCCAGTTGCCGGTCAAGCGCACCGCCCACACCAGCACGAGCACCGCGACCAGCCAGCACCGCAGGGCGTCGCCGTCGCCCTGGCTCCACCAGTAGACCAGCAGCAGCGGCGGGATGACGCTCCAGTAGGCGTCGTAGAAGCTGGAATTGCGGTAGGCGCGGCTGAATCCGAACACCACCAGGGTGGCCAGGACGTCGGCGATCAGCGTGTCGAGCCACAGACGGCCGGTGGCCGGGCCCCACACCAGCCACGCCGCCCCGACACCGACAGCCAGGACATAGGCCACCGCGACGATCGTCAACGAGCGCGCCTTGCCCACAGCGGTCACCCTAACCGGACCCGGAACGTCGTCGGCCAGTCTTTGCCGGTCAGCAGGAATTCGTCACCGGCGACGTGGGCGATGCCGTTGAGTACCTGGGCGCTGGGCGGGATGCCGCGGGCGCGCAGCCCGGCGGCGTTGACGACGAGGTCCACCGCGCCGCTCTCCGGGTCGATCCGCACGATGTTGTCCGACGGCCACAGGTTGGCCCACACCCGGCCGTCGACGCACTCCAGCTCGTTGAGCCCGTTGAGGGCACGGTCGTCGCGGGTGACGTCGACACCGCCGGTCTCGGCGAAGCCGGCGGCATCGTGGAACGTCAGCCGGTTGCTTCCGTCGCTGCGGATCAACCGCTCGCCGTCGTAACAGAGCCCCCATCCCTCCCCGGACAACGGGACCTCCCGCACCGGGGTCAGGTCGGCCTTGTCCCATTCGACGGCCACGCCGTCGCGGTAGGTCAGCTGCCAGATCCGGTCCCCGACCACGGTGATGCCCTCCCCGAAGTAGTCGCCCGGGATGTCGACCGCGCGGGTCACCTCACCGGTGTCGGGGTCGAGGGTGCGCAGCTGCGACTCCCCGGCCAGCCCGGTGCCCTCGTAGAGGACCGGCCCGCTGATCTCGAATCCCTGGGTGAAAGCCTGCGCGTCGTGCGGCATCTCCTCCAGCACGACCGGCTCGACCACCGGCACGGCCGGCTCGGCGTGCGCGACGGGCGAGACGGTGCCGGCCACCACGACCAGGATCATCCCGGCCCACAACTGCGACGCGGTCCTTTGCGAAGAGGGAGTCATATCGCCGTTCTACCGTGCGACGATGGCGGAATGAAAGCGGTCAGCTGTGTGCACGGGACTTTGGAGGTCGTCGACCTGCCCTCCCCACAGCCCGCCGAGGGCCAGCTGGTGCTCGACGTGCTGCGGTGCGGGATCTGCGGATCGGACCTGCACGCCAAGGATCACGCCGACGAACTCACCGAGGTGATGGCCGAGGGCGGCTATCGCGACTTCGCGCGCAGCGACACCCCGGTGGTGATGGGCCACGAGTTCTGCGGGGTGGTCGCCGAGCGGGGCCGCAAGGCGGGCAAGGAATTCTCCCCGGGTACGACGGTGGTGTCGTTTCCGCTGGTGCGCGCCGACGGCGGCGTGCATCTGACCGGTCTGTCGCCGAAGGCTCCCGGCGGCTACGCGGAGCAGGTGCTCGCCGAGGCGGCGCTGACGTTCGTGGTGCCCAACGGCCTCGACTCCGCGGTCGCCGCCCTTACCGAGCCGATGGCGGTGGCCTACCACGCGGTGCGCCGCAGTGACGTCACCGCCAAGGACGTCGCGATCGTGCTGGGCTGCGGACCGGTGGGGCTGGCGGTGATCTGCCACCTGAAGGCGCGCGGCGTGCACACCATCGTCGCCAGTGACTTCTCCCCGGGCCGACGCGCGCTGGCTACCCGGTGCGGCGCCGACGTCGTCGTCGACCCGGCCGAGGAGTCCCCGTACGACGCGGTGCCGGCCAAACAGCGCGGCCTGACCGAACTGCCCGCGCTCTACGAACTCGGTGTCGGCTCGATGGAGAAGCTGCGCAGGATCCCCGGCTGGGCGCACGTGTACCGCGTCGCCGACCGGCTGGGCGGGACAGCGCCGAAGCGGCCGGTGATCTTCGAGTGCGTCGGGGTGCCCGGCATGATCGACGGGGTGATCGGCGCCGCGCCGCTGGCCTCGCGGGTGGTGGTGGTCGGCGTCTGCATGGGTGACGACAAGCTGCGCCCCGCGATGGCGATCGGCAAGGAGATCGACCTGCGGTTCGTGTTCGGTTACACGCCCATCGAATTCCGGGACACCCTGCACATGCTCGCCGACGGCAAGCTCGATGCGACGCCGCTGGTGACCGGGACGGTCGGACTCGGCGGCGTGGCCGCGGCGTTCAACGCGCTGGCCGACCCGGAGGCGCACGCGAAGATCCTGATCGATCCGAGCAGTCCGGCGATCAGTCCCTAGAGATCCAGCGGCGCGTTCGCCGAGTCGAGGTGCTCCACGGTCGTGAACACCAGCTCGTCATCCCCGACGTTCTCGATGTCGTGCAGCAGGTACTCGCCTTCGGCGAACATGAAATGCCGTGTCTCGCCGGCGTTGTAGGACACGTCGCGCGTCGTGCCGTCCGACGTGTGTTGCCTGCTGCGGCCGGCGTTGACCGCGGTCCAGAAGTAGTCCAGCACGTGGCGGTGGGCGTGCCAGCGCTGCCCCGGAGCCAGCCGGATCTCCCACACCCGTACCCGCTCGTTCTCGCTGAGCAGCCGGGAGCCGACATGCCCGTCGTGCGAGTGGGTCTCGAACTCGGCGCGCAGTTCCTCGGTCCAGCCCTCGAAATCGGTGCCGATCAGGGTGCCCGCCAGCGGGGCGTCGGTCAGATGGTCGTGTGTGCTTGTCATCGTGTGCCTTTCGGTCTAGTGGCCCGGCCCGTACAGGCCGAACCGGTTGTCGGGGTGGCCGGGTACCCAGGTGCCGGTGACCTGGGACCGCGTGCCCATTTCCTTGACCCGGCGCAGCAACCGCTGCGCGAGCTCGAGTTGGCCGGGTTCCCACTTGGCGAGAGCCTCGGCGATATCGGCACTGTCGGCCAGGGCGTCGTGCAACGCCCATGCGTTCGCGGCCGCCTTCGCGGTGCCGGCCGCGGCATGCGGCCGGGCCGCGCTGGCGGCGTCGCCGACGAGTGCGACTCGCCCCAGCGCCATCTGACGGGCGCCGACGTCGTACACCGCCTGCAGGTAGGGCTGCTCGGTGCGTACCACCACCTCGGCTGCCGCCGGAGCCAGCACTTCGGCTGCCACCGAGCGCATCTCGTCGACGAAGCGGTCTTGCACCTGTCCCGGGTGCAGCGAGACACCCGCGATGAAGCCACGCTTGTCGGTCATCAACTCGTCGAGCTCGTACCCTTGCGCGACGTTGCGGTACCACACGTAGTTCAACAGCCGCTCGCCTGGGCGGAGCCCGCCGTTGGGAGACGGTATCGGATAGACATTGATGTGGGTCTGGGGCCCCAGGCTGTAGCTGATCGAATCCTTGAGCAACTCGAACGTTTCGGGGGACACCTGACCTTCGGGCACGGTGCCGCGCCAGCCCACGTAGCCCGAGTACTCCAGCCGGGACTCCGGCGAGATGCGGCGCCGGCTCGGCGAGGTGATGCCGTCGGCGAACACCACGAGCTCGGCGCGCTCCCGCCGTCCGGAGGTGAATCTCACGTCCACGCCGTCGGCGTCCTGGTCGAAGCCGGCGGCGTACTCGCCCAGGTTGTAGGCGTCGGGGCCGAAGTCCGCCAGCAGCGCGCGGTAGAAGGTGCCCCAGGAGGTATAGCTCCACGGTGCCGCCTCGCGATGGATCACCGAGTTGTCGTCACCCAGATACTGCACGAAATGCGTTGATGTACTCACGGTCTCGGGATGCTGCTGGCTGCACTCGACGAACCAGCGCAGCGTGTCCGGTTGCAGCACGATCCCACCGCCGCGGCCGTCGAGGTTGCTGGGGGTGCGTTCGAAGACCGCGACGTCGAAGCCGAGGCGCCGCAGCAGCAGCGCGGTGGTCAGACCGCCGATGGAACCACCGACGACGATCGCCCGGTGGCCGCTCCAATCAATCATGTCGTTCTCCTGTGGTCAGCCCGAGGAAGGCCCGGGCGTTGGATTCCAACGCGGCGTCGTCGATGCCCGCCGCGTGCGGTAGCGCCAGGGGCCTGTCGGTGCCCATGTCGAACGGATAGTCGCTGCCGCACATCAGGTGTGACGGATCAGCTTGTGCAGCAAGCAGTCCGAGGGAGGGCACGTCGTGGGTCAGCGTGTCGAACCACAGGTCGGTGAACGCGTCGCGGGGAGCCCGTGAGCCTGCCGACCGGACGTCGGCCCGCTGCTGCCACCCGTGCTGCCAGCGTCCGACCAGGGCAGGTGCACAGCCGCCGCCGTGCACCAGGCAGACGCGCAGACCGTCGATCTCGTCGAGCACTCCGCCGAGGGTCAGGGCCGCAGCGGCGGTGGCGGTCTCGACCGGGTTTCCGATGAGGTTGGCCAGGTAGTAGGAGGACCATTCCGGCCGCGCGAGCTGCATCGGGTGTACCAGCACGGCCAGCCCGTACTCGGCGGCCGCCACGAGGATGTCCCGCATCGGGGCCGCGTCGAACGAGGTGGCGCCCAGCAGTGGAGGCACCGCGATGCCCGGTGTGATGCCCGAGGAAGCCAGCGCCGCAATCTGTTTACGCGCCGACTCGGGCTGGTGCAGCGACACCAGGCCGAGGCCGAGCAGGCGTCCGCCGCTGTCGCGGCACACCCTCTCCAGCTCCTGGTTGTAGGCGCCGACGAACGCGTCGACCTCGGCGTGGTCGACGACCGGAAACGCGAACGGCGGCGCGGACAACACACGAGCACCCAGACCCGCGGCGTCCGTGTCGGCGAGGACGCGCCCGATGTCGCTCATCGCGTCGGTTTCGATCGACAGCGGCAGCTCGCCCAGGTGCAGCTGCCCGCCGCGGTCTCCGAGCGGGGGCACCGGAGAGCCGGGAGCAAGGCCGAACAGGTCCCGCGGCAGCCAGTGGGCGTGGACGTCGATAGGGCCGGACCGGACGCTCATACCGCGGCGACCTTGGACTCGAGAGCTTCGAAGCGAGCCAGGATCTCGGCCTGCAGCACGGCCACGGCCGGATCGGACGCGCGACGCGGCCGCGGCAGGTCGACATCGATGATCTCGTGGATGCGGCCACCGGGTTCGAGCACGACGATGCGGTCGGACAGCTGCACGGCCTCGGTCACGTCGTGGGTGACGAACATGACGGTGCGCCGCGACTCCAGCCAGATGCGCTCCAGGTGCTCGCGCAGCGTGCGCGAGGTCATCGCGTCGAGGTGGCTGAACGGTTCGTCCATCAGCAGCACGTCGGGTTCGACGGCGAACGCGCGGGCGATACCGATGCGCTGCTGCTGCCCACCGGACAGCTGGGCCGGGAAGCGGTCGGCGCAGTGTCCGAGCCCGACGAGGTCGAGGTAGTGGCGGGCTCGCTCCTGCCAGCCGGCCCGCTCATGCTGGACGAAGGCCAGGTTGGCCATCACCGTGCGCCACGGCAGCAGGCGCGGATCCTGGAACACGTAGCCCACCCGGGCATCTCGGGATCCGGCACGGAGCCGGACCTGTCCGGCAGTGTGGGTCTCGATGTCGGACACGATGTTGAGCAGCGTGGTCTTGCCGCTGCCGGAGGGGCCGACGACCGAGACGAAGGTCTCGCCCGAGATGGTGAGGTCGACGCCGTCGATGACGCGCGTGACCGCACCGCGGCGGTCCGTGAACTCCTTGACGAGACTCTGAATTTCGATGGAAGCCATGATTTCTCGCTTTCTAGACGGTGCGCCAGCGGGTGGCGAAGCGCTCGATGGGGCCCAGGATCAGCAGGTCGGCGACGACCAGCAGCAGGATGAACACCAGCACCCAGGCGAGGAAGCCGTCGAGCTGGTTGGCGTCGTACCAGTAGCGGGCCCGCCAGCCGACGCCCGAGGTGGCACCGAACCACTCGGCCAGCAGGAGCCCGTTCCAGGCGCTCATGATCGCGAATCGCACTGCGGCGATGGTTGATCCGGCGACGGCGGGAACGACGATCTCGCGCAGGACGCGGCGATGCGGCACCCCGAACGAGCGGGCCATCAGCACCAGGTCGGCGGGCACCGCCCGGGTGGCCTTGGCGATGTTGACGACGACGAACGGCAGCCCGGACAGGAACACCGTGACCACCGGGGTCAGCCAGCCGAAACCGAACCACATCGTGGTCAGCAACGCCCAGATGACGGCGGGGATCGCCAGTGCCGCGGCGGTCAGGTCGGACAGCGCCAGATCGGCCACGCGAGACAGCCCCATCATCACGCCGAGGGCGGCGCCCACGACGAGTGCGAGCGCGAGGCCCAGTGCGAACCGGTTCATGCTCAGCGCCAGGTTGTGCCACAGCTCACCGGCTGCCGCTTCGCTGCCGAGCCGGGCAACGCTGTCGCCGATCGACGGCACCCGGTTGCCGACGGCGACGGCGAGCTGCCAGGCCGCCAGGATGCTGAGCACCGCGGCGACGACGGCCGTGACAGAGCCGGCCTGCCCGCGCAGCTGACGCTGCCAGGTCTGGGTCTGGGTGGTCATGCGATTTCCTTCCGCCAGGCGAAGAACCGGTTTTCCAGGTGGGCCAGGCCCCGTTCGATCAGCACCATCGCGACGATGAACAGCCCGGTCCAGGCGAGCATGTCGGCGACCTGGAACTCCTGGTAGGCCTTGCGGATCATGAACCCGACGCCGGAGCTGGCGCCGAACACCTCGGTGAGCGCCTCGACCTTCCACGCCATCGCGAAGCCGTACCGCACACCGGCGAACACGAACGTCGTCAGCGCGGGCAGATACAGGTGTCGCAGCACGTCGGACCGGCTGCGCTCGAAGGCCCGGCACATCGAGAGCAGGTTGCCGTCCACCGAGCGCACCCCCTCTGCGACGTTCATCGCGATGAACGGAAGCGCCACCAGCGCCGACACCACGATCGGGCCGCCGGCGCCGACCCCGAAGATCAGCAGCCCGAATACCGCGTATGTCAGCCCGGGCATGTTGCCGAGCACGAAGAGCGGAAGCGAGAAGTACGAGGTCATGAATCGTGAACGGCCCATGAGGAATCCGATGACGAGCCCACCGGCCATCGCGATCGCGAATCCGGCGGCGATCTTGGCGATGCTGGTCGCGAAGTTGGTGACCGCCTCGCCCGAGACGACGATCGCGACGACTTGTTCGCCGACCACGGACGGGCGCGGCAGGATCGGGTCGTCGACCCAGGCGGCCAGCGCCGCCCATGTGCCAAGGGCCAGCAGGAGCGCCAGACCGGAGACGAGCCAGCGCCGGTGGGCAAGGGCAGGACGCGGCGGTCGGGGCCGGCCAGGCGGCGCCGGTTCGGGCCGGGTGTCCGGCGGGGCGACGGTCTGGGTCACTTCTGGACTCCTTCGGTCGGCAGGAACTGCGGGTCGGTGACCTCGTCTCCGATGACATCGGTGGCGCGCATCAGGTCGAAGATGGAGCTCTCGTCCTGCGCCCACTGCGGATCGAATCGCACCTCTTCGGTGACCCAGTCATGCTCGGCCACATAAGCTTTCATGAATTCGACGTCCTCAGCAGTGGCGACTGCGAAATGCTGGGGATAGCGCTCGATCATCTCGTCGCGGTGTTGTTGCCATTCGGACAGGCCGCGGTCCCACAGGTCGAGGAAGGCCGACACCTCTGCGGGGTGGTCGTCGACCCAGTCCTTGCGGGCGACGAAGACGTTCCCCATCGGGCCGTCGTGGCCCGGAGCGACGAGTTCGGCGAACAGGTCGGCTGAGGACTTGCCGTCATACAGCGGCCGCACCGACCCGTCCCGCAGTTCGCGCGCCGAGAGGTCCGGATAGCAGATGCAGGCGTCGATCTCACCACGCGCCAGCAGGTTCGACAGGTTCTGGATGTCGGCGACCACCACGTCGAAGTCGCCGTCGACGACGGTCAGGTCGTGCATACGCTTGACCAAGGCACTCCACACCAGCGTGCCGGACACGGTGGTGAACACCCCGAGGCGTCTGCCCTTCAGGTCGGCGAGGGACTGTGCCGGATCGTCGGCACGGACCAGGATGCGGCTGCGCTCGGCGTTGTACTTGCCGATGATCACGGTCTCGCGCTGCGTCTGCTCCTCCAGGCCGGGCACCTCGAAGGACGCGGTGGAGATGATGTCGGCGTGGCCACCGGCGAAGAGGCCGAATTCGTCCCAGGTGGCGCTCGTCTCGATCGTGTAGCCGGTGTCGCGCTGCCACTCGTCGACGATGCCGGTGTCGTGCATGTAGTCCCAGATCGGATCGGGCGCGAAGGTGAACCGGATGACTCCGTCGCGGGCGGACCGGGACGACGCGGGCCCGCCCAGGCCCGCCGAGCAGGCCGTGGTGACGGTGAGCAGGGCAGCGAGGAGGATGCCGAGGGCGACTCCGCCCATTCGTCGGCCCCGTCTCGCACCGATGCGAAGCGAAAGATCCATCCGTCGACCTCCTGGTTCTGTGATGGCGATCACGACCCCTACGATGCGGGTTCGGGATTACACCCAGCAATGTCTGAGAGCACACACTTATGCTCATGAACATGTCCACGCGCACACAAGATGGGTCGGATCCCTTCGAGCACTGGCTGAGCGCGCTCGCGGAGATCGGCGAAGCCGTGGGTGGCGACGAGCCCGTCGCCGAGGTGCTCGGCCGCGTGGCCCGCACCGCGTGCACGCTGCTCGGTTACGACTTCTGCGCGGTCTTCCTCCCTGATGACGGCGGTCGGGCGCTCACGATCGAAGGCTCGTATGGCCTCTCCGCCGACTACATCGCCCAGGTCAACGCGAATCGTCCGATTCTGGTGGATGCCCGGGGCGACCACGAGGCGCCGACCAGCCTCGCCTACCGCAGCGGAGAGGTGGTCACTCTCGAGGACATCGAGCTGGTGCCGGATTTCACCTGGGGTGGCGTCGCCCAGGAGCAGGGCTACCGCGCGCTGATCTCGGTACCGCTGCGGCGGTCCGGGACCGTGGTCGGTGCCCTCAACGGCTACCGCGCCGCACCCCATCGCTTCGACCGCGCCGAAGTCACCCTGGTGACCACACTCGCCACGCAGGTCGCGATCGCGCTGGGCACGGCACAGCTGCGCGCGAAGGAACAGGCGACGATTCGTGAACTCCGTCGCGCCGAGGAGATCCACACGCTGCTGACAGCCACCGCTCTGCGCGGCGAAGGCGTGTCCGGCGTGGCCACCGCGTTGTCGGAGCTCCTCGACCGCGGCGTGCTGATCGAGGACCTCTACGACGAGCCACTCGCCGACGTGAACGGGTCGGCGCTCGATCCACGCGGTGATGACCACGTCGTCGCCGAGGTGAACCTCGACGGCGACACGGTGGCGCGAATCCACGTGGCCGCGGCTGATTTTGAGCTGTCCGGGCTCGACATGCGCGCCGTCGAGCACGCCACGGTCGTCACCGCGCTCGAGCTGTTGCGGGCACGCACCGCAGCCGAGGTCGAGCAGCGGATCCGAGGGTCGTTGGTCGCCGACCTGCTCGGCGCCGACGAGGCCGGCATACCGGCGTTGCTCGACCGCGCCCGGCGCCTGGGCTGGGATCTGTCCGGTGCCCAGAGCCTGATCGCACTGCGCCCGGCCGATGAACGCACTCTGGCGGCGGCAGACCGTTTCGTCACCGGTGTGACACCGCGCCCGTTGGTGGCTCTGCATCGCGGCGACCTCGTCTTGGTCTGGCCCGCCGGCGCGGAGGTTCCGGTGCAGACCGCCGGCAGGCTGCTCGAATTCCTGCGCTCGGCAAGGATTCCCGAGACTCCGACCGCCGCGGTGTCACGTCAGGTCGCCGCGCGGGAACTGCCCGGCTGCTTCCGCACCGTCCGCGGCGCCCTCGATCTTGCCGGGGAGCGCGGCGCCCCGGCGGTGATCGACCTCGACGAACCGACCATCGACCACCTGTTGCTGCAACTCGACGACCCAGGCCGGCTGCGCGAGTTCGCGACCGCGGTGCTCGGTCGCGCGGCGGACTACGACCGCGCCCGGTCCACGGAGTTGTTGCGCACCGCCCGCGTGCTTCTCACACACGGCCTGGACAGACGTGCGGCAGCGCAGGCGCTGCATCTGCACCCGAACACCGTCGCCCAGCGAGTCCGCAGGCTGGAGGAACTGACCGGGCTGAGTCTGGCCCGGCCCGCCGATCTGCTGCAGCTCACCGCTGCCCTCACGGTCGCCCGGATCGCCTCGCTGGGCTAGCTGGAACCGGCAACGCTGACCGCATCGATGGCCCGGTAGATGCGCTGTTCACTGACCGGCCGGGCGGTGCCGAGCTGCTGCGCCCACAGGCTCACCCGCAGCTCCTCGATCATGCGGGCGATGTCGCGCACATCGGCCGCCGCCGCGCGCGCGGGCGACAACGCCTGCCGCAGTGCGTCGTACTCAGCCTGCACCGCAGCGACGCGACCCATCCGTTCCCGGTCGGCGGCGGGAGCGGATGGCAGGCGCTCCAACCGACGACCGATGGCGGTCAGGTAGCGGGCCAGGTCCCCGAGTCGCGCGGCGCCGGTCGCCGCGACGAATCCCGGTGGCACGAGAGCGGCCAGCTGCGCGCGGATGTCGGCGACGGCGTCGGCCTGCATCGGCGTCGGCTTCGACGGCAGCGCGACCTCGACCTCGTGCAGCGCCGAGAGCACCCGCTCCACCCGCCGCACCACATCGGCGGTGGTCTGCGCGAGGTTGGCGGTCAGCCGTTTTCGTGCAGCGGCGAATCCTTCTCTGGTCCACACCGGTACGGGCACGATGATCTGCGCGGCCGCTGCGGCACAGTCGTCGATCAGCGCCGACAGGGAGCCGTCCGGGTTGGCGCCCAGCATCAGCCGGGTGCGGGTATCCAGACCGCGCTCGACGTTCTTGGCCACCGACGGGCCGGCGAGCAGCAAGAGCCGCCGGCTGCCGTGCGGCATCGCGGCATCCTGTTCGGCCTTCGTGGCGAAGACCCGGATGTCCACCGCGGCGCCGGTATCCACCAGCGCGGGGTAACCACGCACCAGATGCCCTGAAGCACCTAGGTTCTCGACGACCCGCGGCAGTTCGGCCAGATCCTGCGGCCAGTCCCGCAGCCCGGTGCGCTCCAGCCCGGCGGCGACGGTGGCCGCGACGGCCTGGCGGGTGGGGGCGGCGAGCTCGCGGCGCAGTTCCGCGAGGTCCTTGCCGCGGGACACCACGGCGCCCTGGGCGTCCTCGACGGCGAACGTGACCCGCAGATGCGGCGGCACCTTGTCCAGGTCGAACGCGTCGATCGGCACGAGAATGCCGGTGCGGCGCCGCAATTCGCGCTGCACCGCATCGAGTAGCGGCCCGCTGTCGGGGCCGATCGACGCGAGCAGCGCCTTGGCGGTGTCCGGCGCGGGGACGAAGTTGCGGCGCAGGTCCTTGGGCAGCGATTTGATCAGAGCGGTGAGCAATTCCTCGCGCAGCGCGGGTACCTGCCAGGCGAAGTCATCGCCGCCGAGCCGCGCGAGCACGTCGACCGGGACATGCACGGTGACGCCGTCGTCGGCTGCACCCGGCTCGTACCGGTAGGTCAACGGAAGCGACAGGTCCCCGGCCTGCCAGGCGTCGGGCTGCTCGGCGCCGGCCTCGTTGCGCAGCAGGTCATCCCGGGTCATGGTGAGCAGATCCGGCGTGCGGTGCCGCTGCTTGCGCCACCACCCGTCGAAGTGCCGCGCCGACACCACGTCGGCGGGCACGCGGGCGTCGTAGAACGCGAAGATCTCGTCGTCGCCGGCCAGCAGGTCGCGGCGGCGGGCACGGTCCTCCAGCGCGGCGAGCTCCTCACGCAGCCTGGCGTTGTCGCGGAAGAAGTGGTGCTTGGTCTGCCAGTCACCGTCGACCAGCGCGTGCCGGATGAACAGTTCGCGCGCAACCTCGGGATCGACCTGCGCATAGCCGACCCGGCGGCGTGCCACCAGCGGCAGGCCGTAGAGGGTGACCCGCTCGTAGGCCATCACCGCACCCCGCTCGGCGTCCCAGTGCGGCTCACTGTAGCTGCGCTGCACCAGATGTCCGGCCACCCGCTCGACCGCTTCCGGCTCGATACGCGCCGCGGTCCTGCCGAACAACCTGCTCGTCTCGACCAGGTCGGCGACCACGACCCAGCGCGGCGGGCGCTTGCTGAGCACCGAACCGGGGGCGAGCACGAACCGGGCGTTGCGGGCACCCTGGTAGGTGCGCCCGTCGGTGTCACGCATCCCGATGTGCGAGAGCAGGCCGGCGGTCAGCGCGGCGTGCACCCGCGCGGGGTCGGCAGGCTCGTCGCTGGCGTCACCCTCCCGGATGCCGATGTCACGGCAGATCCCGCGCAGCTGACCGACCAGGTCCTGCCATTCCCGGATCCGCAGGTAGTGCAGGAACTCGTCGCGGCACATCCGGCGAAAGGAGCTGCCGGAGCGTTCTTTTCGCTGATCGCTCAGGTAGCGCCACAGATTCAGGTACGAGATGAAATCCGAATGCTGATCGGCGAAACGGGCATGTTTCTGCCGGGCCGCCTCCTCCTTGTCGACGGGCCGCTCCCGCGGGTCCGGGATCGACAGCGCCGCGGCCAGCACCAGCATCTCGCGCACACAGCCCTCGGCGTCGGCCTGCAGGATCATCCGGCCCAGACGCGGGTCGACCGGGATCTGGGCCAGCCGGCGTCCGATGTCGGTGAGGTGGGCCTGCTGATCGAACGCGCCGAGTTCCTGCAGCAGTGCGACGCCGTCGCGGATGCTGCGAGCCTCGGGCGGGTCGAGAAACCCGAAGCCCTCGACGTCGCCGAAGCCGAGCGCCGCCATCTGCAGGATTACCGCGGCCAGATTGGTGCGCAGGATCTCCGGATCGGTGTAGCGGGGCCGGGATTCGAAGTCCTCCTCGCTGTACAGCCGGATGCAGACCCCCGGCGCGGTGCGACCGGAGCGCCCGGCGCGCTGGGCCGCCGACGCCTGCGAGATCGGCTCGATGGGCAGCCGCTGCACCTTGGTCCGACGGCTGTACCGCGAGATCCGCGCGGTTCCGGGATCGACCACGTAGCGGATGCCTGGCACCGTCAACGATGTCTCGGCGACATTGGTGGCCAACACGATTCGCCGCGCGGTCCGGCCGGGTGCAAACACCTTCTGCTGCTCGGCCGTGGGTAGCCTTGCGTACAGCGGCAGCACCTCCGTGTGGCCCGGGTCGGTCACGGCCCGCAGAGCCTCTGCGGTGTCTCGGATCTCACGTTCACCGGACAGGAACACCAGCACGTCACCGGGCGGCTCGGCCTCCAGCTCGGCGACGGCGTCGATGATCGCCTCGGTCGGGTCGCGCAGCTCGGTGCGCACCACCTCGTGGTCGGGATCGTCGGGATCCTCGGAATCGTCCGCAGCGACCGGGACTTCCAGTGGCCGGTAACGGATCTCGACGGGATAGGTGCGTCCCGAGACCTCCACGATCGGCGCATCGCCGAAGAACTGCGCGAAGCGCTGCGGCTCGATCGTCGCCGAGGTCACGATCACCTTCAGGTCCGGCCGCCGGGGCAGCAACTGTCGAAGGTAGCCGAGCAGGAAGTCGATGTTGAGGCTGCGCTCGTGTGCTTCGTCGATGATCAGCGTGTCGTAGCGCAGCAGCCTGCGGTCCCGTTGCACCTCGGCGAGCAGGATCCCGTCGGTCATCAGTTTGACCAGGGTCCGGTCCGAGGCTTGGTCGGTGAACCGCACCGTGTAGCCGACCGCGTCCCCGAGCGGGGTGTCGAGTTCCTCGGCGATGCGGGCCGCGACCGTGCGCGCGGCGAGCCGGCGCGGCTGGGTGTGGCCGATGGTGCCGCGGATCCCGCGGCCGAGCTCGAGGCAGATCTTGGGCAGCTGGGTGGTCTTGCCGGAGCCGGTCTCGCCGGCGACGATCACCACCTGGTTGGCCGCGATCGCCGCGGCGATCTCGTCGCGACGCTCGCTGACGGGCAGATCCGGGTAGGTGATCTGCGGTACCGCGGCGAGCCGCGAGGCGACCAGGGCCTCCCCGGCGGTGAATTTCTCGGCGAGGCGCTGCAGTTGTTCGGCCGAGGGCTCGCGCAGCTGCCGCAGCCGCCGCTCCAGCCGCGCGGCGTCGCTGATCGTCAGACCGTCGAGGCGGGCACGCAGCGCACGCACGTCGAGTGGGGACGGATCGGGCACTCCGGCAACGATAGGCGTGCGGTCGTCATCCCGGCGCGCGGGTGCGCGCGACCAGCGCGGAAAACTCAGCGCGAAGCGGTGTCCGGCGCCCAGTAGGCCAGCATCTCGGCCAACGTCTCGAACGCGGCGGTGTTCACCCCGTAGGTCGCCTCGTAATGCACGCTGAGCGGGAACCCGAGCTCGGCCACACCGTCGATGACGCGCTTGTACAACTCGACCATCATCTTGCGCCGTCCGTCGGGGTCGGTCTCGGACAGCGTCCGGACGAACTCCTGCTCCTTCTCCACGGCCGCGTTGCCCGGGTCCTGGATCAACCAGTTGATCAGGCCGACCCGGCTCTCCACTTTCGGTACGAAACCGAACGACAGCAGGATCTCGGGCCGGTGGTCGGTGGATTCGGCGAACTCCTTGAGGAATCCGACGATCGCATCCGAGTAGAGCAGCTGGGTCATGCCGTAGGTGGCGCCCCGGTCGCACTTGAAGTTGAACCGGCCGTGCTCACCCTCGCGTGTCGGGATAAGGATGACCCCGCGGTTGTCGACCACCTCGTCGAAGATCGACAGCGCGTCGGTCGGGGCCACGCCGGTGCCCTCACCGTCGTTGAGGGTGCGGGGCACTCCCACGAACGCGATGCCTTCGAAACCGCTCTCCCCGAGCAACCTCAGCCGCTTCTGCAGCGCGGACTCGTCCATGAACGCGGTGACCTGGGTGCACAGCCCCTTGATGCCGGGCAGCTCGGGTCGGATCATGTTCCAGAAGTCGAGGACGTCGAGCTTCGGCTTCATCTCGATGGGACGGTCGCCGTCCTCCTCGATCATCCCGGGGATCATGACGTGCCGGATCCGGCCGGCCAGTCCGGCTTCGGCCGAGCAGCGCAACACCTTTTCGGCGTCCTCCATGGCCTGCTCGCGACCCCGGTCCACATTGGGCGGCACGAGCTCTAAAGCGATGGTGTTCAAGCTCACAGCGTTGCTCCACATCTACGACTGTTTCTTCCCCCGGCGGCCCACCGACGTCATCGTCGTGGCCTCGCGTTCCCCCGGCCGACCGGAAAAAATCACCATACCTGGGGCGGCACCGGCGGCCCCAGTGAGCTTTCATGGGTGTAGACCGCTTATGAACATGCTGCAGAGAAACCCCCGCACCCCATCCATCCTCGTCGCAGCGCTGACCCTCCTGGCGGTGCTGACCGCATGCACCGGCATGGAGCCCGCACCGGGCACCACGACGGCGACGACCCCCACCAGCTCCCGCTCCCCGTTCGAGCCGACGACGACCAGTCCGGCGCCGGATCGGACGGGTCCGCTGCTGGCCTACCGGGCCGGCGACGAGCTCGGGATCGTCGACGGCACGACGGTGGCGGCGACGGCGCCCGGCGCGTTCGCCCCGTCCAACGACCTGATCGCCACCGAGGACGACAGGTTCGTGTTCTCCCGCACCACCGACGGACAGGTGGTCACGCTGGAGGTGGCGACGGGCAAGGCGACCACGCGCGACGTCACGGTCGGTCCGTCGCTGGGCACCGCGGGTGCGAGCGTGATCGTGTGGTGGGAGCAGCCGAACAGGTTGATGCGGCTGGATCTCGCCGACCCGGCGTCCCAGCCGGAACTGCAACAGATTGTCGATCTGCCCCCGGTGGCCAGGGTACGGCCGGGTGAGCCGCGGCTGCTGGTGGCCCGGGGCGGCACCGCGATCGTCGCGCGGGTGGAGTCGCCGCCGTCCCGCTTCGGAGGTCCGGACACGTTGTACGCAGTCCGCGGTCCGGGTGCGCCTGCGCCGCTGGGGCAGGCCGACGCGAACAGCCCGGTCACGGTGGCCCGTCTGAGCCCGGACGGGGCGACGCTGGCGTATGCGCTGTACCGCACCACCGACAGCACCTGCGGCACCGCGGCGATCGTCACGTCCGACGCCGACGGCGAGCAGGTGACGTTAGACGTGGCCGGTCCCGCCGCCGACGCCGGCTCCCGGGTCAACAAATTGTGGTGGCCGGCGAAGGGGGAACCGAAACTCAGCCTGACCACCTGGCAGTGCGGTCAGCCGCAGACCACGCCGCCGCTGGTGTGGCAGGTGACCGGGGACCATATCGCGCAGACCACGCCGCCGACCTCGGCGCTGCAGTCCGCCGAGGTCGCCCCCGGCCAACGCGCGCTGATCCTGCCGCCCAGCGGCGTGCCGGCCAATCCGGTCGGCACGCTGGCCTTGGAGGACAGCTCCCGCCGGTTCTCGATCAAGGACGGCGTCGACGCGATCGCCGTGATCGAGCCCTCTCCGTAGGCTGGATGAGGTGAGTATCGCGCTGCAGAACCGATTCGTCGGCGAGCTTCCGGAGCTGGCGGTGCAGTGGAAGGCCGAGGAAGCCCCCCAACCGCAGCTACTGGCGTTCAACGAGCCCCTGGCCGTCGACCTCGGCCTCGATCCGGAGTGGCTGCGCGGACCCGACGGACTCGGCCTGTTGGTGGGCACCCGCGTCCCGGAGGACGCGACACCGGCCGCCCAGGCCTACGCCGGTCACCAGTTCGGCGGATACCAACCGCGGCTGGGTGACGGGCGCGCGCTGCTGGTCGGCGAGCTCGTCGACACCGCCGGGCAGCTGCGCGACCTGCACCTGAAGGGTTCGGGCCGGACACCGTTCGCGCGGGGCGGTGACGGGTTGGCCGCGGTCGGGCCGATGCTGCGCGAGTACATCGTCAGCGAGGCGATGCACGCGCTGGGCATCCCGACGACACGCGCGCTGGCGGTGGTCGCGACCGGCCGGCCGGTGTACCGCGAGACCGCGCTGCCGGGCGCGGTCCTGGCACGGGTCGCCGCGAGCCACCTGAGGGTCGGCACGTTCCAGTACGCGGCGGCGGTCTCCACGCAGCCGGACCATGCGGATCTGCTGCGCCGTGTCGCCGACCACGCCATCGCGCGGCACCACCCCGCGGCGGCCGACGCGCAACAGCCCTACCTCGCCCTGCTGGAAGCGGTCAGCGCGGTGCAGGCGCGGCTGGTGGCGCAGTGGATGCTGGTCGGATTCATTCACGGCGTGATGAACACCGACAACATGACGATCTCGGGCGAGACCATCGATTACGGACCGTGCGCGTTCATGGAGGCGTTCGACCCGGCGACGGTGTACAGCTCCATCGACAGCTGGGGTCGCTACGCGTACGGCAACCAGCCGTCGATCGCTCTGTGGAACCTCGCGCGGTTCGCCGAGGCGCTGCTGCCGCTGCTCGACGACGACACCGGCACGGCGATCGCGAAGGCCGAGGCGTCGCTGGGCGGATTCCAGGAGCTTTACGAGACAGCGTGGACCGACGGCATGCGGGCCAAGCTCGGGCTGCCCGAGGCCTCAGCCGAAGCGGTACCGGCGCTGGCGCGGGATCTGCTGACTCAGATGCAGCAGAGCCAGGTGGACCACACATCGTTCTACCGCCGGTTGGCGACGGCGGCCCGCGGAGACGCCGAGCCGGTGCGCGGGGAGTTCGTCGATCTCGCCGCGTTCGACGAATGGCTGGCGCGCTGGCGGGCGTTGGGGCCGGATCCCGAGGCGATGGACCGAGTCAATCCGGTGTACATCCCTCGCAACCATCTGGTCGAGGAGGCCTTGACGGCGGCCACCGGCGGCGACCTGCAACCGTTGCACGGGCTGCTCTTGGCCATCAGCGCACCGTTCGACGAGCGTCCCGGCTTGCAGCGCTACGCCGAGCCCGGCGAGAAGGAGTTCAGCTCCTCGTTCCGAACTTTCTGTGGAACGTGAATGCCCCGCGTAGCGTGCCTGCCATGAGCGCCAAGAGGGTCCGCCTCGGACTAGAGGACTTGCTGTTCATCTACGGCGAAACCTCGAGTTCGAAGATGCACGTCGGCGGTCTCCTGCCGTTTACTCCACCCGCCGATGCGCCGCGCGACTACCTGCGCCAGGTGATCCACGACGCCCGCCGGCTGGACGTAATGCCGCCGTGGAACCGCAAGCTGGCCAATCCGCGACTTCAGTTCAGCCCGCTGCACAGCTGGGTCGTCGACGAGGACTTCGACTTCGACTACCACGTGCGGCGCTCGGCGCTGGCCAGCCCGGGTGACGAACGCGAGCTCGGCATCCTGGTGTCCCGGCTGCACAGCAACCATCTCGACCTGACCAGACCGCCGTGGGAGCTGCATGTCATCGAGGGCCTGGAAGGTGGCCGGTTCGCGCTGTACATGAAGATCCACCACGCGCTCGTCGACGGTTACACCGCGATGCGGATGCTGGAACGCAGCCTGTCCACCGACCCGCAGACGCGGGACGCCCGGATGTTCTTCAATGTGCCCACCCCGTCGAGGAGCAGGCAGGGCGGCGACGGAGCCGGTTCCCCGAATCCGTTGACGGCCGCGCTGCGAACGCTCTCCGGGGTCGGTTCGACGGTGACGAACGGAGTGAGCTCGGCGGTCGATCTGGCGTCGGCGCTGGTGAACACGCAGTTGCGGCGTGACGGCGACTACCGGCACATCTCGGGGTCGGCGTCGGCGCCGCACAGCATCCTCAACGCGAGGATCAGCCGCAACCGGAGGTTCGCCACCCAGCAGTACGACTTCGACCGGCTCAAGAAACTGAGCGCTCTTTACGGGGCGACGATCAACGACGTCGCTCTCACCATCATCGGCGGCGGGCTGCGCAAGTTCCTGTCCGAGCTCGACGAGCTGCCGGACAGGTCGCTGATCGCGTTTCTACCCGTGAACGTGCGGCCCAAGGGCGATGAAGGCGGCGGCAACGCGGTGGGCGCGATGCTCGCCCCCATGGGCACCGACATCGAGGACCCGGTCGAGCGGCTGTCGACGATCACGACGGCCACGCGGGCGGCCAAGACGCAGCTGCAGTCGATGTCGCCGGCCGCGATCATCGCCTACAGCGCAGCGCTGCTGGCCCCGGCCGGCGGACAGATCGCCGGTGCGCTGACCGGGGTGAGACCGCCGTGGCCGTACACGTTCAATCTTTGCGTGTCCAATGTCCCCGGACCGCGGGAGCGCTTGTACTACAACGGTTCCCGGCTGGAAGCCACCTACCCGGTGTCGATTCCGATTCACGGAATGGCGTTGAACATCACGCTGCAGAGCTACGCCGACACGGTGAACCTCGGGTTCGTCGGCTGCCGCGACCGCCTGCCGCGGTTACAACGGCTGGCCGTGTTCACCGGCGAGGCCCTCACCGAACTGGAAGCCGCCTCGGAAGGCTAAGTCCTGCGGCCTATCTCGTGGGCCGCCGCTGCACCCTGCCTCTTGAAAACCAGCACGCCGTCTCAGAAGGGTGGGGGGTCGTTGCCGTAATCGGGTGGCGGGTGCGGCTGTTGGGGTTGTTGCTCGATGAGTCGTTGGGCGGCGTTGTGTTCACGCTCGGCCTTGATGCGGGCAGCCCTGTCCGCGGCGCGGGTGCGTTGGCGTTTGGGCATCTGGACCTCGCGGCCCGGCCCGGGTGGGGGTGGGGACATCGGCGGCAGGTGCGCGGTGGTGGTGTTCCAGGTCGGGAAGAACAGTCGACTGCCGGGTGTGGTGGTGTAGGTCTGCCCGGCCGGGGTGGTCCAGATGACGGTGCCATCGGGGAGTTGTTCGTCGCGCCAGCCGTGGGGGCCACCCCAGAAGGTTTTCATCAAGTGGTGAGTTCGGCACTTGCAGTGCATGTTCGACGCGTGAGTGGGCCCGTAGGGGTACGGCACGACGTGGTCGATGTCGCAACGCTCGGCGGGAACACCGCATCCCGGGAAGCGGCAGAACACATCGCGGGCGCGGATGAACGCGGCCAGCTTCGCCGAGGGCTGGTAGTGCGGTTCGGGATCGGGGCCAGGCAGCCACAACGGCTTGATCAACGCTCCGGAGCGGATGGCTTCTGCCAACGCCACGACCGGCAGGACCTGAGCCCCCGCAAGCAACGCCACCCCGGAATCCTTGGCGCAGGAATCCTTGGCGCAGCAATCAAGACCGGGCTCAACAGGTTCGGCCCCGGGCCGGCTCTCGGGTTCGGACTCGTCAGGTTCGGACTCGGGCTGGGGACGTTCGGATTCGACCCTGATGTTCTGCTGTTCGCGGTCCTCGGCGGCGATCACCTGCTTTGCGGCATCAACGGCCGCCTTGTCGGCGATCACGTGAATCACCACCGGCGATTTCGCCGGGCCGCTGGCGGTGCAGGCCGAAGATCCGCACCGGCACCGCAGGTGGTCTTCGCCCCGACCGATCGCGCCCATGGCATCGGAGCGCCGCTCACCGATGGAACGCGGATCCGCCTCACACAAACCGTTGACCAGTCGGGCAATCCGCGCCTTGTACACCGCGGCGTCCGGCGCCAACAACAACCCCCACAGCGACGTGACCGCGTCGGGGTCCTCATGAGCCCCGATCTGCACATCCCGCTTCTTGAGGACCTCCTTGGCGCGGCGCACCGCGTCGGGGTCGTGGCGCTCGATCACGGCGTTGATCTTGTTGACCAGTTTCTCGTCCGACAGCGGTCCCCACGTCTGGGCCTTGGCTGCCAGCGCCGCGTCAACCACGGCGATGATGTCGTCGGTGACCAGATGGGTGCGCCAGGTGATCTCCGAAATCAACCGGGCGCTCAGGCGCCCCTGCAGGTACAGGGCCGCCACCTTGGGCAGTCGGTAACGCAGCGCCGTCGCAACACACATCTGAGCCGAGGCGCGCTGCGGGCTGATCGACAAAGCGGCCCCGACCTGGCAGGCGGCGTTCTTCCACGGATCGAAGGCCCACATGCCTCGTTCGTCATCCTCATCGACCGTCAGATTCACCAACTCGGCGATCGCGGCCATCTTGCGCGCCCCGGCCCGGGCTTCCTCACGCGCAGCCTGTTCGATCGCAGCGACCAGAGCCGGCTCATCCAACCCCGCATACAATCTATCGAACATGTGTGCGGCTCCTCAGGTTCTCGTGGGTAGCTGGGGGTGGAGTCCGCCGCGGCAGAGGTAGATCATTGAGGCCAGTGTTTGGGCGGAGTGGTGGCCGTATCCGCGGGCGTTGATCAGCCTGGTCGTGGCGTTGATTCCTTCGAGTAGGGCGTTGGATATGCCGAGTTCGATGGCGGCGAGGATCGGCTCGAAGTAGGCCTGAAAGCGTTTGCCGAGCGAGATGAAGACAGGAATGCGGGATCGTTTGGCCGCGGTGATCCAGGCTTTAAGAAGTTGCCGGGCTTGACCGGGTGGATGGTCGTAGCGGTAGAGATCTCGGACCTGTTCTTTCAGTGCCCAGGCCCGTCCGATATGGCGGTTGGTCTTGGCGATGTGGTTGACCAGGTCGCGTTTGGACTCGCTGAGTTTGTCCTCACCAGTGCGCAGCGCCCAACGGCCGGCTTTCCAGTCCGCGGTGCTCATCATGGCGCGGCCGGGGCCGGTGGCCGCGCCGTCATAGACGCGATCGAGAGCTCGGTTGACCCACTGCATCAGGTGGAAGCCGTCGTAGCAGATGACAGCGTCTGGCAGATGCTCGGCGGTGGTGCTGGTGTAAACGCTGGAGAAGTCCATGCTTACTGCCTCGATGCGATCGAGAATTGAATCTGGTTGGCTGGTATAGAAATTGGCTAGTGATTCCTTGCTTCGTCCGGGCTGGATGTCGATGACGGTGCCGGTGTCGTGATCGCCGATGATGGTCAGGTAGCGGTGCGGGTGGCGGTAGCAGACTTCGTCGACACCGATGCGGTAGAGGGTGTCGAGTCGGCGTTGATCGAGGAGTTCGGCGACGCCGCGGTTGATGATGGCGGTGACGGTTTCCCAGGGCGCAGCGCATCAGCGTGGCCACCGATGTGCGGTCGGTGCGTTGGGCCAGCCACAGCACCGTGTCTTCGAAGTCGCGGGTGTGGCGGGCACCGGGCCGCGCCCACGGCAGCTCCTCGGTGATCACGCCGCACTCGGGGCAGTCCAGGCGGCGGATCTCGTAGACCAGCCATAGCCGACGATGGGCCAGATCGAGGTGGCGCCAGCGTCGGCGGCGCCGGTCGTAGACCGACCGGAGGCGTTTGCCGCACGGGCAGCTCAGCAGGCGTGCGGTGGGCCGCAGCACCACTTCGACATCTCGGTCGCCGATGCTGACTTCGGTGACGGTGGCTCCGGGAATGGCCAAGAGACGGTTAAATGCAGTACTGACGCGCACGCGAGTCGTCCTAAAGGTTGCGGTTGGTGTGGTAACCCCGAAAACCTAAAGGCCCGACCGCGTGCGCGTCGCCCGTTTCACAGCCGACTCGCCGAACCTCTTACACACCAACCAAAATCGCCGCTGAGCAGCACAAAAGCGCCCACTAGAACACTAGGAGCGCCACATGTGTTCGATTCTACCCGTGGACTGTGACACGCCAGCGCACCAAATGCCGTCAGCCGGCGGCCCCTATCCGCGGCACGGCCGGCGACAGGCAATTGTCGCTTCTGCGCTTGGAGATCTACCGTTTCGGTGTGCTGAACGAAACGCTTGAAGAATCCGGCCTTCTCCCCAACGGACTGACCGTCGAGGCGGCGCGTGCGGAGGCCGCCCGCACGTACGAGCTCGACCGCGCCCACGTGTTCCATTCGTGGTCCGCGCAGGCCGACATCTCCCCGATGACGATCGTGGCCTCTGAGGGCTGCTACGTCTGGGACGGCGACGGCAACAAGCTTCTCGACTTCTCTTCGATGCTGGTGAACACCAACATCGGGCACCAGCACCCCAAGATCGTCGCCGCGATCGCCGAGCAGGCCGCCAAGCTGTGCACGGTCGCACCGCAGCACGCCAACGCCGCCCGCTCCGAAGCCGCACGTCTGATCGCCGAGCGCACCCCCGGCGAGCTGAACAAGATCTTCTTCACCAACGGCGGCGCCGATGCGGTCGAACATGCGGTGCGGATGGCCCGACTGCACACCGGCCGCTACAAGGTGCTGTCCCGCTACCGCTCCTACCACGGTGGCACAGAGACCGCTATCAACCTGACCGGCGACCCCCGGCGCTGGCCCAACGATCACGGCAATGCCGGCGTTGTGCACTTCTTCGGCCCGTTCCTGTACCGGTCGCAGTTCCACGCCACCACCGAAGCCGAAGAGTCCGAACGCGCGCTCAAGCACCTGCACGACACCATCCGGATGGAGGGCCCGAGCACTATCGCGGCAATCATCCTGGAGTCGATCCCCGGCACGGCCGGCATCATGGTGCCCCCGCCCGGCTACATCGCCGGAGTGCGTGAGCTGTGCGACGAATACGGCATCGTGTTCATCGCCGACGAGGTGATGGCAGGTTTCGGCCGTAGCGGAAAGTGGTTCTCCATCAACCACTTCGACGTCACGCCCGACCTGATGACGTTCGCCAAGGGGGTCAACTCCGGTTATGTGCCGCTCGGCGGCGTCGCGATCAACCCTGCGATCGCGGAGACCTTCGCCCACCGTGCGTATCCGGGCGGCCTGACCTATTCCGGGCATCCGCTGGCGACGGCGTCTGCGGTGGCGACGATCAACGCGATGGCCGACGAGGGCATCGTCGAGAACGCGGCACGCATCGGCGCAGAGGTCATCGGGCCCGGCCTGCGCGACATCGCCGCCCGGCACCGGTGTGTGGGCGAGGTGCGCGGCGCCGGCGTGTTCTGGGCGGTCGAACTGGTCGCCGACCAGGACACCCGCGAGCCCCTGGCGCCGTACGGAAGTTCAAGTGCTGCAATGAATTCAGTAATCGGCCGGTGCAAGAAGCTCGGACTGCTGCCGTTCGCGAACTACAACCGCATCCACGTGGTGCCGCCGTGCATCATCACCGACGAACAGGCCCGGGAGGGTCTGGCGATCCTGGACCACGCGCTCGAGGTCGCCGACGAGGAGCCGGGCAACAATTAGTCGAGCTCGCCGCTGATACCGCGCTCCAGTGCGGCGCGGGCCCGCTCGGGAAGCACCAGCAACCCGTCGAGCTCGCGCCGCGCCAAGCGGTAGGCCCGCTCCCGTTCCTGTTGCGTGGCAGCCGAATCCGCCGCCACCCGCAGCAGACGCTGCGCCCGCGCCAGACGTTCCTGCTCCTCTCCGGTGAATCCGGATCGTCTGCGGCGCAACGCCTCCGCCTCGGCGATGTCGAAGGCCGTGACGTATTCCTGCACCGCGGCCAGGTATTCACGCGTCGCGTCGCGGTCGTCGACCAGATCGTCGATGTCAGCGGGCCGCAGGAAGTCGGCGCGCAGCTTCGCCCGGTGGAAGCGCTCGGTGAGAGCGTCCCGCAGATCGGTCATCATCGGACAGTCCAGCAGCCTGGACATGTCGAGCTCGTACTCCAGCCAGCGGGTGTCGGTCCGGTCGTGCTCCTCGATCGCGCGACCTATCGCTCGGCGCTGCGCCGCCGCGGGATCCGGGGGTGGCGGCAGCTCGGCGGATTGACGTCCCCGCAGCGCGGCGACACCCCGGAACGCGGCATACACCGCCCCCAGCAGCGGCACCAGCACGAGCATCAGCTCGAGCAGCCTGATCACCAATCCCATTGAGCCAGCATGCCACCGCGCCGACCCGGGACGGGTGCGGTGGCAGGACGCGGCCGTCAGCGCGACCACAAATTGGGTGGTTTTGATTTCTTGATCCCCGGCAATCTTTCAGACATGCGAAACAAGACCTCAACACCCCGAATGATTGGTTCCTTTCTGTTCGCGGGCGCTGCGGCGACGGCCATCGCAACAGCGCCCCTGACCTTTGCGCAGCCGGCGCCGCCCCCATGCTTCAACCCGGACGGCACACCGTGCGTCGTGAACGGCACGGCAGGCCCCGACGGCGCCGCAGGTGCCATTCCCGGCGGCCCCGCCGGAGCGGCCGGTCCCGGTGGCGCCGCGGGCGCCATTCCCGGTGGCCCCGTAGGCGAAGCCGGTCCCGGTGGAGCCGCGGGCGCCATCCCCGGCGGCCCCGCAGGTGAAGCCGGCCCCGGCGGCGTGAGCGGCAGCACCAACCCCGGCGGCCCGAGCGGCGCAGCCGGGCCTGACGGTGCCACCGGCGCGATTCCGGGCGGCCCGTCCGGCACCGCCGGCCCCGGTGGAGCCACCGGCTGCATCCCGGGCCTCGGTTGTGCCACCATCCCCGCTCCGTGACCGCAGCGACCTGACCGGTAGCTGACACCGTCTCCTGAAAGGGCCGGGCCCGGCATGGGCCCGGCCCTTTCGTACTGTGCAGCTAACGTTGCACAGGACTCGAGGAGGTAGCCACGGTGGCCGAGGCCAGTTCGACCGGACAGCGTCTGCTGATCAAGAACGTGCGAATCTTCGACGGTCTGTCCGACCGGGTCACCGACGGCCACGTGCTGATCGTGGGACGCACCGTCGCCGCGGTGGAATCCTCGCCGATCGCTGAGACGGACGGCACCGCCGTGATCGACGGCGGCGGGCGCACCCTGATGCCCGGCATGAGCGACGCGCACATCCATCTCGTCGGAATGGCCAACACCCTGCTCGACCTGGCGATGGGATCCCAGACCCAGCTGGCCGCCTCGACACTGGCCGCGGCGAAGGACACGCTGCTGCGCGGGTTCACCACGGTGCGCGACATGGCCGGTGACACCGCAGGCATCAAGAAGGTGATCGACGCCCGGCCCGAGCTCGGTCCCCGCATCTATCCCAGCCAGGCCGCGATCTCGCAGACCGGCGGCCACGGCGACTTCGGCTTCGTCTACCAGACCCCGACGGCGCTGGGCGGCAGCGAATCCCGCGCTGAGGAGATCGGGTTCATGCGGGTCGCCGACGGCGCAGACCGGGTGCTCGCCGCGGTGCGCGAGCAGCTCAAGCTCGGCGCGTCGCAGATCAAGCTGATGGTCGGTGGCGGTGCCGCTTCCCTGTACGACCCGCTGTACACGGTCCAGTTCACGGCTCCCGAGCTCCGCGCCGCGGTGCAGGCCGCCGCGGATTACGGCACCTACGTGGCCACCCACGTCTACAACGTCACGGGGATACGCCGGGCCGTCGAAGCCGGGGTGAAATCCATCGAACACGGACACCTCGCCGACGAACCGACCATCGCGATGCTCGCCGAGCGTGGCGTCTGGCTGTCCACCCAGCCGTTCGCCGAACACGACCACAGCTTCCTCAACCCGGACAGCGCCGAAAAGAACCGCGAGATCTGCGCCGGCACCGATCAGCTGTTCGGCTGGGCCACCAAGCACGGGGTCAAGACCGCATGGGGAACCGATCTGCTGTTCGAACCCGACCGCGACGACCTGCAGAGCGCGATGGCAGTCCGGCTCGGCGAGTACATGACCACCGTCGACGCCCTCAAGATGCTCACCTCCGGCAACGCCGAACTGTTCCGGCTGGCCGGCGACCGCGACCCGTACCGGGCGGCCCGTCTGGGTGAGATCACCGTCGGCGCCTGGGCCGACGTGCTGCTCGTCGACGGAGATCCGACCACGGACCTGCGCCTGCTGGGCAATCCGCGGCAGAATCTGGCCGTCATCGTCAAGGACGGCGTGGTCGTCAAGAACCAGCTGGCTGCCCTACCGTGACGGGCGTGACCCCGAAGGTTCCGGAGACGCTGCTCGAGGGTCGATCCGTGATCGTCACCGGCGCAGCCCGCGGCGTGGGCAGGGGCATCACGTCGGCGCTGCTCGCACGTGGCGCGTCGGTGCTGGCCGTCGATCGCGACGAGCAGACGCTGCACGACACCGTGGCCGAGCTCGGCCCGCGGGTTCGACCGCTGGTCGCCGACCTCCGCGAACCGGACTGCGCGCAGCGCATCATCGGCGCCGCTGTGGACGCGTTCGGCACGGTGCACGGTCTGGTGAACAACGCGATCGCCACCAACGAGCCCAAGCCTTTCCAGGACATCACCCGCGAGGACTACGACCTGGTCTTCGACGTGGGTCCACGCGCGACATTCGAGCTGATGCAGGCGGTGTACCCGGTGCCGTCGGCAACGGGGGCGGCAGCGTCGTCAACCTCGGGTCCGGGTCGGGCACCCTCGGGAAACCGAAGTTCGGCGCGTACGCCGGAGCCAAGGAAGCGATCCGCGGCATCTCCAAGGCCGCCGCGATGGAGTGGGCCAGAGACGGCATCCGGGTCAATGTGGTGTGCCCGTTCGCCGAATCCGACGGCATCCGGTTGTGGCGGGAGATGGCGCCCGAGGCCTACGAACGCAGCCTGCGCAGCGTGCCGATGGGCCGGCTGGGTGACGTCGGCACCGATATCGGTCCTGTGGTCTGCTTCCTGATCAGCGACGAATCGGCCTATGTCACAGCGCAAACCGTCATGGTCGACGGTGGAACCGCCGGCTTCCGTTGAGCTGCGACACGCAGTAGGCGCCGAGGACCTCGACCAGCGGGGCGATCCTGACCAGCTCGTGGTGTCCGTCGTGCGAGAAAAACTCGAGCAGATAGCTCTCGCGGCCGGCCGGCACGCCGACCCCCAGCACGGCGCGGTACCCGAGCCGGGCCAGCAACGCCGCCTCGGCCCGATCGGATCCGGGGACGTCCGGTCCCGCGATGAACGTGGTGCCCTCGTGAACGGCGCGGGCCGACGCGGGATACGCGGACAGCGGATAGCAGGACGGTCCCAGATCGGTGATCACGGACAACCCGGACTCTGCCCGCCGAACGCAGTCCACGCAGCGCAGCGTGCGCAGCGCGGCGCCGGGCGCGCATTCCGAGATGGCCCAGGCGGCGACCCCGGTGACCTGCTGGACCTGGACGGCGAGCAGTTCCAACGCCAGGGGCAGCGTCAGACCGGGCTGCTCCGAGAGCATGCGGACGACCGTCCCGGGCAGACTCTCGATCGGCGGTCGCGCCTCGGTGACCCGCCGATTCACCGGGGCCGGCACCGTGGTCATCGTCTCGGCGGTGCTGTAATGCGCCGGGCCCTGACGTTTGGCCTCCATCAGCGCAGCGTCGGCGGCGGCCAGAAGTGCGTTGCCGTCCCGGATCCCGGGACCGGCCGCGGCCGCACCCCAGGACACGGTCACCGCAGACGTCACCGTCGACCGGATGGCCGTCGTCGCGTCCATGGCGAAGACCTGCGCCGAGGCCATGGTGGCGTCGGGCAGCAGCACGCAGAACTCGTCCCCACCCAGCCGGGCGGCCACCGCGCCGTCGATCGTCGTGGTCAGACGCTCCAGTTCCCGGGCCACTCCGCGCAGCAGCCGATCCCCGGCAGGGTGGCCCTCCCTGTCGTTGATGCGCTTGAACCCGTCGAGGTCGCACATGAGCGCCACCGTAATCACTGTGTCCCAGTCGGTTTCGTTCATGCGCCGGTCGATGGCCCGCCGGTTGGCGATGCCGGTCAGCGGATCCTCGAACGCGTACCGCCACACTGTGGTGAGCAACTCTGAGCGGCCGATCGCCACCGCGGTGTGCGCGGCGATCGCCTGCAACAGCCGGGTGTCGTCGAGATCGAAGCGGCGCCCGCCGTCTCCGGTCGCGCTGATCTCGCCCCAGACCGAGTCGCCCACCACGACCGGAACGGCCAGACGATGCTGGTGCGGCGAACGATCCCCCACCTCGATCAGCGTGCGCAACGCCCTGCGGTCGCGTTCCCACCGGCTGATCGACACCGACGCCGCACCCAGCGCCGACGCCCCCTGTTCGGCGACGACCTCGAGCACCTCGTCGAAGTGCTCAGCCCGCGAAACGGCGTCGGAGATTCGCAACAACGCCTTGAGCGCAGGCAGACTGGCGGTCGCGTCAGCGATGCGGGTTGCCGTGTCGACGCCGCCGTCCGTCCCACCCTGCACGAAATCCCCCAATCCGCCGGCCAAAGCGGAGCGCCTGTCATGCTACTCACATCCGGGCGGTGTCGTGGCTGGTGAGGCGAGGTGAGCGACCGGTAGCCTGCCGGGCTGTGCAGCCGATACCCGTCATCGCGTTGACCGGCTACCTCGGCGCCGGCAAGACGACTCTTCTCAACCACGTGTTACGCAGCCCCGATGCGCGAATCGGGGTGATCATCAACGACTTCGGCGAACTGAACGTCGACGCTGGGCTGGTCACCGGACAGGTCGACGAACCCGCATCGATCGCCGGCGGGTGCATCTGCTGCCTGCCCGACGAGGGCGGTCTGGATGCCGCACTGGCCCGTCTGGCCGATCCCAAGCTGCGGCTGGACGCGATCATCGTCGAGGCCAGCGGCCTGGCCGATCCGGTGGCGGTGTCCCGGATCATCCGGTTCAGTGGCGTCGATGGGGTGCGGCCGGGCGGGGTCGTCGACGTCATCGACGCGGCGACGCACTTCGACACCGTCGACCGCGACCCCACTCCCCCGGCGCGCTACGCCGCGGCCACCCTCGTGGTGGTCAACAAGCTCGACCAGATCGCCGGGCACGACCGCGACGCCGCGCTGGAGCGCATCGAGCACCGGGTCCGCGCGCTCAATTCCCACGCCTACGTCGTCGGCGTCACCGCTGGACGGGTCGACCCGGCGCTGCTCTACGACGTCGCCGGGGACGCCGACCACATCGGCCAGCTCACCTTCCGCGAGTTGTGGTCCGACACCGCGACCGACACCCACCACCACACCCATGCTGATTCGGTGACGGTGACCGCAGCAGGCTGTGTGGATCCCGGGGCGGTCATCGATCTGCTCGAGGAGCCGCCGCCCGGGGTGTACCGGATCAAGGGCACGATCGCAGTGCGTTATCGGGCCTCGACGCGGCGGTACACCGTCAACGTGGTCGGGCCGTCGGTGCACGTCGCGGTCGCTCCACCGAACGCACCGGCCAACAGCCTGGTCGCGATCGGGATGCACCTCGACGCGGACGGAACGCGGGAGCAGATGCGCGCGGCGCTGACGCCGGTGGACGGGGCGGCGCCGGCACACGGTGTGCGACGTCTGCAGCGATACCGCAGGCTCAGCATCTGACTCGGCGATACTGACCCGATGGCGGATCGGAACGTTCTCGGCGCACCGTTGGAACCCTGCGGAACCGAACCCATGACCGGGTTCTACCGCGACGGGTGCTGCAGCACCGGCGACGAGGACCTGGGCCGGCACACCATCTGCGCGGTGGTGACCGCCGAGTTCCTCAGGCACCAGCGTTCGATCGGCAACGATCTGTCCACGCCGATGCCGGCGTACCGGTTCCCCGGGCTGGTGCCCGGCGACCGGTGGTGTGTGACGGCGCTGAACTGGCTGCGCGCGCACACCGACGGGTACGCCTGCCCGGTGGTGCTCGCCTCGACACACGAGCGCACCCTGGACTCGGTGCCGCTGGAGGTACTGCGGCGATACGCCGTCGACGTGCCGGACGATCCGGCCGGTTTATGACCCTTTACCTGCGCATCTGCAGTCAATATGATCTTGACCCATGTCACTGAGCCCGACCGCCCGGACCGCGTCGTCTGTTCTGCTCGCCTGCGGTGCGGCGCTGGTCGCGTCGGCGTGCCAGTTCTCGTTCGGTACCGGCGGGCTCGATTACGACAAGCTGGAGAAGGCGATCACCGACGAGCTCAACAGCAGCTACTCCTCGATCGACCAGCAGGTCTCCGGCGTCGAGTGCCCCGAACAGGAGCCGAGCCCGGGAAAGGGCGACACCTTCGACTGCACCGCCGAGGTCGGCGGACAGACCGTCCGGGTCGCGTCCACCATCACCGACGACGACTACAACGTGGACTTCAGCACCAAAGACACGCTGTACGACTTGCCAAGCACCGCAAGCGCATTGACCGATGAGCTGTCGAACCAGCTGCAGTTCCCCGTCACGGTGGACTGCGGTGAGGGGCTCAAGGCCGTCGAGATCGGAAAGACGTTCGACTGTGTCGCCACCGACCAGCAGGGCGAGGAACGGACCGTGCGGATCACCGCGGAACCGGTCGGCGAGAACGACAGCTGGGAATTGCTGGAGTAAATCGCTCGCACCGCCTGGTTAGCTGTTCTCATGGCTTCGGTTCTGACAGTGAACACGGCGACCTTCCCCCTCGACCTCGGATTCCGCACATCCGGAATCGACAAGCGCCCCAGCGCTGAACCCCTGGCCGTGCGCGCCCCGGGTCCCCGCAGAGGCGGGCTCGGCAGCGGCGTCGTCGGCGACTCGGTATGCGACAGCAAGTACCACGGCGGCGACGACCAGGCGGTGTACGCCTACGCCCGCGAGCACCTCGACCGCTGGGCCGGTGAACTCGGCCGCGATCTCACCAACGGCATGTTCGGGGAGAACCTGACCACTTCCGGCGTCGACCTCACCGCGTGCCTGATCGGCGAACGCTGGGCGGTCGGCGACGACGGCCTGCTGCTGGAGGTCACCAGCCCCCGCACCCCGTGCCAGACCTTCGCCAAGTTCCTCGGCATCCGCGGCTGGATCAAGACCTTCACCGCCGCCGGGATGCCGGGTGCGTATTTCCGGGTCATCGAGCCGGGCACGGTTCGCGCCGGCGATCCCATCGAGGTTGTCCACCGGCCGGACCACACTGTGACGATCGGCACAGTGTTCCGCGCGATCATGGGCGAACGGGAGCTGCTGCCCAGCTTGGCGGCCGCGGACGCGCTGCCGGACAAGATCAAGGCGAAGGTCGCCAAGGCGGGCTGACGGCGCCCCACGTTTCACGTCAGCCACCTCGGGAAGGCTGCACAGATATGGACGACGCGATCGAATTGACCTCAGCTACTCATCTCGCCGTCAATGCCGCCTGGATGGCAGGCGCCGTCGCAGCGGGCTACGGGCTCGGCCTGGCCGTGTCGTGGGTGCTGCTGCGGCTGGGCCGTCACAACGCTGTCATGCGCGAAGTGGCTCAGCTGACCCGGATGCCGCTGCGCGCGACCCTGGTGGTCATCGCGGCCACCGTGGCCGTGCGGCGGATCAGCGACGGGCAGGCGGGCTGGCGCGGCTGGCTGGACCACACGCTGGTGATCGCGCTCATCGCGACCCTGACCTGGGTGGCGGTGAGCCTGGTCCGGGTGGTCGAACGCCAGGTGATCTCCCGCTTCGCCGGCGGTGACGAAGGATTGACCGATGCCGACCGGCATCGCCGCAAGATCAAGACGCAGGTCACCGTGCTGCGGCGGCTCGTCGTCGCCGTCGTTGTCATGCTGGGCGCGGCCGCGGCGCTGATGACGTTCCCGTCGTTCAGTGACATCGGCAAGACGCTGTTCGCGTCGGCCGGGGTGTTGACGGTGGTGGCCGGCCTCGCCGCGCAGACCTCCCTCGGTTCGGTGTTCGCCGGTATCCAGATCGCGTTCTCCGACGCCATCCGTGTCGGCGACATCGTGGTGCTGGAGGACGAGTGGGGCCGCATCGAGGAGATCACACTGACCTACGTCGTGGTGCATCTGTGGGATGAGCGGCGGCTGGTGCTGCCGTGCACATACTTCACCAGCACGCCGTTCCAGAACTGGACCCGGAACGCGACCGAACTGCTCGGCACCGTGGAGCTCGACGTGGACTTCACTGCCCCGTTCGAGGAGATGCGCGCCGAACTCGACCGCATGCTGCACGCGAACGAGAAGTGGGACGGCCGGGTCGGCGTTTTGCAGGTGACCGACGCCGTCGACGGGCTCGTCCGGGTGCGAATACTGGTCAGCGCGCCCAACGCCGGCGCGGTGTTCGACCTGCGCTGCGATATCCGCGAGGGCATGGTCGCCTGGCTGCAGCGCTCCAATCCCGGTGCGCTGCCCCGTCAGCGGCTCGAACACCACACCCAGTCCGGCCGCACGGTCGAGACCGCACCGCATGCCGCATCGCAGGCCGACTCGGGACTGTTCAGCGGCAGCGCGCACGCCGAGCGCCGCGGCCGCGCGTTCGATCACGCCGGCAACCCCCCAGAGAGCGTGCTGGCCGGGGTGCGCCACCACGAATGACGGGTGACAGAACCGGGCGCGCGGTGGCCGCCGCCGTGACCGCCGGACGCAACCTCGGACTCGATGTGCGGCACGGCGCGGTGCTCCACGATGTGTTCTCCGTGGTGGTACACCTGCAACCGGAGCCGGTGGTCGCGCGTGTCCCGGTAGTGCTGACCAGCAGCGCCCGGCCCGAACAGCAGAGCGTGCGCCAGCAGCGCGAACTCGACGTCGCCGCGTGGCTGCACGATCAGGGCGTTCCCGTGGTCCCGCCGTCGCCTCTGGTGCCCCGTCGCCCCGTGCGCCGCGACGGATTCTCGATGACATTCTGGGAGCTGGCCGATCTGGCGCCCGACCATGAGCCGTATCGCGGTGCCGGCATGTCCTACAGCGCGGCGCTGCACGCGGCCCTGGCCGGCTACCCCGGCGAGCTGCCGTTCCTGGGTCCGTTCAACGACGGGTTGCCGGAGATGCTCGAGCATCTCGGGACCGTCGACCTTCTGACCGTGGCCGAGATCGATCGGGCCCGCGACGAATTCGCCGACCTTCGGGAGATGTTGTCTGACCGCGCGGCGTTCGCGGCCGCCTTCGGTGGGATTGCGGTGCAGCCGCTACAAGGAGACGCGCCGTCGCACAACGTGATCCGGACGACGTCGGGCATCCGGTTCTCCGACTTCGAAGACGTCACCAGCGGACCAGTGGAATGGGACCTCGCGCTACTGGAGGCCGACGCCGTCGCCGAATACGACGCCGCGGCACGGCGGCGCGGGATGCGCACCAACGACCCGCAGGTACGGACGACCATGGACCGCGCGCGCCGGCTGCAGTTCATCGGCTGCCTGACCTTGATTCCCCAGTTACCGGTCCTCGCTCAGGGACTGAGCGAGGTCCTCGCGCAGTGGCGGGCTCAGGTGGGCAGCCCGTAGTCCATCGGCGGGCCGTCGGGTCCGACGGCGCCCTGGTCGGCGATCGCGGTGGCCACCGCGACCCCGTCGTGCACGACGCCGAGCACCACGACGTGGCGCTTGAGGGTGCTGGGCCGGCCGATCTGATGGGTGTCGGCGGTGATGCGGAAGGTGGTGGTCTGCCCGTCGGGGGTGCTCGTCGTCAGCGAGTCCTTCGTCACCGCGATCACCTGGCCGGCGCGGTGGATCTGCTGCGGCGCCGGTGTCGACACCGCAGGTTGCCGCGGCGTGGGCTGCGGCTGCGTCTGCGCCACCGAGGACGTCCACAGCCAGCCCGCCGCGCCCGCGGCGACCATCATCGCCGCCGTGGTGAAACGGTGCGTGACCTGGGGGTCCCGGCTCACCTGCCGGTGCCGTGCGCGGTGCTCGATCGTTGCCATGTCGAGGTGTGGTCTACCCCAACCGCGCATCCTGAAACGGATATGCGAGACCGGTGACCGTTTGCCGGCGGCGGTAGGCCCTACCGCCAGGCGAACACCGGTTGCTCGAGTTGATCGACCGGATCGTGCCGCCCCTCCAGGCACAGCCAGCGCAGCTGCAGCAGCACCGCGCCGGTGGGTGCGTGGATCAGGTCGTTGCCGAGCGGGACCTGCACCACGGGCCGGGGGCTCTCGGGAATGCTGATGAACCTCGGTGAATCCTCACGCAGGAGCTGATGCAGCCCGACGCGATAGGCCGCGACCACCTCGTCGGGGGCAGGGCGCGGATCCAGCCGGCCACCGCCCCAGAGCACGACCGGGGTGATCACGTAGCCGGAGCGGGTCGGGTAGTCGTCGAGCAGTCCCAGCACCGCGGTGTCGGGCAGCCGGACCCCGAGCTCCTCGTCGAGCTCCCGCAGTGCGGCCTGGACGACCGTCTCGCCCGGATCCACCCGCCCACCCGGCAGCGCCCATTGCGCCGAGTGTGAGGAGAGCCGAGATGCCCTGCGGCACAGGAAGAACGCCGCACCGCCGGAGACATCGACCATCCGCCCGTCGAGGTCCTCGGGCATCGGCCTGCCCGCAATCCAGTCCTCGACCGGAGCCGGATCCACCCGGTCCTCGCCGACCAGCGAATCGACGAGCACCACCGCGACGGCGGCGTGCCGCTTCGACGGATCGGTCACGGTCCGGCGGTCGTGCCCGGTCAAACGGTGCAGCACCTGATCGCGCAACCGGTCGTCGTAGGAGATCGTCACGGCTCGAGGGTAAACACAGGGCCTTTCAGCAGGCGTTGGTCAGTCGCTGCCGAAGAGCAGCGCCACGTTGTGCCCGCCGAAGCCGAAGGTTCCGCTCAGCGCGCAGCCCAGCGGGGCCCGGCGAGGGGCGCCCGCGACGACGTCGAGATCGATCTCGGGGTCGATGGTCTCCAGATTCAGCGTCGGCGGGATCACCGCGTCGCGCAATGCCTGCACCGTCAGCACCGCCTCCACCGCCCCGGATGCTCCCATCGAATGACCGAGCGCCGCTTTCGGCGCCCACACCGCCGGATGGTGGCTACCGAAAACCTTGCCGAGCGCACGCGCTTCGGACAGGTCTCCGTCCCGCGTCCCCGCGGCGTGGGCGTTGACATGGTCCACCTCGTCGGCCGCGACCCCGCCGAGACGCAGGGCCCGGCTGATCGCGGACGCGGCGAGCTCGCCCTCCGGATCGGGTTCGAAGGCGTCGTGGGCGTCAGCGGTCACGCCGACACCGAGCATCCGCGCCAGCACCCGGGCGTTCCTCGCCCGCGCATGCTCCTCGGATTCGAGCAGCAGCAGCGCGCCGGCCTCGCCGAACACCATGCCGTCGCGCGAGGCGTCGAACGGTTTGCACGCCGCCTCGGGATGCTCGTTGTCGTGCGCGAGCAGCCCCTGGTTGTAGAACGCCGCGATCGGCACCGCCTCGATCCTGGACTCCACACCACCGCAGATCGCCATGTCGGCCTCCCCGAGTGTGATCAGCCGCCACGCCTCGGCCACCGCCGCCGCACCGGACGCGTCGGCGGCCATCGGGGCGATGACCCCGGCTTTGGCCTGGCGGTCCAGGCCTACGGCCGCGGCCGGGGCGTTCGGCATGTGCATCTGCACGGCCAGCGGCGACACGGCCCGCATCCCGCGGGAACGGAAGTCGTCATAGGCCGTGACCAGATCGCGGGTGCTTCCGAACGCATGGCTGATCGAGACGAGCAGGCGGCTGGTGTCGATGTCGGGCGTTCCGGCCTGGTCCCACAACCGGCGGTTGAGCACCAGAGCCATCTTCTGCATGTAGGACAGCCGGCGGATCT
Source organism: Mycobacterium sp. SMC-8 (assembly GCF_025263565.1). NCBI lineage: Bacteria > Bacillati > Actinomycetota > Actinomycetes > Mycobacteriales > Mycobacteriaceae > Mycobacterium > Mycobacterium sp. SMC-8. Next base: position 1,303,119 of record NZ_CP079865.1, read on the forward strand.
CGACCTTGCTCAGCTGGGGGTCGAACTCCTCGGTCAGCTGGCCACCGATCCGGACGGGCAGGTCGAACTCCTCGACGAAGGGCGCGTCGATGGTGCGGACACCGCTTCGGCCGGCGATCAGGCCGTCCCACGTCTGTTCGGCATCGGCGGCCAGGGCCGTGGTGGAGGCGACCGCTGTCACCACCACGCCCGGACGCCCGTCACGTCGGTCAAAGGGACCAGCCATCGTTCGCGTCACCCCCACTTATTCCGGTCGGAGACCTCTCACCTCACTCGAGGTTAAACGCACACGGCCGGCACGGGTGTCCCGTGCCGGCCTGTGGCGTGGAAGCGTCAGCTGATGCCGACCACCTCCTGCGCGATGGCGGCCAGGCGGGTCTGCGCCGCGGACACCACACGCTGGCGGTTCTTGTGGGCTTCCTCGTAGGCCACGATGATGCGGATATCGGCCGGATCGGTGAGGTCCTTCACGGCGTTGGCCGCATCGTTGACGTTGAGTTCGTCGTAGCCGGCGATCGGCAGCTCCTCGGGCTCGAGGATGCCGGTCGCACCGCGCGCGGCGTGGATCAGGTCGGCGGCGTCTTCGGCGCCCTGTTCGCGGGTGATGCGCTCGGCGGCCTGCAGCGCCCCGTCGCGGGCCCCGGCGAGAGCCTTGGCGGCCACATCACCGGTCTGCGAGCCGCGCTCGACCAGGTCGGCGACCGTCGGACGCACCGAACGGATCGCTTCGGCGACACGCTCCGCGCCGCGGGTCGACCACGTGAACGGCAGGTTCGCGAGCTTGACGGCCAACCCGGCCGCTGCCTGCAGCGGCGTCCGGCGCAGCGCCGCCGGACCGCCGAGGGCGTCCTCGGCGAGCACGGTCGTCAGCCACTCCACGGTCGCAGAGTGCGCGGTGATCAGGCGTCCGGCCAACTGCTCGACGTCCTGCTCCTTCGCGGCGACGGCGAGCGCCTTGACGTAGCGCGACCGGTCCAGCAGCTGGCCTTCGAGCGCGAGGTCACCGAGCAGCGCCTCGTCGAACGGCTCGGCCTGCTCGGTCAGCGCCTTCACCGCAGCGGCGGCGCGACCCAGGAACGGTCCGATGATGTCCGGGAAACCACCCAGCTCGCGAATCGCCTTCTCGATCGCTTCGGCGCGGATCTTGGCGTTCTCGGCGTTCTGGGTCAGTTCACGCCGCACGGCGTCCGTGCGGGCCTGGGAGACCCTGGTCTCGGCGACCTGGATCTCGGTGTGGGTCAGGTCCAGCACGGTGCGTAGCTGCGCGATCAGTGTGGCCTTGATGGATTCGGTCGATTCGACATTCCTCGTCGGTGCGGCCATGTAGTTGTTCACCCCTTGTCTGAGATTGCATTGCTGCGATTTCTTCAGCGCTGTGGTGCGCTCGCTCCTCCGGTTACCCGACCGGCCGGGGTGTCATCGCGTTCTGCGCCCGATGTGAAAAACCCTGCAATACGTGTGGGTTGGCGCGCTGAACGGGTACACCTGCCCGGCTGGAGACGGCGGTCACCCGGTTTGACCGCCCTCCACGTGGGTAAATACGCCGACGTGATGCCGACGCTGGTGCAACCCCGATTGCCTGAACCCCGTGGTCCGATCTCGCTGTCAGTGCTCGAGCAGTTGGCCGAGCGCGCCCCGCTGCGTTATCTGACCCGCGTCGAGACCTCGCTGGCCGACGCCGACCCCGCCGGGCTGGACCTTCAGCTCGCGCTCTACGTCTGCTATGAGCTGCACTACCGGGGCTTCGCCGGGGTAGACGCCAACTGGGAGTGGAACGCCGGATTGCTGTATTTGCGCGGGCGCCTCGAAGAGCTGTTTCTCGAAGACGTCCGCAGGGGTGTCGGCGAGATCGAGCCCGACGTGTCGGCACTCGAAGAGCTCGACAAGCTCTGCGTGGAGCCCGTGAACGGCAGCGGCCCGTCATACCACCTGCGCGACAAGGGCACCTGGGAGCAGATGCGGGAGTACTTTGCGCATCGCTCGCTGTATCACCTCAAGGAGGGAGATCCGCACGCCTGGGCGATTCCGCGGTTGACCGGCCAGGCCAAGGCCTCGTTCGTCGCCGTCGAATTCGACGAGTTCGGCGCGGGCAAGGGTGCGCGCCTGCACCAGCAGCTGTTCGCCGACCTGATGGCCGCCGCCGGGCTGGACACCACCTACCTCGGCTACCTCGGGGACGTGCCGGCCGAAACGCTGGCCGTGGTGAACCTGATGTCGATGTTCGGCCTGCACCGGCGGCTACGGGGTTGTGCGGTAGGGCATTTCGCCGCCACCGAGGTGACGTCCCCGCCGGGATCGCGCCGCATGGTGCAGGCGCTGCAGCGGTTGGGTGCGCCGCAGGAGTGCTGGGCGTTCTACGCCGAGCACGTCGAAGCCGATGCGGTGCACGAGCAGGTGGTGCGCACCGATGTGGTCGGCGACCTGGTCGCCCGGGAGCCGGAACTCGACCGGGACGTGGTCTTCGGCATCCGCGCCTTCGACCTGGTCGAGAACCGGCTGGCCGATCACCTCATGCAGTGCTGGCGCGGCGGGCGGTCGTCACTGCGCCGCCCCCTGGACTGATTCGCAGGCCTGCTCACCGGCGCGCGCCCGGCGCCGGTGACTGGTGTCGCACAGCGGGTAGGTCTTCGATCTGCGGCATGCGCAGATCGCCACCATGAAGCGATCGGATTCCACGGTGCTTCCGTCGGGAAGCTCGATGCAGACCGGGCCTTCGACCATCACCGGTCCGCCGGGCACGACGCGGACCACCCGCGCCTCGGTCACGGCGCGTCCGCGCGGACGACGACGATGCGCTCCTGCCTGCTGCCGCGCGGCAGCAGGCCGGCCTTCATCAGCCACGGCGCACGCGCCATCATCACCGGACCAAATGGAATAAGTTGCTGCGCAATGACTTCGGCCCGCATACCCTGGGCCCGCAAGTCGCTGAGCGTGCGCTTGACGTTCGAGCATTCCGAATGCACGATCAGCATGGTGCCACCCTCGTTCAGCAGCAGAGGCGCTGCCGCACACAGTGGGTCGAGCACCATCCGGCCGTCGGGGCCGGCATCCCAGGCCCGTGACGGACCGGCCATGGCCGGGATCTCCTCGCCGTCCACGTCGGGAGCCTTCGGGACATACGGCGGATTGGCGAGCACAACGTCATAGGGGCCGAATTCCACCGCGCGTGCCCATGATCCGCGGTGCACGTCGATGTCCACCCCGGCTGCGAGCGCATCTAAGCGGGTGCGTTGCACGGCCTTCGGACAGATGTCGAATGCCGTCACCTCGGCGGCGCCGGAAGCGGCGGCGGCGATGGCGACGACACCGCTGCCGGTACAGAGGTCGGCGACCCGTGCTCCGGGCAACACGCCGGCCGCGACGGCGGCGTCGATCAGCAGCTGCGAATCCTCTTGCGGGGGATAGACCTCGGCTCCGAGTTCCGGTGCCTCGAATTCGGTATATGCGCTCGTCACGGATCTTTGATGCCCAATTCCCGCACGTCCAAACGTTTGTCCTGATCGGCGGTGGGAACCCCACGCACCATGAGCATCTGCGACACCTGCGGCAACGACTACGACAAGGCCTTCACCGTGACGTTCCACGACGGGCGGAACGCGACGTTCGACAGTGTCGAGTGTGCGGCGGCTGCGCTGGCCCCAGAGTGCGGGCACTGCGGTTGCCGCATCCTCGGCCACGGGATCGAGACCGACGAAGGCATCTTCTGCTGCGCCCACTGCGCCCGCAAGGACACCAACGCCGACGTCAACGACCGCTATCCGGTTCCCGCCGGCGGGTGACCCCCGGCCGGGGCGTCAGAGCCGGCCCGCCGCGAATGCCGCGCCCTCGTTGGTCATTCCGTTGACCTGGTAAAGGGCGTGCGCGAAGTTCGGTCCGCCGTCCGGCGCGCCGTCACAGATGGTGTCACCGGGGGCACACAGCTGAATCGTCTTGTCGGCGTACAGCGGCCCCACGGTGATGGCCGGGGCGCCGAACTTCTGCAGGAAAGGAGCCGACGGCGTGCCGAAAAGCACCACGGCAGCGACGCGTTCGGCGACCTCCGGCGGCAACGGGGCCGGAGCCGCCGCGGCGGGCACCGAGTCGGGCACCCTGTCGGAGGTCGCGAAACCCGAGACCACCGCGCCCTGCGAGAAGCCGCCGAGCACCAGGCGGGTGTCGGGACAGTCGACCGACATGGTCTGCAGCCGGTTGCCCGCGTCGCGGATACCGTCGATGACCGTCTGGGCGAACGCGACGCGATCGCCGAAATTGTTGGCCGCGGGGTAGTTCACCGCGTACACGCCGACAGAGCGGGGGCCGGCCTGGGCCCGCAGCGAATCGACGAACGCCTGGCCGACCCCACCCACGCCCGGTGCTTCACTGGTACCGCGGGCGAACACCACCTCGACATCGGGGCACGCCTGGGCCGCCGCCCCCGGTGACCCCGGCCCTGCGATCGCGGTGAACGCACCCATGACGGCCGCACCGGCGATACCTGCTACTCGACTCATTCTCATGGTGTGGTCAGTACCACCGGCTTCGGCCGGTCAAACGGTGGTCACTGCCCCTGGTGCGGTGTGGGGCTCTGCGGGGACTCCCACTTCGACTCAAGCGCCCGCGTCACCCGGGTGTGCCCGGGCAGCTCCGCGTCGAATGTCTGACCGTCGTCGGCCTCCAGCGTGAGCAGCAATCCCTCGTCGGAGGATGCGCCGTTCGGGTCGATGTGCACGACCTTGTACTGGCAGTCCTGCGCGTCGGGGGCATCCGGCAGCGGCAACGAGATGAGGTCTCCTGGCGCGACCGAGTCAAGACGGTCGCCGTCTGGCTGGGCAGTCATAGGACAGACCGTACGCGGCAGGCCCGCGGTTCGATCGCCGGCCAATGGGTATCGCTGCCAGCGAGCGAGAGGAGTACATGGCATGCCGAATGAGCTGCAGGGCCGCAAGGTTGCTTTCCTGGCCACCGACGGGGTGGAGAAGGTGGAGCTGGAACGGCCCCGTGAGGCGGTCCACAATGCCGGTGGCACAGTCGAATTGCTGTCGACCAAGGACGGCGAGATCGATGCGCGCAATCATGATCTGGAACCGGCGGGCACGGTCCCGGTGGATCGCGTCGTCGACGGTGCGCGGGTGGACGAATACGACGCGCTGGTGCTGCCCGGCGGGACGGTCAACGGGGACAAACTACGGCTGAGCGCGGCAGCGGTCGCGTTCGTCGGCGACTTCGTCCGCTCCGGCAAACCGGTGGCGGCGATCTGTCACGGCCCGTGGGCACTCGTCGAAGCCGACGTCGTCCGGGGCCGCACGCTGACGTCGTACCCGAGCCTGCGCACCGACCTGCGCAACGCAGGCGCCACGGTCGTCGACCAGCAGGTGTGCATCGACGGCAACCTGATCACCAGCCGGTCCCCGAAAGATCTCGACGCGTTCTGTCAGGCCATCACCGACCGGTTCGCGAACACACCTGCCCACACCTGAGCCGCGGCGTTAACCTGGAGGTCATTACCCGGCGTCCGACATATGGGGAGTGCCGATGAACCCGATATCCACGGCCTATCGAGGCCTCACCAAGGTCGCCGACGCCACCACCGCCGTGACGGGTGCCGTCGGCGGGGCCGCCGTCAACGGCGTGGTCGGCGGCGTGCAGGGAGCGGCCACCGGCGTCCGTGCCGGCCTGAGTAGCGGCAGTCAGTCCTCCGCCGCCGCGGCGTTGACGCTCGGCGCGATCGGCGCGGCCGGACTGGTCGAATGGCCGGTGCTTCTCACCGTGGGCGGGGCGGCGTTGGTGATACACCAACTGGGCCATCGCACCGAGGAAGCGACGGCCGCCCAACAGGATGGGTCGTCGCCGCCCCGGAAGTCGACCACCCGCAAGGCAACGACCGCGCGGCGCGCCCGCTCTCGGTGACAGGGGCGACCGGCAGAGAACTGGTCGTCCTCGGCACCGCCAGCCAGGTCCCCACCCGGCATCGCCACCACAACGGATACCTGCTGCGCTGGGACGACGAGGGGCTGCTCTTCGATCCCGGTGAGGGAACCCAGCGGCAGATGCTGCTCGCCGGTGTGCCGGTCTCGGCCGTGACCCGGCTGTGCCTGACCCATTTTCACGGCGACCACTGCCTCGGGGTGCCGGGCGTCATCCAGCGGCTGTCGCTGGACGGGGTCACGCGGCCCGTGGAGGCCACCTACCCCGCCTCGGGGCGCGAGTACTTCGCGCGGCTGCGGCAAGCCAGCGCCTTCCACGACGTCACCGACATCCGGGAAAACCCGGTGTCGACCGACGGCGTGATCGCCGCCGGGCCGTTCGGCCGCCTGGAGGCCCGCCGGCTGGACCACCCCGTGGAGGCCATCGGCTACCGACTCGTCGAGGACGACCGGCCGCAGTTCCGGCGGGAGCTGTTGGAGCACTTCGGCATCACCGGACCGGCCGTCGGGGAGCTGCGGCGCGCCGGTGTCCTCGAGACCGGCGCGGGGTCGGTGCGACTGGCCGATGTCACCCGGCTCCGGCGCGGACAGCGCTTCGCCTTCGTGATGGGCACCCGGCTGTGTGACGCGGTCTACGCGCTCGCCGACGGCGCTGACCTCCTCGTCATCGAAGCGACCTTCCTGGAGCGCGACGCCGACCTGGCCGCCCGCCACGGCCACCTCACCGTCAGGCAAGCCGCGGGGGTGGCCGCCGACTGCGGCGTGCGGCGTCTGGTGCTCACCCATTTTTCGCAGCGCTACCCCGATACCGACGAGCACCGGCACGAGGCACGGGAGGTGTTCGACGGCGATCTCGTCATCGCCGAGGAACTGACCCGGATTGAGGTGCCCCGGCGCGGGTAGCCGTGAGGACGACCCGGACGTGCCCACCGGCTGAACACCCCGACCGACGATTCGGCGGCACAAATATCGCTGTGCTATGCATATTTGGTGCCCACCCGCCATGACCAGCGCCGGTGTGCGCCGGCGGCAGGTCGGCGCCCCGATCTGACCACCCGGCTGCCCGCACGCAACGCGCTCGGGTTGATGTTCGACCCCGTCTTCGGCGCGCTGTTCTGGGGCAAGATGTTCGCCGTCGTGGCGGTGTGGACGCACGGCATCGTCGCCGCCATCGTGATGTACGACGCCACGCGATCGGCGCTGATGGTGGGCATGGTCGGCGTGGTGCAGTTCGCACCGCAACTGGTCCTGAGCCCGACGAGCGGTAAGTGGGCCGACACCGGGAACCCGGCGCGTCAGATCCTGCTCGGCCGCGTGCTCTGCATGGCCGGTTCCGGTTCCGTCGCGGCGTGGATGTTCATCCAGCCCGAGCTGACGGGGATGGGCGCGGCTCTTCCCGTGCTGGTCGGGACCACGCTGGTCGGCTTCGGGTTCGTCGTCGGCGGGCCGGCGATGCAGTCGATCGTGCCGACGCTCATCCGGGACGGCGAGCTGTCGACCGCGATGGCGCTCAACAGCATGCCGATGACGATCGGACGGATCATCGGCCCGGCGGCCGGCGCTTACCTCGCCGCGCACATCGGACCGGCGACGGCGTTCGCGGTCAGCACGGTGCTGCACTTGGTGTTCGCGCTGTTCCTGCTCGCCGTGCGTTTCCCGGCCCCGCCACAGCGGCGCTCGGGCACCGACTACCGCGTACGGGTCGCCGTGCGCTACGTGTTCGGCGACCGCCCGCTGCTGCTGGCCCTGCTCGCGGTCACGACCGTCGGCATCGTGTCCGACCCGTCCATCACGTTGACCCCGTCGATCACCGACGCGCTCGGCGGCGATGCCTCGATGGTGGGGACGTTGTCGGCGGTGTTCGGGGTCGGCGCCGCGGTCGGGATGATCGCGCTGGCGCTGCTGCGCGGCCGTATCGCCTCGGCGACGGTGTCGTCGATCGGGATGGCCACCCTGGGTCTCGGCAGTGCGGTCCTGGCGGCCGCCGTGCACCCCTGGTTGGCGTTCGTCGGCTTCGTGATCTCCGGTTTCGGGTTCGGCTGCGCGTTGACCGGGCTGGGCACCGTCGTACAGGAACGCGCGCCCGAGGAGTTACGCGGGCGGATCATGGCGCTGTGGCTGGTCGGCTTCCTCGGCTCGCGCCCGATCGCCGCGGCGGTGCTCGGCGGCACCGCCGACGCGCTGAACGTGTACGCGGCATTCGGTGTCGCGGCGGCCCTGGCCGTGGTGGTGACGGTGCTGTGCCGGCCGGCGAAACTGGTCGGACCACTCCCTAGTTAGGGCGGCGACGTCCGGTCAACTCCGCGATGGTGTTGATCTCGCTGTCCCGGTACGGGGTGCCGTCGGTTTTCAGCAGATCGTGAAACCACACTCCGGGCGGTCCGGGAACCGGCCGGTCCCACGAGTCCCACGGCAGGAAGGTCTGGGTCTTGCCCGCGACGAAGCCCCAAGTGAACGCGCCGACATTGCGTCGCTTGGTGATCGGCAGGATCGACTCCACGGTGCTGTTCAGCGTGCGGGCCATGTACTCGGTGCACAACATCGGGCGCCCGATCGGCGTCAGTTCCTCCAGCCGCGCCTCGAAGCCCTTGGGGTCGGCATAGCTGTGGAAGGTGATCACGTCGGACAGGTCGAGCTGGATCCGGTTGATCTCGTTGCGGCGCGCCGGATCTCCCCATTCGCCGTCCCAGACTCCGCTGGTCAGCGGTTGGATCGGGTCGACCGAGCGGGCCCAACCGAAGACCTGCGGCAGCAGTTCGGCCACCCGCTCCACCTTGTCCCTGCGTTCGACGTCCTTGTACGCGTCAGCGGGGTTGTCGGGCTCGTTCCACAGGTCCCAGCCCAGGACCCGCCGGTCGTGCCGGAACTGGCTGAGCACCCCCACCACGTAGTCCCTCATGACGCGGTGGTGCCGCGGATCGCTGAGGTGGTCGGCGCCGGGACTCTGCACCCAGCCCGAGTTGTGCACGCCCGGTGTCGGGTTGCGCTGCTGCCCCAGCCGCGGGTGCGGATCCCAGCAGGAGTCGAACAGCACGAACAACGGCTTGATGCCGTGGTGAGCCGCGATGTCGACGAACCGGGCCAGCCGCCGCTGGAACCCGACCCGGTCCTGCACCCACAGCAGGTCGTGCAGGAATACGCGAACGGTGTTGAGCCCGATCAGCTTTGCCATGCGCAGCTCGGTGTCGATGCGCCGCGGATCGAAGGTGCCCGGCTGGAACATCTCGAGCTGATTGATCGCGTTGGCCGGGATGAAGTTCGCGCCGACGAGCCAGCCCTGCGCCCGGTGCCACCGGTGTGCCCGGTCGGGCGACCACCGCGCCAGCTCCGCCGACGCGCGGGGCACGCTCGTCAGCACGGCGCCCGCGGCCAGTACGGCGGGCAATTTGAGCGCAGAGCGACGATCCAGCAGGGCTTCAGACGGCAACGTGCAATCCTTCGGTGCGAAGATCGGTGATTCGCCGCCGGACCACGCTGCAACGTCGATGAGAGCGTGCCGGGCAAGTCGACGACCGCCTGTGTATCGACGCCCCCGGCGAGCCCGTTACAGCCGCAGGTCATGCCGTGAATTCGGGACCTCAACGCACAGAACCAATTTCGCTGAATGGATAGCAGTGGCCACCGTGATTGACGGTCGCGAAAGCCGGTGTCCTGAGAACCGCGAGTCGACATTGCCCGCCCGACTGCTTAAGGTCGGAAGATGGCCGACTTCGTTCGGTCTGTGTGAGGAGGCACTATGGGGGAGAGCACACCCCTGGACATCGCCTCGGAGTACGACGCAGCCTGGGGATCGGTTCCCCACCCGGTGCTCGTGGTCGACGGGGCCGGAATGGTCCGGACCTCGAGTGAATCCGCGCGAACCGTGTTGCCGGAGCTCATCTCCGGCGGTGCGCTCGAAGACGTGGCACCGGCATGGCTGGCAGGCGCGCATCAGCGCCTGGCCAAAGTGTCCGGAAGTGTGGACGGGCGGGAGTTCGAGGCGCACCCGACGACGTTGCCCGGTGGCGAGGTCGCCTGGTGGCTGGTCGAAGATTCCGCCCGCTCGGCCCGGGAAGCACGGCAGGCGCTGACGGTGGAACGGGAACGCGCGGCGTTCCTCGACGATGCGTCCGCGGTGCTGATGGCCTCGCTGAACATCGACCGTTGCATGGAGGCGACCGTCCAGATGGCCGCACGCCACCTCGCCGACGCCGCTGTCCTCGTCGCCCCCAGCTCCGGTGGGCGCGTCCCCGTCGTGTGCAGCGGGCCCGACGGCGCCGCGGCGCACCGCGGCGTCGAGGCCGACCCCGCCGACGTGGCCGGGCTCTCCGAAGCCCTGCGCGGATTCCCACCGGTCCCGTCGCGGTGGATCGACCCCACATCCGTTCCCGATTGGCTTGTGCCCGAAGACTTTCCAGGTCCGGTCGGCTCCGTGGTGATCACCCCGCTGCCCGGTCACGGCGTCCCGGCCGGGGCGCTGGTCCTGTTGCGGCGCTCCTCGCAGACGGCGTTCAGTGAGGGCGAAGAGGTGTTCGCCCGGCTGTTCGCGGCCCGCGCCGGTGCGGCGCTGTCGGCGGCTCGGCTCTACGCCGAGCAGTCCGCGATCACGCGCACCCTCATGGAGGAGCTGCTGCCGCCCCGCCTGCACCGCCTTGAGGGCGTCGAGCTCGCCGGCGGCTACCGCGCTTCGGAAGACCATGAGGCCATCGGCGGTGACTTCTACGACGTGCACGTCGGGGCCACGCCCGAGGACGAGACGCTGGTGGTCCTCGGCGACGTCTGCGGCAAGGGACTCGAAGCCGCCGTGCTGACCGGCAAGATCCGCAACACGCTGATGGCGCTGGCACCGCTGGCCGAAGACCACGCCGGGGTACTCAAGCTGCTCAACAGTGCGTTGCTCTCGGTGGAGAGCACCCGGTTCGTCACGCTGGTGATGGCCTCGGTGTCGCGCCGCGACGGGCAGGTGGTGCTGCGTCTGACCTGTGCCGGACATCTGGCCCCGCTGATCGTGCGCACCGACGGCCGTGTGGAGGAGGCCGACACCCGCGGCACGCTGGTCGGCGTGATGCCGCAGATCAAGGCCCGCACCGTGGAAACCACCCTGGCCCCCGGCGAGACCTGCCTGCTCTACACCGACGGCGTCACCGAGGCCCGCGGCGGACCGCTCGGCACCGACATGTTCGGCGAGGAGCGGTTGTCCACAGTGCTGGCGGAATGCGCGGGTCTGCCCGCCGAGGCCGTCGTCGAGCGCGTCATGATGCTCACCAGCCAGTGGGTGAGTCACCGCGCCCACGACGACATCGCCGTGGTCGCCATCACCGCGCCGCGCCGCACGCATCTGAGCGCGGTCGACGGTCACACCGCTGGGAGGTACACCGCGTGAGCGACCGCACCTCTCGCGCCCGTGAACAACTCTGGGCTGCGGCGCTCGACGGTGACGAGTACACCGCGTCGTCGGTCGTGCTGGCCGCGGTCGACGACGGTATGACGGGCGAAGAGGTGCTGCTCGACGTCATCGCGCCGGTGCAGCGTCGGGTCGGCGCCGAATGGGCGGCCAACCGCATCACCGTCGCCCAGGAGCACGCCGCGACCGCGATCAACGACCGCGCGATCGCCGCGCTGTCAAACCATCCGGCCTGCGCATCCAGCGGCGGCGCCGGCCGGGTGACAGTGGCCTGCGTGGACGGCGAATGGCACGCCCTGCCGGCGCGCCTGCTCGCCGAGGTGCTGAAGCTGCGCGGGTGGCACGTCGACTTCCTCGGCGCCCAGGTCCCCACCCCGCATCTGATCGCCCACCTGCACCAGCACGGCCCCGATGCGGTCGCACTGTCCTGCATGATCCCGACCCGGCTGCCCACCGCGCACGCCGCGATCACCGCATGCCAGGCCGCCGGTGTGGCCGTGCTCGCCGGCGGCGCCGCGTTCGGCGCGGACGGGCGTTTCGCCCGCCGCCTCGGCGCCGACGCGTGGGCCGCGGACGCCCGCAGCGCGGCCGCCCTGCTCGGGGACGGCCTGCGCCCGGTCCCGGTCACCGCCACCCACCAACCCGTCGACGACCTGCCCCACCTGGTGGACCAGGAGTACACGATGGTCCGGGATAACAGCGCGCAGTTGATCGCGACCACGGTCCGGGATCTGGAGGACCGCTTCCCGGCAATGCGCGACTACACCGAGGCGCAGCGCCAGCACACCCTCGAGGACATCGCCCACATCGTCGAATTCCTCACCACCGCGCTGTACGTCGACGACGACGAACTGTTCGTCGGGTTCATCACCTGGACCGCCGACATCTTGACCGCCCGCGGCGTGCCGGCGGTTTCGCTGCTACCCGCTCTCGAATCACTCGCCGGGCACCTGCCCGAGTTCCCGCGTGCCCAGCGCCTGCTCAAAGCCGCGCACGCATCCGTCCATCACGTTCCCACCGACAACCCCTCACTCTCCGCATGAAACTCACCCTCACCGTCCACACCGCCGACCAGGCGGCCCGCGTCCGCATCGCCGGAGACCTCGACTACGGCTCCACCCCGCTGCTGCTGGACACGGTTTCCGAGGTGCTGCGCCGGGCCTCCGGGCTCACCGATCTCCACTTGGACTTCACCGATCTGGCCTTCTGCGATTCGGCCGGACTGTCCTCCCTGGTGCTGATCTACAGGCGCACCGCCACCGCCGGCCTGCACCTGCACCTCGACCAGCGGCCGGCGCAGCTCGAGCGGATCCTCGACATCACCGGTCTGCTCAACTTCCTCACCACCCCTGCGGCGCAACAGGAGCCCGGCGAGTCCGACATCGGCTGACGCCGTTTTGCCACAGCCGATCCGGGAAACTCACGGGCATGTCTGTGCGCGTCGCGGTGACCGGTCCCACCGGGGAGATCGGCCTGTCCACCATCTCCGCTCTGGAGGACCACCCTGACGTGGAGTCGATCGTCGGGATGGCCCGCCGGCCTTTCGACCCGGCCGAGCACGGCTGGACCAAGACCACCTACCGGCAGGGCGACATCCTCGACCGCGACGCGGTGCACGCGCTGGTCGCCGACGCGGACACGGTGGTCCACCTCGCGTTCATCATCATGGGTTCGCGGGACGAGAGCGCGCGGGTGAATCTGCAGGGCACCCGCAACGTCTTCGAGGCCGCCGTCGCCGAACCCCGCGTCCGGCGACTCGTCTACACCTCGTCGGTCGCCGCCTACGGCTACCACTCCGACAACCCGGTCCCGATCACCGAGGACGTCCCGACGCGCGGCTCACCGGAGCACTACTACTCCGAGCAGAAGGCCGCGTGCGAGGCGGTGCTGGCCGAGGTAACCATCGGGTCGTCGCTTCAGGTGTACATCCTGCGCCCGTGCATCGTCGCGGGCCCCAAGGCGACCGCGCTGGCCGACGCGATGCCCTGGAACCAGCTTCCCGGGACGGTGCGGCGGGTCACGCAGGCGCTGCCGCTGCTCAAGCCGCCCTTCCCCGACCCCGGCACCCCGCTGCAACTGGTGCACCACGACGACGTTGCCTCGGCGATCGCCGCTGCGGTCACCACCGACTCGGCGCCGCCGGGGGCGTACAACATCGCCGGCGAGGGCGTGCTGTCCATGTCGACCGTGGGTGACGCGCTCGGCGCCAGGCCGGTGAAGGTCCCGCACGCCGCGGCCACCGCCACCTCCGAGGTGATCGCGCGGTTGCCGTTCGTCCCGTCGATCCTGGAATGGCTGCACGCCGGCCGCACCTCCGTGGTGATGGACACCACCAAGGCCAGGGAGCAACTGGGATGGCAGCCCACCTTCACTGCCGCGGAGACACTTCGGGCGCTGGCGAGTGCCGCGGGGAATGCGTGATGGAAACCGCGGAGTACGCGCCGGGGCGCGCGGTCGACCTGTACGGCGACCCGGCGGCGCCGACGGTGCTGCTCTGGCACGGCACCCAGACCGACGCGCGGGCCACCGTCCGGGTGCTCGCGGGTCTTCTCGCCGAGCGGGGCCGGAGTGTGGTTGTCCCGGACTGGGATTCGCACGGCCCCGACGGCGGACGAACGGATCTGCTGGAGTCCGCTCGGTTTGCCTCCTCGTGGTCGCGCAGCCGGGAGCCGCTCACGCTGGCGGGCTGGTCACTCGGCGGTGTCGCGGCGGCCGGCCTCACCGTGGCCGCCGAGAGCCACGGCGTCGCACTTACGCACACCGTGTGCCTGGCGGGGGCCTTCATGGCACGCGACCCGATCTCCGGCGCAGACGTCACCGCACAGCTTGAGAACCCGGCGGCGCGGACACCGTTCACGCTGCTCCATGGCACCGCCGACGACGTCGTTCCCCTATCGGCGAGCCGGACGTTCGCCGCGTCGCTGCAGAATTCCGGTTGGCCCGTGCGGCTGCGGGAGCTCGACGCCGACCACGGCGACATCGCCGGTGCCCGATACGATGCCGCGGCCGACCGGTACGCCCCCGCCGATGATCCGGCGACTGCGCGCACCGCCGCCCAGGTCGCCGATCTCATCACCGCGACACCGGCTCCGGCGGGTTAGATTAGCTGCCGTGACGATCACCCTGGCTCCTGGCTGACCACCAGCGCCGTCAGCGCCGACCGTATCCGGTCCGGGATCGGAACTGCTTGCCGCCGTTGACGTTCGACGAAGACATGGACGAAGTGACCATACGCCACCGCGTCCTCGCCGGTGGCCGTGAAGATCGCCACGCCGTAGGTCACCGAACGGTTGGTGAGCCTGTCCACCCGCAACCCGGCCCGCAGGTCATCCGGGTAGGCCACCGGGGCCAGGTACGCGCATTTCGACTCCACCACCAGGCCGATCACCGGTGCGGTGTGGATGTCCAGGCCGCCTTCGTGGATCAGGAAGTGGTTCGCCACGGTGTCGAAGTAGCTGTAGTACGTCACGTTGTTGACATGGCCGTAGACGTCATTGTCCATCCACCGGGTGGTGATCGGCACGAAGTACCGGTAGTCGGCGATGCGGTGGGTCACGGGCGCCGTCGGTTCGCTCACCAGTAGCTCATCGCGTGCCGGAAAGTGTTGGCCAGCAATGCCTTGTCGACATCCAGCGGGGCGTTGCCGAGGAGTCGCTGCTGGGGCCACGCACCCTCGGCGAGGGCGTCGGCGTCGGCCTGGGAGTAGCCGACACCGGCCAGACCGTTGGGCATCCCGACCGCCTGCATGATCGTCACGAGGTGGTCGGCCAGCACGGTCCCGGCGTCGTCGGGCGCGGCCCCGGCAGTGTCCGCCCCGAGGTGCGCTGCCGCGTCGAGGTGCCGCGGCGGGTCCAGCGGCGCGGTGGCCAGGAACGCCGCGGGCGCGTTCAGGATCACCGACATCCCGTGCGGCACAAGGGGTTCGTCGCCAGGGTAGCCGTCGGGGTGAAACCCGCGCACCTGCCCGGCCACGGCGTAGGCCATCGCGTGCGGGATGTGCACTCCCGCGTTGCCGAACGCGATACCCGCCAGCGTCGCCGCCCACATCACCTGCTCGCGGGCCTCCCGGTCGGCGCCGTCGGTGACGGCCCGCTGCAGGTACCGGCCGAGCAGTCGCAGCGCCTCCACGCTGCCCAGGTCGCTCCACGGGTTGGCGCCCTGGCTCATCGGCCGCTGGCTGGGTCTGCCGGGTGCGGCGCGGCGGTGATAGGGCCGCGCGGTGTAGGACTCCAGCGCGTGGGAGAGCACGTCGAGGCCGCTGCAGGCCACCACGTTTGCGGGCAGGGTGTCGGTGCAGTCGGGGTCGACCAGTGCTTCGGTGGGGCGCAGCGCCGGTGAGGCGATGCCGGTCTTGGCCGCCATCGACAGCAGGTCGAAGATCGCGATGCCGGTGACCTCGCTGCCGGTGCCCGAGGTGGTCGGGCACGCGAGGTGCGGCTTCAGCGGGCCCGGAACCGCGGCGCCGGCGCCGACCGGGGCGTTGACGTACTCCAGGAAGTCGGCGGGGTGACTGGCGTAGAGGTTGGCCGCCTTGGCGGTGTCGATGACCGAACCGCCGCCGACGGACACGTAACCGTCCGCGGCCACCTCGGTCGCGAATTCCGCTGCCTGCTTAAAGGATTCGTCGGTGGGTTCGACCCGGACGTCGGTGTAGGCGACGATGTCGATGCCGGCGCCCCGCAGGGACCGCTGCACCGTGTCGAAGATCTCCAGCTCGGCGACCGTCGGGTCGGTGAACAACGCGACCCGCGCGACGCCCAGCGCGTTGACCCGGTCACCGGCCTCACGCAGGCAGCCTCGCCCGAAAGTGATCCGTGACGCGTCTACGGTGAACGCGGTGTCCCCTGCGCCCCCCACACCGTTGTGCTGGCAGCAACTCATCCTGCCGATTGTCCACGACCGCCGCTCACCGATGCCACCGAACGCCGGCCGCGCGGCGACGCGGCGGCGGGCCCCAGCCAGCGGGACAGGAAGGTGCGCAGTTCCGTGCCGGCGTGCGGTGGACTGCCGGGGTCCAGCAGCAGAGAGTGAATCGAGCGCAGCCCGAACTCGGCGAGCTGATCGAGGGCGATTTCGTCGAAACCGTGTGCTTCCCAGTCGACGTCGAGACGGTGCAGCAGCGCCCGGCCGAACGCGCGGGCGGTGTCGGAGGTGATCGACGGGACCGCGCCGCCGCGGCCGCGCTGGTGGAACAGGAACTCGATCGTGTCGTCGTGGGCCAGCGCCTCGACGGCGTACGCAACACCCTCGACCATCGCGGCGGCAGGATCGGTGTACCCGCTCAGGTGCGCGGCGAGCCGGTCGAGGAATCCGTCGGCGGACCGCATCGCGCAGGCCATCAACAGCGCGTCGGTGCTCGGAAAGTACCGGTACACGGTCTGCCGGGTCACGGCGAGTTCACGTGCCACGTCGGCGATGCGCATCGCCGATCCGCGGTCGGCGATGATGGTGTCCGCGGCGTTTAGGATGCGGTCGATCGCCTCCTCGTCGGAGGCGGGCGTGTTACCGCCCCACCCGTGGCTGCGCACGCGGCCATCCTAACCTGCGGCCAGTCGCGCTCTTTCGGTCATGGAGGCCACCACGCCGCCGTCGTTGAGGATGTCGGTGCCGGTCAGATAGCCGGCCTTGGAGCTGGCGCAGAACGCGAGCAGAGCCGCCATCTCCTCCGGCTTGCCCCAGCGCGGGACCGCAGCGTCGGCGACCAGGGCACCGGCGCCGGCCTGCTCTTCGAGCCGGCCCATCTCCGTGTCGACCGAACCCGGCGACACCGACACGACGCGCAGGCCGCGGGTGTTGAACCGCTCGGCCTGCGAACTGCTGTACCAGCGGACGAAGGCCTTGCTGAACGCATAGGAGAGACCGGACCGGGCTTCCTCGGGAGCGAGCTCGCAGGCCCGCAGCATCTCGGTCAGGAACGCGTCGGGGTCCTGCAATGCCAGCGGGAAGGTTGCGGTGGGGATCAGTTCGGCCGGCACCAGGTGCGCCGCCATCGAGGCCACGTTGACCAGCGCGGCGCCCTCTCCGGCCATCGTGAAGAAAACCTCCCCGACGTTGACGGTGCCCGACGCGTTGGTCCGCATCACGTACTCGGCGTCGCCCATGCTGGGGCTCACCCCGGCCGTGTGGATGACCGACGTAAGCGTGCCGAGGCCCGCCACCGTCGTGAACAGCCGTTCGACGGCGTCCCGGTCGGTGACATCGCAGTTGACCGCGTGCACGTCGACCCCGCGCCCGGTCAGCTCGGCTGCCGCAGCGTCGAGCCGGTCCTGCCGGACGTCGGCCAGGACCACCGCGTGGTCCTCACCGACGAGTCGGGCGGTGGCCGTGCCCATGCCACCCGCGCCACCGGTGATTAACGAAACTGCACTCATCTGTAAACCTCCTCGGGACATTCAACACTGCGGTGGAGCGGCGCGGAAGCCGGCCGTCGGTACTTTCGAGAGATGTCCGACGTCCCGGCCGACGCAGTTGAAGAGGCCGCCCACCCGCGGCGCCGCTCCCCCGGTCGCTGGCGCCGCGTGGCGGTGGTGCTGGCGATCATGCTGCTGCTGTTCGGGGTGCCGTGGTCGACGCTGGTGCTCGGCGGGGCGGCGTGGCCGGTGGCCGGCGTGGCCGCGGGCACGCTCGGGTTCGTCGCCGCGTTCGCCGCGCTGCCGCTGTTGATGCGCCTGGGGCACGGCCGCACACGGCGCGACGGCGCTGCCGCGGCCGGCGACGCGCTGCTGGGCGCGATCTGGGTGTTGTTCACCTGGTCGGTGCTGGGTCAGCTGCTCGAGCTGCTGCTGTGGGCCGGCGGCGTCGCCGACCCGACCCGGTCGCGGATCGCCACCGTCGTGGTGGTGGCCGTGACCGTGGTGCTGCTGGGCTGGGGTCACTTCGAGGCGATGCGGGTGCCGCGGGTCAAGCGGCTCGACGTGACGCTCCCGAGGCTCGGTCTCGGGCTGGACGGCCTGCGGGTGGTGATCATCACCGACACCCACTACGGGCCGATCAACCGTGCCCGCTGGTCGGCGGGTGTGGTGGAGCGGGTCAACACCCTCGAAGCCGATGTGATCTGCCACGTCGGTGACATCGCCGACGGGACAGCGGCGACGCGCGACGCCCAGGCCGCGCCGCTGGCGTCGGTGCGCGCCGCATCGGCCCGCGTCTACGTGACCGGCAACCACGAGTACTTCAGCGAAGCCCAGGGCTGGCTCGACTACATGGACCGCATCGGCTGGGAGGTGCTGCACAACCGGCACGTGGTGGTGGAGCGCGACGGTGACCGGCTCGTCGTCGCGGGCATCGACGACGCCACCGCGTCGGGCTCGGGCATCCGTGGCCACGGCGCGGACCTCGACACCGCGCTGGCCGGCGCCGACCCTTCACTTCCGGTGCTGCTGCTGGCCCATCAGCCCAAGCAGGTCACGCATGCCGTGCGCGGCGGAGTCGATCTGCAGATCTCGGGGCACACCCACGGTGGTCAGATCTGGCCGTTCAATTTCCTGGTGCGGCTCGAACAGCCGGTGGTGCACGGACTGAGCACGCACGGCGAGCGGACTCAGCTGTACACGAGCCGGGGCACCGGGTTCTGGGGTCCGCCGTTCCGGGTCTTCGCGCCGAGCGAGATCACCTTGATGACGCTGCGCAGCTGTTAGGCAAGATACCTGCGTGTCCTCTTCGCTGGGCGATGTGCTCGCCTCCATGCAGCTCGACCGGGCCGGCGCGACGTCGTTCGTCGGCGCGCAGCTGCCCGCTCCCGCCAACCACATTCTGGGCGGCCACATTTGCGCCCAAGCACTGTTGGCGGCCAGCCTCACCGCTGGGGACCGCACGCCCCACAGCGTGCACACCTATTTCCTGCGCCCCGGTGACGCCCGGCTGCCCGTCGCCTTCGAGGTGACGAGTCTGCAAGAGGGGCGCACGTTTTCGGCGCGACGGGTGACCGCCCGCCAGGGTGAGGAGATCCTGCTGGAGGCGATGTCGTCGTTCAAGTCGCCGACCCCGGCCGGGGTCACCTACCAGCCGCCGTGTCCCGTTGTGGCACAACCAGATTCGTTTCCGCGGGTGTCTCCGCATTTCGCGGAGTCCGACGGTGTCAGCAAGGGCATGTGGGCCAGCCTGCGTTGGTTCGAGCGGCGCATCGTCGACGCCGACACCGACCCACCTGCCCGCTCGCTGATCTGGTGGCGGCCCGACGGTGCGGTCCCTGACGACCCGGCGCTGACGGCGTCGCTGGTGGCGTATCTGTCGGCGGTCACGCTGACCGAACCGGCCTATGCCGCGCGCGGCGGGATCTCGGCTGCGGCTCAGCGTGACCACTCGGTGTGGTTCCACGCCGCGGCGGACCTGTCGGACTGGCTGCTCTACGACCAGTCCTCGCCCAGCAGCACCGACACGCTTGCGCTCGCCGGCGGGACGATGTTCAACCGCTCTGGCGAGCTGGTGTGCACGGTGCGCCAGGAGATGTACTTCCCGCCTCCGCGGCGCTGACATGGCTGTGCAGTCGTGGCATCGCGGACGGCTCACCGACGAGCAGGCCGCACGCCTGGCCCGCTGGCTCCCCGGTGCGCGTCTGCGCCGCGATCTGAGTTGGGGACTCGTCGATACCGTCGTCCTCGACGTGGACTCCGAACGCGGCAGGGTGGTGGTCAAGGCCGGCGGAGCGCAGAATCACCACATCGGCCGCGAGATCACCGCCTTCGAGGGGTTCACCGGATGCCTGGCCGCGACCGGACACGCCGCCGAGCTGTTGCACTGTGACCGCACGGCGAACCTTCTCGTCGTGCGGTACCTGGACGGGTCGTTGGTGTCGGGCTCCGACGCTGAATTCGCCGCCGAGACGTACCGGCAGGCGGGAAGGTTGGCCCGGGTATTCCACGGTCAGGCTCGACGCACCGATCCCGACTGGGAAGCGGCCGCCGTGACGAAATCGTTGAGCTGGCTCGGCGAGCCCCATCGGATCCCGCAGCACATCGCCACGCGGCTGCGCAGCATCCTGAGGGGTACCGGCCGCGGGAGGTGGTCGTCGTGCCCACCCACGGTGACTGGCAACCGAGGAACTGGATCGTCGACGGGGGCGTCACAAGGGGCACAATCAAGGTCATCGACTTCGGCCGTTTCGCGT
Organism: Mycobacterium sp. SMC-8; assembly: GCF_025263565.1. Taxonomy (NCBI): domain Bacteria; kingdom Bacillati; phylum Actinomycetota; class Actinomycetes; order Mycobacteriales; family Mycobacteriaceae; genus Mycobacterium; species Mycobacterium sp. SMC-8. The sequence continues at coordinate 1,323,511 of NZ_CP079865.1, forward strand.
GGCGGCCCGCGATCACCGACTTCTGTCGGCTCGCCGCGCGGCACTGGCGGGACGACCCCCGGCTGGAAGCCGCGTTCTTCGCCGGATACGGTGACGACCCCCGGCACCCCGAGCAATGGCGGATGTCGGCCCTGCACGAAGCGATCGGCACCGCCGTCTGGGCACATCACGTGGGCGATGAGACATTCGAGCGTCAGGGCCATCGGATGATCGCGGAGGCGCTGGCACTCTTTTGATCGTGAAGGTCAACTCTCGGTAAGGGCTTTGAGGTTCTTGACGGTCTTGTCCATGATGCGGCCGACCTGCCGCGAGGCCACCCGGTCGGCAATCAGGCCCAGCAGTCCGCCGGGCGCCTCATAGGACAGCCGAAATGTCACCTTGGTCCGACCCGGGCCGTTCTCCCGCAGTCGGAACCGGCCGCGTAACCCCACGCCGGTGATGCCGATGAACGCGAGGTCGCGGGCCTCGTCGAACTCGGTGACCTCGATAACCCCGCCGATCGGGACGGAGCCGACTTTCCAGTGCACGGTGTAGCGGGACCCCACACCGACCGGCCCCTCGGTGATGATCTCCCACCGCTCCAGGCTGGCCATGAATTCCGGGTAGCAGCCGGGGTCGCTGACGTGCTTCCACACGATGTGCGGATCGACGTCGATGATGACGCTTCGCTGCAGCCGCATCCGCCTGCCCCCTTAACCGATCACCGGGAAGCGTCGCTCGGAGGCCAGCCGGTCGACCGCCGACTGGAGCGCACCCTCGACCTTGGTGTGGATGGTGTCGTCGTCTCCGGCGGCGATCTCGTCGGGCGCGATCGGGTCCTGCACCTCGATGGTGATCTTCGTCGGCAGCGGCAGTCTCGGCACCATGTCGCTGACGGCCAGTCCCCACGGGGGAGCTAACAGTATCGGGACGCTCTTGAGCCGGGCGATCTTGTCCACCATCAGCAACCTGGCCAGCCACTGTCCACGGTCGAGGAACAGCGCCGCCTCCTGGCCGCCGACGCTGGCGATCGGGACGATCGGCACACCGGCTTCGCGGGCCAGCTTCACATACCCCTTGCGACCGCCGAAGTCGACCTCGTGCCGCTTCCAGGACGGCCGGAAAACCTCGTAGTCGCCGCCCGGATAGACCAGCAGCGCACCGCCGGACGTCAGCGCGAGGGTGGCGTTGTCGTGGTTGGCGGCGACGGTGCCGAACTTGCGCAGCGAGCCGAGACCGGGCATGGAGACCACCAGGTTGTGGGCCAGCTGGAAGAACGGGCGCTCCACGCCGAAGTAGGAGCAGAACGCCAACGTGAACACGAAGGTGTCGGGCGGCAGGTTCCCGCCGCTGTGGTTGCCGACCAGCAGCACCGGGCCGTCGGGCGGGATACGGTCGAGGCCGCGGACGTCGGCACGGAAGTACAGCGAGGCCAGCAGCCAGAGCCCCGGGAGCTGCTCGCGGATGTAGTCGGCGTCGCGCTGATCGAGATCAGCCTTCGGCACGCGCGCAGAAACCTCGTGTTTGACCCACTCGAGGACATCACCGAACCCCGCCATGGAAGGGCTATTGACGGCGGCGGCCTTCGGCAAACCTGGCAGGCTGGACCCCGATGTCCGCGCTGATCGAAGACCTGTCCGCCCTGCGTGCCCTCGGCGACGACGCCGACGCCTTGTTCACCACGTTCTCCGCGTGGGCCGAGACCAATGGCACCGCGCTGTACCCGGCGCAAGAGGAGGCACTGATCGAGCTGGTCAGCGGCGCCAACGTGATCCTGGCCACCCCGACCGGGTCGGGCAAGTCACTGGTCGCGACGGGTGCGATCTACGCGGCCCTGGGCGCCGGCCGGCGCAGCTACTACACCGCCCCGATCAAGGCGCTGGTCAGTGAGAAGTTCTTCGCGCTGTGCGACGTGTTCGGGGCGGCCAATGTCGGCATGCTGACCGGCGACGCCGCGGTCAACGCGGACGCGCCGATCATCGCGTGCACCGCGGAGATCCTGGCCAACATCGCGCTACGTGAGGGACCCGACGCCGATATCGGGTTGTGCGTGATGGACGAGTTCCATTTCTACGGCGATCTCGACCGCGGCTGGGCGTGGCAGGTGCCGCTGCTGGAGCTGCCGCGCGCGCAGTTCCTGCTGATGTCGGCGACGCTCGGTGACGTGACGTACCTGCGGGAGGATCTCACCCGGCGCACCGGGCGGACGACCGCGCTGGTCGCCAACGCGCAACGCCCGGTCCCGCTGTACTTCTCCTATGCGACCACCCCTATGCACGAGACGATCCAGGAACTCGTCGACACCAAGCAGTCCCCGATCTACGTCGTGCACTTCACCCAGGCCTCGGCGCTGGAACGGGCGCAGGCGTTGATGAGCGTGAACGTCAGCACCAAAGCCGAGAAGGCCGCGATCGCCGACATGATCGGTGCGTTCCGTTTCTCCTCGGCGTTCGGGTCCACGCTGTCGCGGCTGGTCCGGCACGGCATCGGGGTGCATCACGCCGGCATGCTGCCCAAGTACCGGCGCCTCGTCGAGCAGTTGGCGCAGGCCGGACTGCTCAAGGTCATCTGCGGCACCGACACTCTCGGCGTCGGGATCAACGTCCCGATCCGCACGGTGGTGTTCTCGGCACTGTCCAAGTACGACGGCACCCGCACGCGGCTGCTCAACGCCCGCGAGTTCCACCAGATCGCCGGTCGCGCGGGCCGGGCCGGATTCGACACCGCGGGCACCGTCGTGGTGCAAGCGCCCGATCACGAGGTGGAGAACCTCAAACAGTTCGCCAAAGTGGCCGACGACCCGAAGAAACGCCGGAAACTGGTGCGTCGCAAGGCACCCGAGGGCATGGTGCCGTGGAGCGAGGCGACGATGAAGCGGCTGGTCGACGCCGCGCCGGAACCGTTGACCAGCCACATGCGGGTGACTACGGCGATGATCCTCGACGTGGTGGACCGCCCCGGCAATCCGTTCGAGGCGATGCGCCGGCTGCTCACCGACAACCACGAACCGCGCAACCGGCAGCTGCGCCTGATCCGGGAAGCTGTCGGGATCGCGCGCTCGCTGATCCAGGCCGGCGTCGTGGAGCGGCTCGCCGAACCGGAACCCGACGGGAGGCGATACCGGCTCACCGTCGACCTGCCTCCCGACTTCGCACTCAATCAGCCGCTCTCGACATTCGCGCTGGCCGCGATCGGCCTGCTCGACGCGAACGCGGAAAGCTATGCCCGGGACGTCGTTTCAGTGATCGAGGCGACGCTGGAGGATCCCCGGCAGATCCTGGCCGCGCAGCTGAACAAGGCCAGAGGTGTAGCGGTCGCGCAGATGAAGGCTGACGGCATCGAATACGACGAGCGGATCGAACTGCTCGATGACGTCACCTACCCCAAGCCGCTGGCCGAGCTGCTGGAGCACGCGTACGAGGTGTACCTGCAGAGCAATCCGTGGGCCGCCGACGGGAAGCTGTCGCCGAAGTCGGTCGTGCGGGAGATGTGGGAGCGGGCCTTCACCTTCCGCGAGTACGTCAGCGTGTACGGGCTGACCCGTTCCGAGGGCGCGGTACTGCGCTATCTGTCCGATGCGTTCAAGGCCCTGCGGTCGGGCGTGCCGGCGGCGGCGCGCACAGAGGAGCTGACCGATATCGTCGAGTGGCTCGGTGAGCTTGTGCGCCAGGTCGATTCGAGTCTGCTCGACGAGTGGGAACAGCTCACGAGGCCGGATCAAAGGATGGACGCCCCGGTGGCGGTGCCGGCGCGCCCACGACCGCTGACCGCCAACGAGCGGGCGTTCACCGCGATGATCCGCAACGCACTGTTCCGCCGGGTCGAGCTGTTCGCCCGCGAGCGCTGGGACGAGCTCGGAGCCCTCGACGCGGGGTCCGGGTGGACCGCGGCGCGCTGGCAGGACGTCGGGGACGAGTACTTCGACGAGCACGACGACGTCGGAACCGGCCCCGACGCGCGCGGGCCGGCGCTGCTCATCTTCGACCGGCAGCGCGACGTGTGGCGGGTGCGGCAGATCCTCGACGATCCGGCCGGGGATCACGACTGGGGTATCGAGGTCGAGGTGGACCTCGAGGCGTCCGACGACGAGGGTGCGGTGGTGCTTCGGGTGCTGGACGCCGGACGGCTGTGACGGCCGTCTCTGTACCCGAAATCACAGGTCAGCGGTTTGATTAACGTGCCCGTAACACGGACCATGGGAGATGTCCGGCCGACGGGCGATCCTCGTTGCCCGGACCCCCAATCACAAGAATCAGGAGCCCCCGCCATGTCTCTCGCGCAGTACCGTGCCGCCCGCCAGATCGCTCGTGATCGGCGGCGCCTCTACGCACGGATTGCGTCGATGCCGCATTCGGCGGTCCGCGACGAGCTGGTCGCGGTCGCGCAGCGGTACGAGACGATCGAGCGCTGAGCGGGCCTCAGCCCCGGTAGCGGGCCACCTGCTCGGCATACTCGTCGAGCAGCCTCAGCGACTCGTCGCGCGACGTGGTCGGGAGCAGCAATCGCAGCTCGCTGAAGCCCAGTTCCTCTGTGGCACGCCAGTACTCGGGATCGACCGGGGTGCCGAACGTCGACAACGGCACCTCGTGCCGGGCACCTTCGCGAAGCTGGTCGATGCGCTTCTTCAGCCGCTCGACCGGCAGCGGGTTGGCGATCCAGCCGGCCTCGTGTCTGATGATCCGTTTGACGGTCGCGTCGGAGTCGCCGCCGATCAGGATGGGCGGGTGCGGCTTGCGCACCGGCTTGGGTCGCATGTAGGACGCGTCGAAGTTGACATACCTGCCGTGGTATTCGGCAGGGTCGGCAGTCCACAAGACTTTGATGGCCTCAATCCGTTCGTCCAGCAGCGCGCCTCGCGTCTTCGGGTCGGTGCCGTGGTGACGCAGCTCCTCGATGTTCCAGCCCGCGCCGACGCCGAACACGAAGCGGCCGTGGGACAGGACGTCAAGACTGGCCCCTTCCTTGGCCGTCGTGATCGGGTCTCGCTGGATGAGCAGGGCTATCGCGGTGACCAGCTCGATGGTGGAGGTGACGGCGGCCGCGGCCGCCAAGGTGACGAACGGATCCAGGGTCCGGTAGTACACCGCCGGCAGCTCGCCGCCCCCCGGGTACGGCGACTCCCGGCTGGCCGGAATGTGGGTGTGCTCGGCGACCGCCAGTGACGTGAAGCCTCGGTCCTCCACCGCGCGGGCAAGGGACACCGCGTCGATGGTGTCGTCGTTGACGAACGTCGAGATACCGAATCGCAGCGCAGCCATCCCTCGAGGCTATGCCTGTCGGCCAAACATGTCGTGGCCGGATTGATATCGAAGTTTGCCTCATTGGTCACATGGGTAACATCAGTCACAGCGCTGTGACGTCAGCGCTCTTCACAACATCAGAGAAAGAAACGAATGGATCATCGACATGAATACCGTCCTGTACTTCAGCGCCAGCGGCGCCGTGTATGAAACCCGCGCCTACACGAAAGCCGACATCGACAAGCTCATCCAGGATCAGGGTCTGCACTGCTTGACCAGCGCCGACAACCAGTTCGACTTCTGGTTCAGCCCGGCCGCCCGCGGCTGCCAACGCCGCGCCAACCAGATCGCCACCGAACTGCTGATGGCGACCACCGATTTCACCGCCAAGACCGTCCCGCTGTTGCGCGGCAGCGTGGTCGTGGCCACGCATGACGCCGAGGGAGACCTCGACGGCCTCAGCTGGCAACAGCTTGATGCCCTCGCCGAGCTCAATCGGTCGATCTCCGCGCGCGACGAACGGTTGCTGCAGCGCCGGATCGTGCGTGATGAGCGCCGACAGCGCCGTGCCGCCGAGGCTGCGCAGCCGGCGTTCGTGAGCTGCTCGCGTCCCCGCACATCGGTCCGCCTCGGCTGATCACCGGCCGGGACCGTACAGGCCGGGCAGCAACTCCGGATCGCCCGGTGTCCAGGTATTCGCGAACTGGGACCGGTTACCCAGCGCCGCGGCGCGGTCGACGACGGCGTTGCCAAGTTCCACTTGCGCCGGTTCCCAGGCCTTCAGCGCCCTGACAATGTCGTCACATTTGCCGAGGTGTTCGTAGAGCGCCCCCGCGTCGGCGGCGGCCGTCGGTGCCGACGGTTTTCGCGCAACGTGGCGCGCCATCCGATATACCCTCGCATACTCGTGCTGCAGATCCGGGTACAGGCGACGACGCCGCAGGTTCTCGAGCCGGATTAGCGGCGGCAACCGTGGGGTATGTGGGTCGGCATGACATCTTCGGAAGAAAACGTAACGTCCGAGTCGGCCAAGGAACCCGACGTGCTGGCGCCTGCGACTCCGGGTGCCGAGGCCCTGCCCCTTCCCGAGGACGAGGTCGACAAGCCTTCGGAGGGCTGACGAGTAGACGGAACCGGCCCCCTGCCCGAGGCAGGGGGCCGGCTCGTGTCAGCACCTCACTCGTCGCCGGAGCCCGACTCGGACTCCGCACCCTCGACCTCCGCACCCTCGACCTCGCCGCCGGTGACGTCATCGTCCCCGCCGGCCTCGGAATCGGTGGCGGCCTGGCCGGCGTCCTCGACCCCCGTCGTATCGTCGTCCTCGACCACCTCGGCGTCCTCGTCCTCGACCACCTCGGTGGGCTCCCCGGCCTCCGGGGTCACCTCGGGTTCGGTGGCGGGAACCTCGGCCTCGACCGCGCTGTCCACGGTATCCGTGGCAGGTTCGGCCTCGGTGCCGGTCCCGTCCTCGTCGCCGGTCGAGACCAGGTTGACCTCGGTGCCGTCGACATCGAACGTGAACGTCGCGGCCTGGGCCGGCGTCGGGTCCGGCGCAGAAGCCGCCGCGGGCACCGGTTCCGGCTTCTTCAGCGCCGCCGCGATCGTCTGGGGCAGCTTGACGAACAGTGCGTCGAGGGTGCCGCCGGCCGAGAACAGACCGGGGAAGTTCTCCGGGCTGTAAATCGGGTCGCCGTTCTCGTCGTGGCCGAAGTAGGGCTTGTAGCCGTTGAGGAATGCACCGGTGATCAGACCGGGGGCGTTGACCAGCGCGGTGAAAGCATCCTTGAGGTTGCCCTCCTTGATCGACGCGAACACGGTGTCGGCGACGTTCATCGCGGCGAAGAACGCGGTGATCGGCGGGGACATCAAGCCCTTGGAGATCGTGACGATGTTGCCGCGGGTGATCAGCGAGTCGTACACGCGGCCGACCGCGTCGAACATCGCCTTCGGGATGGTCAGGATCGACGTCAGCGGGAACGCCACGTTCTCCAACAGAACCAGGCCCCACGTGTTGAGCTCGACCAGCGCCTCGGTGAACTGCCCCTGGCCGAGGAACTCGGCCGCGGCCTGCAGCCGGACCGGCAGGTTGGTCAGTGAACGCTGCACACCCTCGGCGGTACCGACGAGACCGGTGCCGCGGCGGGTGCCGGCCTGCTCGGCCGTCATACCCCAGATCGTCTTGAGGTGGCCGAGCTGGTTCTCGCCGATCTGGTTCAGGATCGGGAACGGGGTGTTCCACAGCGACGAACCGATGGCGCCGATCTGCGTGAACGTGGTGGTGATGGTGTTCTGCCAGACCAGCAGCGGGTTCTCCAGCACCGGGTTGGCGGTCAGCGCAACGGCGGCCTGCCGGATCTCCGGCGCCGACGGCAGCGGCGCCACGGGGTTCACCGCAATGGCGCCGGCAGCAACCACCGCGGCGCCACTCACCACGAACTTGTTTACTCGCGAAGCCGACTTGGCGGCCCTCGGCTGGGCCCCGACGCCGAACCCGACCGGAAGTGCTTGTTGCACGGATACTCCTTTTGAACTGGTCATCGCCCCCCTTGGGCGCGCTCGAAACTTAGCTGAGGGTTCCCTAAGAAGCAATAGGGTTGGCTAACTTCAATTAGCTTCTCTCGATAATTGGCTTTGCTGACCCAGCCAAACGCTCAGCAAACTCAATGCTCAAACATCCGAGTGGCTTTCCCGCGGATTTTGCGCGGCGGTCAAAAAGCTGCGGCGCGGGCGTCAGCAAAGCAGGGGACGCTACGGTCGAGTCGTGGATTTTGATGAATACCGCGCCCAGGACGCGACCGGCCTGGCTCAGCTGGTGGCCGACAGACAGGTGAGCGCCGACGAGTTGATGGCCGTCGCGCGCGCCCGCGCTGCCGAGGTGAACCCGCGGATCAACGCGATCGTGCGCGACGTGGCGGCCGACCCCGCCACGGCGGCCCCCGGCCCGTTCGCCGGCGTGCCGTTCCTGATCAAGGACCTTGCGCAGGACTACGCAGGCGTGCCCAGTTCACGCGGGTCCCGCGCGCTGATGTCGACGCCGGCGCGCGAGCACGCGACGATCGTGCAGCGCTGGATCGACGCCGGCCTGGTCATCTTCGGTAAAACCAACACCCCGGAATTCGGCGCCAAGGGAATCACCGAACCCGTCGCATGGGGTCCGGCGCGCAATCCATGGGACCGCAGCCGCACCCCGGGCGGGTCCTCGGGCGGTTCCGCTGCCGCCGTCGCTGCGGGGATCGTGCCGTGCGCGGGCGCGAACGACGGTGGCGGATCGATCCGTATCCCGGCGGCCTGCTGCGGATTGGTCGGCTTGAAGCCGAGTCGCGGGCTGACGCCGATGGGGCCGGAGACCGGCGAGTCGATGCACGGATCGGCGGTGCAGGGGGTCGTGTCGCGCACCGTCCGCGACACCGCCGCGATGCTCGATGTCATCAGCGGCGGCGAACCCTGGGGCCCGTTCGCACCCGCAATCCCGAACGCGCCCTTCGCTTCCTGCGTCGGACAAGATCCCGGCCGGCTGCACATCGGGGTACGGGTCCCGACGGCGATCACGCCTTCACCGCACCGTGAGGCGTTCGCCGCGGTTGAGGCGACCGTGCGCACGCTGACCGAACTCGGGCACCACGTCGAGGAGCTACCGCAGGCCCCGTTCGACGACGCAGCACTGGCCCGCGATTTTCTCCTGACCTGGTTCGTCTACACCGCTTGGGAATTGGAGGATGCGAAGCGGCTCACCGGCGCCGGAGACGACGCTTTCGAGCGGGATACCCTGATCCTGGCCGCGATCGGTCGCGCCACCAGCAGCGTCGACTACGTCGACGCGGTGCAGCGCCGCCACGAGCACACCCGGCGTCTGACCGCCTACTTCGAGTCGTACGACCTGCTGCTGACTCCGACGCTGGCCACTCCCCCGCCGACCATTGGTGAGTTCGACCTGCCGGTGGTGTTGCAGAAAGCCTCGGACGTGTTGCTCAAAACGCGCACCGCGAGCCTGCTGCGCTTCACCAAGCTCGTCGACGACATCGTCGACAAGAACCTCGGCTGGGTGCCGTACACCCAGTTGGCGAATATCACCGGCCGCCCGGCGATTTCGCTGCCGTTGCACTGGACCGCAGACGGCCTGCCGTTCGGTGTGCAGTTCGTCGCACCGCTTGACGGTGAGTCACTGCTGATCCGGCTGGCGGCCCAGCTGGAGCGGGCGACGCCGTGGATCGACCGGGTGCCACCGGTGTGAATCACGCCGGGTTGAACAGCCGCGGCTCCAGCCATGCACCGTTCTTGAGCCGCTCCAGGGACTTCGCGCCGGCCAGCACACCGAGGTCGGCGAGTGGTTCGACGATGATCACCAGCAGGTAGGCGGCCCCGAAGATCGCCACACTGCTGACCGCTTCGGCCGTGAAGCCCTCCCCGTAGAGCGCCCAGAACGCCACCCAGGACACGATGCCGGCCTGGTAGGTGGCCGAAAGCGCAAGGGCTTGGCGGTATTTGAGGTCGACGTAGCGGGTGTCGGGTGCGATCGTCCTGCCCGCCACGTACTGGAGCGCGAACAGCGGAACCAACAGCGTGGTGAGGTTCATGCCGTATTGCGGAAGGTCGAACGGGGCGAAGGCCATGCCCTGTATGAGGAGGCCGAGCGAGAGCCCGAACGCCGCCGGCGCCGCGCCGAACAGCAGAAAAAGCGTGGAACCCAGGATCAGGTGCACCTCGGACACCCCCACCGGGTAGTGCGGGAGAACCTGGAAGAACACGAGTGTCAGCGCGGTGGTCGCCGCTGCGCCCAGCATCAAAGACCCTGCGCCGCGGTCTTTGACGTGCTTGCCCATCGCGGTCAGCGCATAGGCGCCGACGCCGGCCGCTGTGGCGTAGCTGAGGACGATCTTCGCGCCTTCGACGATTCCTGGCTCGATGTGCATCGCTGTGCCTTTCGTGGGGAGTTCAATGGTGGTCGTCGGAGACCGCGTGGTCACCGTCGTCGGTAGCAAGGGGTTTGGTGAGCAGCTCTCGCTGTTGCACAACGTCTTCCAGCGCGGTGACCCAGTGGTCGTAGTACTGCCATTCGCCGCGGTCGGTCTCCGCGGACGCCTCCCACGCACCGATCGTGTCGATCAGGCTCTGCTGGAAGTCACTCCACGGGTAGTGCCCGAACTCCGACAGCGCCAGGGCCAGCCCGAAGGCTCGGCGCTGCCAGTCGTGGTCGAAGGACGGGGCAGCCTGATCGGTGGTGCAGGTGCTGTGCAGTTTCATACCGGCTGCCCCGCGAGCGCCACGCCCATCATCGACTCGGTGGTGACCAGCTCCATCAGTTCGTCATCCGTCAGATCTTCGGTGCGCGAGGGCCTTTCGGGGATGACGAACCACCGGGAATGACCGCTGGAGTCCCACACCTTGATCTCGGTGTCGTCCGGCAGAGCCACCCCGACCTCGGCGAGCACTGTGCGCGGTTCGCGCGCGGCACGGGCGCGGAACACCGGATCTTTGTACCAGTAGGGCGGCAGCCCCAGCACCGGCCACGGGAAGCACGAGCACAGCGTGCAGATCACCAGGTTGTGCACTCCCGGCCCGTTCGCCACGGCCTGCAGGTGTTCGCCTTCGGCGCCGGCCATCCCCTCGGGCAGATCGAGTTCGGCCAGTGCGGCCGGGGTGTCGATCACCACCCGCGCGGCGAAATCCGGATCCGTCCACGCCTTCACGACGATCTTCTTTCCGTTCAGCGGTGTCATCTCGGATTCGAAGTAGGACAACACCTTCTCCACGGTCTGGCTGGTGATGACACCCTTCTCGATCAGCAGTCGCTCCAGCGCCGCGACGCGGTCGGCGCTGGACTTCTCCCGGTCGGCCGGGTAGGCGAACTGGTCGGTCATTGAGAATCCTCCTCGACAGGTTGCAGGTATGCCTCGAAAAGTTCGGCGTACAGGGTGTTGGCGCCCGGCTCCGCACGCGGACCCCACAACTCGTCGGGGGCGAACTCGACGATGTAGATCGGCATCGGATCACCGATACCGTCCCCGGTGTGGACGAAGTAGCCGTAGTCGCCCTCGAAGATTCGTCGCACAGTGCCGGTGCGGGACCGCAGATAGCCGGGCAGCCGGGTGTGCGCCCCCGCAGGAACGTCGGTGATGCGCACCTGCTGACCGACGCCGAACCGCGGGTGCGCCACGTCGCGGCGCGGGCTGTCGCCGCGACGCAGGTAGTCGATCACCTGGTCGTCGATCGCCTGCCCCGACGGGTCTTCGGCCTGAGTGCCGGCTGCGCCGAGGGACTCGAGGAGCTCGTCCTCGGTCACGTAACCCCTGTCGATGAAGAACTGCGTGATGCCGCCGAGCCACTTCTCGTAGTAGCGGAACTTGAAGTAGTCGAACGGATTCATCGCTTCCGCACCGGTCCGCAGGTCGGCCCACGTCCATTCGTCGCGGAACGCGGTCGGCACGTCGGCGATCGGATACTCCGGCAATGCCGACCCCAGATGATTGCTCAAACCCATCATCGCGACGTGGATGCCGAAGATCCGCTTCTCCCAGTCCTCGACGAAAACCCGCTTCTCCAGATTCAGCGGTTGGGGCAGCCCTTCGAGACCCCCCAGATGATGCTGCAGTTTCACGCCGTCGCACCTTCCGTGTCGGGGCGCCCGGCCGCAGCCGTCGGCGCCGTTCTTGTCATCACCGCGGCGAGGTATTCGGAGACGATTCCGAAGGTCGCCCCCAGCACGCAGGCAGATGCGGCCACCAGGCCGGGATGCGAGATGCTCGTGGCGGTGACCAACTGCCCGGTCCCCGCCACGGTCGACACCGTGGAGGCGAACCCCACCACCACGGCGGGCGTGGTGGACAACAGCCCCACCCAGGACGCCTGCACCATCAGCGCGCTGCCCACCCCGACGGCGATCGCGGTGACCGCCAGACTTCCGCCGAGAAGATGGGCGGCAAAGAGGCTCCCGCAGGCGATGGCGACACCGACCAGGTTGCTCGCCACCGACCGCACCCAACCCGCCGGCCCGCCGCCGACGAAGAAGAACGACGCCCATGCCAGGAACACCACCCAGATGGGGACGGTGACCACCATCGCGGTGAACGCCACCGCCAGCCCGCCGAGCACCCCGATGCTCAGCGTCAGCGCAGACCGTGAATCCATAGAGTTCCACCTCGCTTGATCGACCGGACCCGAATAACGTTGAGCGGACCGTGTTTCGGCGACGTAAAGTCACCATTGCCACCGGTGTCCGACATGGACGTGGTTTGTGCGGAACAGGACACGGGCAACAGCCGACCGACCGACCCGGACACAAGGTGGACAAATCCGGACATCGCACCACGTGTGGTCCCCGTACCGGCGACGCTGACGCGATGAACATCCCCGCCGACACCCGGTCACGGCATATCGCCGTTCTGGTCTTCGACGGTGTCCGCACACTCGACCTGACCGGGCCGCTGGAAGTCTTCGACGTCGCCCAGGTGCTGGGCTGCCGTTATTCGGTCAGGCTGTACTCGACCTCGGGTACCGCCGCCATCCGGTGCGGCTCGGGACTGTCGATTCACGCGGCGACGTCGCCGCTGCCACCCGACGTCGACACGGTGCTGGTTCCGGGCGGGGACTGCCTGGTCACGGGCGGTGTGCCCGCACACCTGGATCAAGCCGTCCGCTCGCTCGCGCCGGCGGCGCGGCGGATCGCATCGATCTGCGCGGGGTCGTTCGCGCTGGGGGCGGCGGGAGTGCTCGACGGTCGCCGCGCGACCACTCACTGGCGGCATCTGGAAGTGTTCGCCGCCCGGCATCCGTCGACGGCGATCGAACGGGACTCGGTGTACACCCGTGACGGCAACGTCTGGACGTCCGCCGGCGGCACCGCCGCGATCGACCTGGCGCTGGCACTGGTCGCCGACGACTTCGGCAACGCTGTGGCGCAAGACATCTGCAAAGAGATGGTGCTGCTGGGCAGGCGGTTGGAGGGCCATCCGCAGATCTCGGCTGCCGCGCGCACCGCGCGGCCGAAGCACCCCGGACTTGATCGGCTGATGGCCACGATCGTCGTCGATCCCGCCGGGCACTACGAACTCGACGTCGTGGCAGCGCAACTCGGTCTGAGCCCGCGTCACCTCGCCCGGCTCTTCAAAGCCCAGGTCGGGGTGACGCTGCGGGAGTACGTGGACGGAATCCGATTGGAGAACGCGGTCGGGCTGGTGCTCGCGGGCGAGTCGTTTCATGCCGCGGCCCGGCGTAGTGGATTACGCTCCGGGGCCCGCGTCCGCGATCACCTGGTCGCTCGCCGGACACCGGCGTGACGCCATCGCGGCACACCGGCTTCCGGCCCTACCCGTCGATACCTGTGGTGCGGAACCGATTTCGGTACGTGCTGGGCGAGATTCCCAGATTTCGGCGAAACGTGCGCCGCAACGTGTCCGGTGTCCCGAACCCGGTGCGCCGTGCCACCGCGTCCTGCCCTTTGTCGCTCGTGGCAAGAAGTACTTTGGCGGCCTCCAGCCGCGCCTGCTCGACGAACCTCGCCGGTGTCATCCCGACCTGTTCGCGGAACATCCGCACCAGATGGCGCTCGCTTACCGCGGCGCGGGCGGCCATGGCGGCAATCGAGTGATCGGCGCCGGGGTCGGCGATCACCGAGTCCACGACACCTCGCAGACCCCCCGTCACCGGCAGCGCCGATTCCGCCCAGACGCTGAACTGCGCCTGCCCACCCGGCCGTTGCAGGAAGACCACCATCCAGCGCGCGACGCGTCGCGCGACCGTCGGACCGAAGTCACTCTCCACGAGGGCGAGCGCGAGATCGATGCCGGCGGTGATCCCGGCACCGGTGATAAACGGTCCGTCCTTGGACGAACAGGGAATCCGGGTCGACCTTCACTTTCGGATACGTGCGGGCCAGCGTCTGGCAGTGCGCCCAGTGCGTGGTCGCCCGGCGGTTGTCGAGCAACCCCAGAGCGGCCAGCACGAAGGCCCCGGTACACACCGATGCGATGCGACGCGACCGGGGCGCGAGTTCGCGAACCATCATCAACGCGTCCGGAACCGAATCCGGTGTCGGTTCTTCCGGGATGTCGTGCAGGCCGGGGGTGAAGGAGAAACCGGCGGGCACGCCTCCGGGAACGAGCAAGGTGTCGATCGATTCGGGCGCCCGGGCCAGGGGCACATCGGTGTTCAGCTGCGCATAGGCCGTCGTGCCGACGGCGCCCCCGGTCGGCGACACCAGCAGCACCCGGTACCGGGCGCCGAAATCGTTGGCCCTGGCGAAGATCTCCAGAGGTGCCGCGACGTCCTGCAGCGTCACCTTGTCGTAGAGCGCGAACACCACTGTTCGGGAACCGTCTGCCACCACGCAGTCGCCCTTCCCTGACCCCGCTGTGCGTGGCGCCACTGTAACGGGCTTCTGTTACCACCGGGTTGCGGCGCCGTCTCAGTCGATGATCGCGGGCATGCTGTCCTCGCTTGAGCACCGCTACCGCGCGGAGGCCAGCTCGTCGAACACCGCCTGATTCAGCGCGAACGCGGTCTTGACCTCGGCCACCACCCGTCCGATGTCAGCGGCGTCCAGACTGAGGCCGTCCAGGCGCTCCCGGTAGTGATCCTTGTACGGCTTGACCCGGAAACCGAAGCGGTAGAACGCCAACCCGTTTCCGTCGAGACCGAACTCGCGGTCGAGGATTCGGGCCATCGCCTGCCCACCGGACAAATCGCCCAGATAGCGGGTGTAATGGTGGGCCACCAGCGCGCCACCCCAGGACTGGCCGCTGATCCTCTCCCGATAGCGTTGCACCGCAGCTGAATCCACGGTTCGATCGGCGCCCGGCGCCCAGTGGTCCAGATCGGCGTCCAGGGCCGCCACCCGTTCCAGCGCGGGGTCGTACACCGCCGCGACCAACGGGTCGTCGCGATGTGCCCGCACAGCGTTCTCCAGTGCGTCGTAGATCCCGCGCAACCGCACCAAATACTGCGCATAGCCGTGCCGGCCGATCCCCCCGGACAGCAGGTCGCTCAGAAACGGCGACCGTTCGGCGGCGTCGTGCTCGGCCGCCGAACCTTCTCTGATCGCCGTCGACAGCGGCCGCAAGGTTTCAGCGGTGCTCGGCCGCATGCAGGGTCTCCAGAGGATCGGGTGGCTTTCGTCTCAGCCTAACGGCGGATCAAAACAGAGCACGCGCTCTGTTATGGTGTTCGGGTGCCCAGACCCCGCGTCATCGACCTGGACCACCTGATGGACACGGCTGAGCAGCTGGCCGCCGACGCGGGGCCGCGCGCGGTGACGATCAGGGCGTTGTCGCAGCGCACCTCGATTTCGAACGGTGCGATCTATCACGCATTCGGATCCCGCGGCGGTCTTTAAGGTCACGTCTGGTTACGTGCGGCTCGGCGGTACCTGCAGGAGCAGCGGAGGGCTGTCGCGGGGGCGCTCGCCGACGGTGATGTGCAGGCCGCGGTGGTCGCCGCCGCCGAATGTCCGGCCACATTCCTGGAAAGCCACCCGTCCTCGGCGCTGTACCTGCTCGCTCTGCCCCGCCATGAGCTGCTCGGCGCCCGCGACGTTGCTGCCGAACTCGCGGCCGATCTCCGCGCTCTCGACGGCGACCTGGGGGCGCTCATCGTCGAGCTCGCCGAGAGCATGTGGGGCCGCCGTGACCGGCACGCAATCGCGGCGATCCGGGCCTGCGTGGTCGATCTGCCGACCGCGTTGCTGCTGCGCGTGCAGCATCCGCCGGACCCCGGGACACGCGACCGGCTCACCGCCGCGGTCCGCGCAGTCCTCGCACTCACACCCCCGGCACCCAAGTCCAGGAAGGAACCGACATGAGGACAGGTCCCGCGCTGCGCACCAATCTCCGAATCTGGAACACGCTGCAGAAGATTCCGTTCGGCACGTGGATGTTCAGTCAGGCGGTATGCCTGAAGGCCCCCTACTTCCGCTCCGTGCATCCCGCCGTCGAGGAACTCCGGGTGGGCTACTGCCGCGCGACCGCACGTAACCGCCGCGGCGCGCACAACCACCTCGGCACCTTCCACGCCATCGCGTCGTGCAACATGGCCGAGCTCGCGGGCGCGTTGATGACCGACGCCACCATCCCGCCGACCGACGTCACCGCCATCGCGCATCTGGAATCGATTCCTGAGTTCGGCTCCGAGGCAACCAAACTCGTCGTTCCAGTGGATATCACCGATGCGGCCGGCACGGTGTGTGTCGCCGCCCGGATCACAATGCGGATCTCTCCGCGTCGCAGCTAGCCCTCAGGCCGCCACCGCGGTGCCGCAGATACCGCAGACCTCGAACACGCGCCGCTTCCATCGCGCCACCGGGATGAAGAACAGCGTGAGTTGTTTGAACTCCCGCATGCGGTTCCACTGGCTGGTGTTGTGACAGCGCGGACAGGTCCGCACCTGTCCGGCGCCGAGGTAGGCCTGTTTGGTGCCGTACCCGAAGAAGAGCAACATGCCGTCAGCCTCCTGAACTCATACGCTGATCACCGTCTTATGCGGCGCACCGCCAGGATCCCGGCTGATCAGTCCCTGTTCGGCGAAGGCATCCAGCCATCCGCCCATCGGCCAGGTACCCCATCGGCGGTGATAGATGTGTGCGTTGCGCACGATGTCGTCGAGGTGCCGCACCGGCGGGTTCTCGACCGGGTGGTGCTGGTGGAAAGCGTGCGCCCCGCCCACCCAGCACATCGGCACGCCCCTGGCTGCGGCACACTGCCCGAAGTCGGTGTCCTCACCACCGTAGCCCACGTACTCCTCGCAGAAGCCGCCGATCCGATCCCAGGTCCCTGCGCGTACGGCGAACGACAGCGACCAGAACAACGCGTAATCCGTTGTCGGAAGCACAGTTCCGTCGGGAGGTGACGGTCGGGCGGCGTGCGGTCGCCGGTGGTCGTCCAGTGTCGCCAGGTCATACCCGGCGGGTCCGGCCGGGGGCAGGTAGGTGACCGGACCGCACAGCAGCGCGTCCCTGTGCTCGGCCCGCCGAGCCGCTGCCCGGTAACGGCCGGTCAGCACGGCCGACGGGATGCAGTCGACGTCGAGGAAGATCAACAGTTCGGCTCCTCGGTCGAGGGCGCTTCGGGCGCCGGCGTTCCGCGCCCGCGCCAGCGGCAGCGGTGCCGCCGCAGGGCATGAGACGACATAGCCGGGGTGCCGTTCAGACTCCGCGACCGCGACCACGTCGGGGTCACCGAGCGCCACCACGACGTGGTCGTCGACGGGCTCGGTGCTGCACTGCAGACCCCGTATCTGGGCGCGCAGGTGCCGGTGCCGTCCGTGCACGATCGTGATCACCGCTGTCTTCATCGCCGGGCCGCCTTTCCACGGCACCGGACCGCGGTCGACTCGATCGCCGCGGCGGCCCGCGCTGCCGCTCCGTGCACCTGCCATTGCCTCCACCGCTGCGGGTCGGTGGTGCGTGCCCGTTGCAGCACGGCGGGCCAGTCGTCATCGGATGGCCACCGCGGTGCGGTGACAGCCAGACCGTATCGGCTCAGCACCGACGCGGTCATGTGCTGCTCGTCGAAGGGCCGAGGCTGCGGGATGACGACCGCAGGTCGGCGGGCCGCCGCGATGTCGGCGACACTGTTCTGGCCGGCGTGACTGACCACGACGTCGGCGTCGCACAGGTAAGGCCACGGGTCGTCGGTCCAGATTCCGGACGCGCCACCGAGGGCGGTACAGGTGACGTCCTGCACGCACGCCCGGGCGGCGCCGAACCCGTCGGCAGCGCCGCCGAGCAGCAGCACGTGCAGGTCGCGCCGGTCACTGGACCGTGTCGGCATCGGTCGGTTCTCGAAGCGGCTGACGCCACCGACGTAACTGGTCTTGTGCTCGTGCGGTTTCAGCCAGTGCGGGGTGTTCAGACCGGCGGGCCAGGCGGCCAGGATGTGGTCGGCCATCTGGTGCACGACGACATGCGGCGGATCGGTCCGGTCCCCGGGCAGTGCGACGATGACGGTCGGAATCCCCAACAGCCGCAGGAACATCGCCACCTCGACCGACACATCAACCACGCACAACTCGGGCCGCGCGTCAGCGACCCACTGTGCCAGCGCCTGCATGCGCGCCCCGAAGCCGCTGTCGTAGTAGGGCGCCCAGTGCAGCGCCCCGTGCGCCGTCGGTTCCGAGACGTGTTCGGCCACGTCGTCACGCGGAAGCCTGACGACCGAGGAGAACGGATGCTGTTGCGGCACAGTCGCCGAGGTCAATGCCGTCACGGGTCTGCGCAGATGCGAGGTGATGCTGACGGCCCGGGCGAGGTGGCCGTACCCGTGATGGTGGATGTAGTAGCCGATCATCGGTGTCGTCACCCCTGGGAGAGATCATCTGTCGATAGATTGCGAGGTGGGCCCGCACCATTGCCGCGGCAGAGCAGCGGCGCACGGCGTGCTCGTGCACCTGCCGTCGGGGCAGCCGCGCGGCCACCGGGATCGCCGCGGCCAGCGCCTCGATGTCGTCGGGAGCTACCAGGCAGCCCGACTGGGGTGTCACCAGTTCGGGGATCCCGCCCCGCGCGAAGGCGACGACCGGTGTGCCGCAGGACATCGCTTCGGCGACCACGAGCCCGTACGGTTCGTCCCACGTCGGAGTCACCAGTGCGACCGAGGCGGCTCCCACCAGGCGGGCCAGGTGCTGCTGGGTGAGATGGCCGGCATACCGGACGGCTTGACCCAGGTGCGGTTCGACGGCATCGGCGAAATACGCGGGATCGGAGATCGGCCCTGCCAGCATGAGATTGCCACCGGCAAGCCGGGCGGCATCGATAGCCAGGCGCGGAGCCTTTTCCGGCGTGATACGCCCGAACCAGACGGCGTGCTGCCCGCCCGGTCCCAGCGGCCACCGCCGGGCGTCGATTCCGTTGGGCACCACAGTGAACGGGACGCCGGCGGGCGCCCAGGCAGTGGCGGTGTGTTCGGAGACGGCGGCGAAGCGGGTACCCCGGCCGCCGGTGGCCTGGACGGCCGACTCCAGCCACGGCGTCGGCGGGGTGTGCACCGTGGTCAGCATCGGTGTGGACAGCGTGGGCGCCATCGCCACGGGCAGATAGTGCAGGCTGTGATTGTGGATGACGTCGAAGCTCTCGGCGTGTCTGCCTGCCAGGCCCAACATCAGCGCCAGGTAGGCATGGTGGTCGTCCATGAACTCCTCGGCGGGCATGGAGACGTCCGACCGTGCCGCATCGGAGAGTTTCAGCTCGCGCACCGTCAGCGACGCGCAGCCCGGGGCGGGGTCTGAGCCGGGGGCGGCGAACAGTGAGACCCGTTGTCCCTGGTCGGCCAGCGCTCGGGCCAGGTGCCAGACATGCGCTTCCAGGCCGCCGGCGAACGGCTGGCTGACGGGGTGGCGGGACGATGCGATCAGCGCGATCCGCAGCGGGCGCATCATTTCAGTGCCTTCTCGTAGAGGGTCCTGTGCGCGCCGGTCAACTGCGCCCGTTCGGCGGACCGCTCCCTCCAGGTGGCCCGGGGGGCCGGCGTGCCGCTGCGCCAGCGCTCATGAGCCGTCTGCACGGCCATCTCCAGGGACGCCACATCGAACTCGGTTTCGGTCAACGTGAAGACACCACACGGCTGCTGCTCGGCATAGAACCCGCAGCTCGGTGCGATCACGGCGGTGCCCAGGTCGAAACAGGCTTCCAGCCAACCTGAATGCGTTCCGAATCGGTAGGGCAACACCGACACCGACAGTCCGGAAAGGTAGTCCCACAGTTGCGCATCCGAGAAGTAGGGGTGCACACACACCTCGACATGCTCAAGCCGGTCGAAGGCCAGCACCGCTTTCCCGAATCGTGCTGCGTACCAATGGCTGCCAGGTTCGAAGACCTCATCGTGAATGTTGATGCGCAACAGCGCGTCCGGCAGAGTATCGGTGATCTCGGTCAGCGCGTGCAGCACCGGCAGCGGATCCATGTTGGCGCGCAAGCTCTTGACGTGGACCCCGACCACGAAGCGGTCCTGCTCCTTTCGGGTGGCCTCGATGTGCGGCCGCTCCAAGACATGGGGATGCGCAAGCACGTGAGCGGTGCGGTCCCATCGGCGCCGAATCTCCTGGGCGGCACCGGGTGTCAGGGTGATGATTGTTTCCGCCGCGGCGACCAGCACGTTCTGCTGCAGCCGGTGCGCCTCGGGCTCACGGTGGTGCGGGTTACGCAGATCGTGGATGGTGTACACCAACGGCTTGCCGTGGAACTTCAGTTCCTGCATCACCTCGGACAGCACCTCCGCACCCACGGCATCGAACCCGAAGTGGACGTGGAACACGTCGAAGCGGTCATGGTTGGCGGTGACCCAACCGGGTTCCAGCATCAGCGGAGGCCACCACCCGCCCGGCACCTTGCGTCCGTCGGTGGGCACCGGATCGAACAGCCGGACCACCTCGTCTCCACCTGCCGGGTCGGCCAGATGTCGTACATATACATGGGAGGCCGGCACTGAAGCCACACGCAGCAACGATCGTCTCCTCACCCGGAATGTGAATGCGTTGGGAACGCACGATGTCCCTGCGTACTGAAGAACTCGGCCCAGCCGATTTACCCGGCGGCTAGGGCGCCAAACATGACGGTTCGTTCATACTCGGGCGCGACGTCACGCGTGACGCACGCTCATCACCACGCCGACCACCAGTCCGTCGCCGAGCAGCGTGCCCATCTGGTCGGACTGCTGCTCGGAGAGCTGCCAGGTGCGTGTTCTCGCGTGCCGGCGGCGGAGTTCCTCGTCCACCGTGTCGACGCACTGTTCCCACGCGTGCGGTATGGCGGGCAGGTCGGCGGTGCAGAGCTCGGCGTCGACGCGTAATCCGGCCGCGCTCAGCAGTTTCGGCAACGAGTCCCTGGTCGGGAAGTTGTTGCCGTCGGGTTGCTGGTCGGCGTCGAGGTCCTGCTGGGCGACGAACACGAGCAGGCCGATCCGGCCCGGTGGCCGGACCACGCGGCGCAGTTCGGTGAGCACGCCGAGTTGGTCGGAGGTGGTGCACAACACCCCGAGGCACCAGGCGGCATCGAACGCGTTGTCGGGGAAGGGAAGCGCACCTGCGGTGGCCTGTACCACCGGGTACGGGAACAATGTGCGGGCCGCCCGGCATGCGCCGGCCTGCGGTTCCACCAGGACCGGCGACACCGGCGTGCGGTCCGCGGCGTAGGCGGCGGGACCCCCGACACCGGCCCCGCAGTCGAGCAACACCTCACCTGGTCGCAGCTGCAACCGGTCGACCAGCCAGTCCAGCGCCGCGGGGTTTCCGCTCCCACGACAGCCGGCCGGAATGTGGTACTCCGGGCCGAGATCACGTGCCAGTTCGGCGGTCCATTCGGCCACAGTGTCGAACTCCGCCTCCATCGCCTCGCTCATGACCCCAACCTTTCCGCGCGAATACGTTCCCCGACTTCGGCTTTGATGCGGGCGCCGACCTTGGTCCCGCCGGCCGACGCCAGTCCGGAGATGTTGACCCCGGCCACGCCGTCGATGGCCAGCAGCGCCCGCGCCTCGGCGACGGCGGCCTCGATGCCCGCGTCGACCGGGTCCGCCGCGTTCAACACGGCGGTGACCACCTCCGGGTCAAGGGCCAATCCCGGAAGTCCCTGCAGGACGGCCGCGGACACCTCGTCGGTGAACACCGCCACCGCCGCCAGAACCGGAATGCTCAGTCCCGCAGCATGTGCCGCCGCCATGAACCCGGCGACCGAAGCCGGCGACGACACGTGGTTCAGGACGGCGATCCGGGCGCCCGCGTGCTGCTTGTGCACCAGTCGGCGGGGGCGTCCCGCGATCGGCGGCGCGGTGATGGTCTCCGGCACCGCGGCGGTCACTCCCAGCGACGCGGCCAACTCGACCAGCCGCGGCCCGTCGAGGTCGAAGGTCTGGGTGACATCGGGGCGCACGTCGTAGCCGCGCCCGTCGCCGGTCACACACAGCACCGTCTGCACGCCGATCAGCGACAGCCCCCGCACCTCCTGCTCCAGCACCACCCGGTTGCGGTCCCGGCAGGACAGCGTGATCCACGGGGTCACACCGGCGTCCAGCAGCAGTCGCCCCATCAGGGTGGGCGGGAAGTCGGGCCGGTTCTGGTGTTCGCCGACCAGGACGGCATCGCAGGACGGCGCCAACGCCGCCGCGGTCGCCGCGACATCGGGGGGATCGAAGGGGGCGCAGGTGAAATCCGTCAGGATCAGCGGGGCCGTGGCCGGTTCACGCGGGGCCGGCGCGTCGGCCGGCCATGGCACGACGTCGGGAAAAGCGCAGGGGCCGGGGCGCATTTCACACTCGCCGCCGGGCCGTACGCCTCCGCACGGCCCGAATGTCATCCGCTTGGGACAGCCCTCGTCCATGCATCACCCCCGATCGGCCTACAGTTCAGCTGCGGGGGTTCCCCTCCGCACCGCGGATTAGTCCTCGCGATCCCGGCGGGTGAGGCGCATTGCGCAGCAGCCCGCCGGTCTTCTCGTTCATCCATCCGCAGCCCCGGTCCGGCCACATCCAGCAGCCACCGCGCCACCTCCGGCCGGGTCAGCGCGCGGTGTCCGGGACGTTCGACACTAGTTCTTCGTCGCTCATCCCGGTGACGGTACGCGCGCGGCGGGTACCCAGCGCGGGTGTTGACTGCTGCGCTGTTCGGGATCACCGCATCGAGCGCGCTGGTGATCGGAGCCCTCGTCGGCGTCCGGTGGGATCTGCCCAAGAAGGTGACCGGCGTGCTGCTGGCCTTCGCCAGCGGCGCGCTGATCTCCGCGCTGGCCTTCGAATTGTTCGAAGACGCGTTCCAGCTGGGCGGGGCGCTGCACTCCGGACTCGGCCTGCTCGGCGGCGCGGCCGCGTTCGTCGTGGCCGACAGCCTGCTCGACCGCTACATCAGCGGGAGCTCCGGCCCCCAGCAACGCGAAGTGGTGTCTGACGGCGCGGGCCGCGGGGTCGGACTGGCGTTGCTGGCCGCAGTCACCCTGGACGGCGTTCCCGAGAACCTGGCGCTCGGTGTCTCCCTCGTCGGTGGAGCGTCGCTGTCCTTGCTGGTCGCGATCTTCCTCTCGAATTTTCCCGAGGCCCTGGTCGGCGGGATGTCGATGCGCAAATCCGGGATGAGCGGACGGGCGGTCATCGGAGTGTGGCTGGGGTGCGCCGCGCTGCTCGCCGCCGCGGTGGTGGTCGGTCGGGTCACCGCCGGTCAGCTCAGCGAACCGGTGCTGGCGCTGGCACTCGCGTTCGCCGGCGGCGCGGTGCTGGCCTCACTGGCCGACACGCTGATGCCCGAGGCGTTCGAACACGGCCGCCCGCTCAACGCGTTCGCGACCGCCGGCGGGTTCTTCCTGTCCTTCGTGCTGGCGGGCTGACCGCACGGGCTACCAGCCGGCGGTGCGGGCCAGGTCGATGGCGTACTGGCTGACGAACGTGCCTGCGCTGGGCGCGCCGCGGCAGGCGCCGTCGGACTCACCGGGCCGCTTGACCCACAGGAACGCGTCGACCATGGGGTTGCCGGTGTCCGTGGTGGGGCGCGCACCGAGGGCGCGACCGCTCGGGTTGCACCAATAGAGATCGTCGCCTTCGACCGGCCCGGCGCCGTTGCGCGACGTGTCGACGACAAACGGCTTGCCGCCCGTCATCCCCGAGATCGCGCCGCCGTAGCCCACCGACTCCTCGGTGGTGAAGAAGTTCGCCGTGTTGAGGCTGAAGCCGCGGGCCTTCTCGATGCCCACCTGGTTCAGCCGGCCGGCCATCACGTCCGCGGCGACCCAGCGCGGGTGACCGGCGTCGACGTACACCGCGGTGCCCGGGTTGCGGGTCAGGGTGTCGACGGCGTAGCGGATCAGCTCGATCCGCTCCTGCTGCTGACCGGGGGACAGACAGTCGATCATGGCCAGCGCGTCGGGCTCGAGGATGACCGCCGCGCGCCCGGACCCGATGGCCGCCGCGACACCGTCGATCCAGGACCGGTACCCCCCGGCCGAGCCGAAGCCGCCCGCGGCGTAGCTGCCGCAGTCACGGTTGGGGATGCCGTAGAGCGCCAGCACCGGCATGGTGCCGGCGGCCTGGGCGGTGGCGATGTACTTGGCGTCCACCGCCGGGGTGGAGATGTGGTCCATCCAGTACGCGGTCGGGGTGTTCACGACGGCGGCCAGCAGCGGATCCGGGTTGCCCGCGGCGGCACGCGTCCCCTTCGAGTTGGGGTTGACGTAGAACGGCAGGCCGACCAACGGGTTCGCCTCGGCGGCCAGCCGCACCGCGGGCGCGGCGGCCGGGGCGGGTTCGGTGACCAGGACGGCGCCGGCGACAGCCGCGACGGCGGCGCAGGGGGCGATCAGGCGGGCGAGCACAGCAACGGCGGAAAACGTCACGCGAGAAAACTTAGTGGGGCTGTGCAGCGAGTGCCAACCGCCGTCGAGGTGGGTACTCCCCTTCGCGGGCCGGCGCCGATGCCGCCCCTCGACGGAATCGAGGACCACGGGTGCTGCGAATCGCGCTGATCGCCCACAATCACTTCCCCATCCGCGAACCCTTCGCCGGCGGCCTGGAAGCTCACGTGTGGCATCTGACTCGCGCGCTGGTCGGTCTGGGCCATCGGGTAACCCTGTTCGCCGCTCAGGGCACGGACCCGGGGTTCACCCATCCCGGGTTGACCGTGCGCGCGCTGCCGCGCAGCGAAGCCGCCGCGGTTCCGTTCCCGCTACCGGGCGCGGTGAAGCAGTCCCGGCACGACGCGTACGTCGCGGTGATGTCCGAGCTCACCGAGGACCACCCGTGGCGTTTCGACGTGATCCATAACCACAGCCTGCATTACGTTCCGATCCGGTGGGCGCCGTACCTGCGCACCCCGATGCTGACCACGCTGCACACCCCGCCCCTCCCCCTGCTCGAGGCGGCGATCGGGTCGATGAAGGATTCGGACCTCGCCTTCGCCGCGGTCAGTCGCAACGCCGCGGACGCGTGGGCGCACGTCGGCATCGAGCGGCTGGCGGTCGTCCCCAACGGGGTCGACGTGTCGCGGTGGCCGCTGGGCGCCGGTGGCGGCCGGTATCTGGTGTGGTCGGGGCGGATCGTCCCCGAGAAGGCGCCGCACCTGGCGATCGACGCGGCGGTGCGGTCGGGTCACCACCTCACGCTGGCCGGCCCGACCGTCGACGCCGAGTACTTCCGGCGCCGGATCGAGCCCCATCTGGGCGACAGGGTGCGCTACGCCGGACACCTCGACCAGCGAAGTCTGGCGTCGCTGGTGGGTGGCGCCGCGGCGGCGCTGGTCACCCCGCGGTGGAATGAACCGTACGGGCAGGTGGTCGCCGAAGCGCTGTCGTGCGGCACTCCGGTGGTCGCCTTCGCCCGCGGCGGCGTCCCCGAACTGGTCGACCGGGATTGCGGACGCCTGGTCCCACCCGAGGACACCGCGGCGATGGCCGCGGCGATCCCCGACGCCGCCGCGCTGTGCCGGACGACGGTACGCGCGAAGGCCGTCGCGAGACACAGTGTCGCGACGATGGCCGACCGGTACGTCGCGCTCTACCGCGACCTCATCGACCGGGCCGTGCGCCGCAGGCTCGACCGACCGGCGTGAGTGCGGGTCCGCCCTGCGCCGCTCAGTATCGTGTCCCGTGATGGGTGCCGATCGATCCGACGGGGCAGCGCGGCGCCGGCGCGCGTTGCACTTCGCCCTGAAGGGGCGCCGTGAGCCCGCGTCGGGCGCCGGCCAGCGCCGACGCACCTCCGGCGGGCTGAGCGAGCGGCACACCCGCAAGGTTCTCGACCTGACCATCCGGCTCGCCGAGGTGATGCTGTCGTCCGGCTCGGGCACCGCGGACGTCGTCGCCACCGCCCAGGACGTCGCGCAGGCTTACCAGCTCACCGACTGCGTGGTGGACGTCTTCGTCACCACCATCTTCGTGTCCGCGCTGCCCACCGCCGACAGCCCGCCGGTCACCATCGTGCGGGCGGTGCAGGCACGCTCCACCGACTACACGCGGCTCGCCGACCTCGACCGGTTGGTCCGCAGGATCACCTCGGGCGGGGTATCGGTCGATGAGGCCCACGAGGCGATGGACGAGCTGAGCGAGCAGCCGCACCCCTACCCCCGCTGGATCGCGACCGCGGGGTGGGCCGGCTTCGCCCTCGGCATCGCGATGCTGCTCGGCGGTACCTGGCTGACCTGCATCCTGGCCGCGGTCACCTCGGTGCTGATCGACCGCAGCAGCCGGCTGCTCAACAAGCTGGGCACCCCGCTGTTCTTCCAGCAGGCGGCGGGGGCGCTGATCGCGACGTTGATCGCCGTGGCCGCGTTCCTGTTCGCCGGGCAGGGCCCGACCGCGCTGGTGGCCACCGGGATCGTGATGTTGCTGGCGGGCATGACCCTGGTCGGCTCGGTGCAGGACGCGCTGACCGGATACATGCTCACTGCGGTGGCCCGGCTCGGCGACGTGCTGTTCTTGACCCTCGGCATCGTCGTCGGCATCCTGGCCGGTTTGCAGATCGCCGCCCTGGCCGGCATCGAGATCCAACTCCGTGTCGACGCGACCGAGTACTTCGTACTGCCCACCACGCCGACACAGATCGTGCTGGCGGTGACGGGCGCGGCGCTGGCGGGTGCCTGTCTGGTCATCGCGAGCTACGCCAAATGGCGGTCCGTGCTGACCGCGGGCATCGCGGCAGGTCTCGCCGAGGCCGTGTTGATCGGCCTCGGCAGCGCCGGTTTCGGCCAGGTCGTCGCGACCGGCACCGCAGCGGTGGGTGTCGGCCTCCTGGCCACCGTGATCTCGATTCGGCGGCAGGCGCCCGCGCTGGTCACCGCGACTGCCGGCATCACCCCGATGCTGCCGGGCATGGCCGTCTTCCGGGCGGTGTTCTACTTCGCCGTGGAGCGGGATTTCACCGCGGGCATGGCGCAGGCACTCGCGGCGGCGGCCACTGCGCTGGCGATCGGCGCCGGCGTGGTCATGGGTGAGCTGGCCGGCTCGCCGCTTCGTTACCGCGCCGGGCGGATCAGCGACTTCCTGCGGGTGGAGGGCCCGCCCGGGCTCCGGCGCGCGGTCGGCAACGTGGTGGCACTCCGCCCCGCCGCAGATCAGCAACCAGGCCGCAGCCCTCACCAGCGGTCGTGGAGCGTCGCGCTGGAACCCGAGTTGTCGGACACCAAGGCCGAGCCTGATTCCGGCAGGGAAGATCCAGCCCCGGACGATGAGCACCACACGAGCGATGACGTCCGGGATGTTGAGCCCCGGCAGATAACGAGCAAGCGCTTCTCATGTCCACCACCCACGAAGACCCACCACCGGGAGTCCTGAAGAAGGCCATCACCGCGTCGGCGATCGGCAACGCGACCGAATGGTTCGACTACGGCATCTACGCCTACGGCGTCACCTATATCTCGGCGGCGATCTTCCCCGGGGACGCCGCCAGCGCGACGTTGCTGGCGTTGATGACGTTCGCGGTGTCCTTCCTCGTCCGTCCACTGGGTGGATTCGTCTGGGGACCGCTCGGTGACCGGCTGGGCCGCAAGCGGGTGCTGGCGATGACGATCGTGCTGATGGCCGGGGCCACGTTCTGCGTCGGACTGGTGCCCAGCTACGACATGATCGGGATGTGGGCACCGTTCCTGCTGGTGCTGCTCCGCATGATCCAGGGCTTCTCTACCGGCGGTGAGTACGGGGGCGCCGCCACGTTCATGGCCGAGTACGCGCCGAGCCGGCGCCGCGGGCTGCTCGGCAGCTTCCTCGAGTTCGGCACCCTCGGCGGGTTTTCACTGGGCGCGCTGCTGATGCTGGGCTGCTCCCTGGTCCTCAGCGACGAGCAGATGCACGCCTGGGGTTGGCGGCTGCCGTTCCTGGTGGCCGCGCCACTCGGCCTGATCGGGCTCTATTTGCGGTCACGGCTGGAGGACACCCCGGTGTTCCGGGAGCTCGAGGAGAAGGGTGAGACGGAATCGGAGACCACCGCTCAGTTCCGCGATCTGCTGGGCCGGTACTGGCGGCCGATCCTGCAGTTGGGCGGACTGGTGGTCGCGCTGAACGTCGTGAACTACACCCTGCTGACCTACATGCCGACGTACCTGGAGACCAAGATCGGGCTGACGCCGGACCAGTCGCTGATCGTGCCGGTCATCGGCATGCTGTCGATGATGGTGTTCGTCCCCTTCGCCGGACTGCTCAGTGACCGGGTGGGACGCAAGCCGTTGTGGTGGTTCTCGTTGGTCGGTCTGTTCGTCGCCGCCGTGCCGATGTTCCTGTTGATGGGCACCAACCTATGGGGCGCGGTGATCGGCTACGCGCTCCTTGGGCTGCTGTACGTGCCGCAGCTGGCGACGATCTCGGCGACGTTCCCGGCGATGTTCCCCACCCAGGTGCGCTACGCCGGATTCGCGATCGCCTACAACGTGTCGACGTCGCTGTTCGGCGGCACCGCACCGGCGGTCAACGACTGGCTCATCGGCGAGACCGGCGACCTGCTGTTCCCCGCCTACTACATGATGGGCGCGTGCGTCATCGGCGCCATCGCACTGCTCAAGGTGCCCGAGACCGCACGGTGCCCGATCGGCGGGACCGTCACGCCGGGCACCGACGAGGCGCCGGACCCGGTGCCGTTCGAGAGCGCGCGCAGCGGGGGCTGAGCATGGGCGCTTGAGCGTCGGGCCATGCGGAACACCCTGGCGGGTTCTTCCGGACGTCGATGCGCCCCAATTGCCACAGGAAGCCGCGGTTTTCAGTGAATGGGCGAGTAGACCTCTGGAAAAGGCGGATTCCTGTGACTCATGCGGTGTCGCGGGAAACATAGCCGTCGCCGACATCGGGCTGCGTGACGCACTCACGGCTATGTGCGTGACGTACTCTGACCGCGAGATCAACGGAGGTAAGCGCGGTGAGGGCCGATCAACGTCGTGCGGTGGAAGTTGCCGACGCGTTCGGCCGTGCCGCCAAGTCGGTGGTGCGGTCGTTCGACGAGCGCCTCGGCGAGCACGGCGTGTCGACGCCGCGATCCAAGTTGCTTGCCGAAGTCCAACGGCTGCAACCGGTTCGGCTGGCCGATCTGGCCCGCGCGGTGGGTGTCACGCAGGGCACCGCGTCCAGCCTCGTCGACGCGCTGGTGCGTGACGGGCTGATCGAGCGGGCGCCCGACGCGAATGACCGCCGCGCGGTCCGGTTGACGACGACGCCGGCCGGGGCAGCACAGGCAAAGCGCTGGCTGGCCGATTACGCCGCGGCCGCGCACGAGTTGCTGAAGGGGTTGACCCGCGACGAGCAGGAGACCCTGACCCGACTCCTCACCAAGCTCGCCGACAGCCTGAGCTGAGCACCGCCCCACACCGAGGGCTCCGAAGCGTTCATCGGTGCCGGCCACGTCCGTTGACACCCTTGACCTCTCGCCATATAGTTCGAGGCACAATAGTTTGATATCAAAGGAGTTGTCGATGAGCTCGCCATCCACGTTCACACTCGGAAAGTACGAGGTTCACCGCGTCGGATTCGGCGCGATGCAGCTGCCCGGACCCGGCGTGTTCGGACCTCCGCGCGATCATGACCAGGCGATCGCCGTGCTGCGGCGCGCCGTCGAACTCGGCGTCGACCACATCGACACCGCACAGATCTACGGGCCCGATGTCGCCAACGAACTGATCAGAGAGGCGCTGCACCCGTACCCGGACAACCTTGCGCTGGTCAGCAAGGTCGGGGGCACCCGCGACGACCAGGCCAACTGGCTGCCCGCGCAGCAGCCGGAGCAACTGCGCCGCGACATCGAAGTCAACCTCGACACCTTGGAGACCGATCAGCTGGCAGCGGTGAATCTGCGGATCTTCGACAGCGGTGAGCCGGGTGCGGTTGACCGCCCGCTGTTCGACCGTCAGCTCGACGCGATGATCGCCGCGCGCGACGAGGGCCTCATCGCCGGTATCGGATTGAGCAACATCAGCCGCGAGCATCTCGAAATCGCCTTGGAGCGCACCGATATCGTGTGCGTGCAGAACGCGTACAACCTGGCTGACCGCTCGTCACAGCCGGTGCTCGATCTGTGCGTCGAGCGCGGAATCGCGTTCGTACCGTTCTTCCCGCTGGGTTCGGCGTTCGCCCCCGACAATCCGGTGCTCGGCAACGCGACGGTGCGGCGCCTGGCCGCCGAACTGGATCGCACGCCGGCACAGATCGCGCTGGCGTGGACGCTGAAGCAGGCGCCGAACGTGTTGCTGATTCCCGGCACGTCGTCGGTGGCGCACCTGGAGGAGAACATGGCCGTCGCGCAGATCGAGCTGCCCGACGACATCTCTTGGTAGACACTTTTCATGGCCCCGACGCGCAGCGTGACCCTGGAAACGCTCGGGGCGTGGGTCATCAAGTGCAACCCGAACAAGACCCCGCTCGCGCCGATGCTTGCCGCCGGCGAGGCCAAACGCATCTGGTGTATCGCCGGCAACTACCGGTCTCGACTCATCCGGCCGGGCCACCGGGTCCTGTTCTGGGTGTCGTCACACCCCGAGCGGGGATTCTGGGGCGACGGTCGCGTCACCGGCCGGCCCGTCGCCGAGGGGGGCGGGCTGCAGCTGCCCGTACGCATTCCGCTGCTGCGCGAGCCGCTCACCGCGGTGAGGTTGTCGTCGATCTCCACGCTGGCGTCGATGGAGGTGTTCCGCTCCCCTCAGCAGGCCAATCCGTCGTGGGTGAGCGCGGCCGAACTGGCAGCCATCGACACACTATTGGCCCGGCTCTGAAGGGTTGCATCGCCTCGTACGGGATACACCGGGAATACCCATAGGAATCACGATCGTTGGAGGCAGCGTGAGCGAACAAGCAGAGTTGAGTCCCACCGACTGGGTCCGCGACCAGACCAAGCGCATCCTGGAGCAAGGCACCACCGACGGCGTCGAAATTCTCGACCGCCCGGTCGTGCTGTACACCACCACCGGTGCGCA
This sequence comes from Mycobacterium sp. SMC-8, assembly GCF_025263565.1. Lineage (NCBI taxonomy): Bacteria > Bacillati > Actinomycetota > Actinomycetes > Mycobacteriales > Mycobacteriaceae > Mycobacterium > Mycobacterium sp. SMC-8. The sequence continues at coordinate 1,354,569 of NZ_CP079865.1, forward strand.
GTCGGGCAAGAAACGCTACGTGCCGTTGATGCGCGTCGAGGAGAACGGCCGCTACGCAATGGTGGCGTCCAAGGGCGGCGATCCGAAGCACCCCAGCTGGTACTTCAACGTCAAGGCCAACCCCGCGGTCACCGTCCAGGACGGTGACAAGGTAGTGGAGGGCACCGCCCGTGAGCTCGACGGCGACGAACGCGAGCATTGGTGGAAGCTGGCCGTCGCGGCGTTCCCGCCGTACGCCGAGTACCAGACCAAAACCGAGCGACAGATCCCGGTCTTCCTCATCGAGCCGGTCGAGTCGGACCGACCCGCGGAATAGCCTTCCTGGTCGCGGTTACACCCTGCGGGGGAGCCCTGGCTTCACGCTCGCGGGGTCTATTCGACGCGACCGTTCTCGACCCGCCATGAGCGATCCAACCGGACGTTCTGCAGCATCCGTCGATCGTGGGTGACCAGCAGCAGCGCGCCCGCATAGGCGTCCAGGGCCTGTTCGAGCTGCTCGATGGCGGGCAGGTCGAGATGGTTGGTCGGCTCGTCGAGCACCAGCACGTTGGTGCCTCGGGCCTGTAGGAGTGCCATCCCGGCCCTGGTGCGTTCGCCAGGCGAGAGGTGGTCGACGGCGCGTTCCACGTGGTCGGCGCCGAGCCCGAATTTCGCCAGCAGCGTCCGCACGTCGGCGGTCGGCCAGGACGGCACCTGCTGCTCGAACCGGTCGAGAAGCCGATCAGGGCCAGTGAAATACGCACGGGCCTGGTCGATTTCGCCGATCTCGACACTGGCACCCAGGCTCGCCCGCCCCTCATCGGGCCGCTGACGGCCCAGCAGCAGGCGCAGCAACGTCGACTTACCCGCCCCGTTGGGGCCGGTGATGCCGATGCGCTCCCCGGCGTCTACCTGCAGTGACACCGGGCCGAGCACGAAAGCGCCTTGCCGCACAACAGCTTTGTCGAGTGTCGCGACCACCGCACTCGATCGCGGCGCCGCCCCGATGGTGAACTGCAGCGTCCATTCCTTGCGGGGCTCCTCGACCTCGTCCAGGCGGGCGATCCGGCTCTCCATCTGACGCACCTTCTGCGCCTGCTTTTCACTGGATTCGGTGGCCGCACGGCGACGGATCTTGTCGTTGTCGGGTGCCTTGCGGATCGCGTTGCGCGTGCCCTGGCTCGACCATTCCCGCTGTATACGCGCGCGGGCCACCAGGTCGGCCTTCTTCTCGGCGAACTCCTCGTACTGTTCGCGCCGATGCCGGCGGTTGACCTCGCGCTCGTCCAGATAGCTGTCGTATCCGCCGCCGAATACGGTGGCGGTGTTCTGCGCCAGGTCGAGTTCCAGTACGCGAGTCACGGTGCGGGACAGGAATTCCCGGTCGTGACTGACCAGGACAACTCCGCCGCGCAGCTCGCCGACGAACCGCTCGAGCCTGGCCAGGCCGTCCAGGTCGAGGTCGTTGGTCGGTTCGTCGAGCAGCACGATGTCGAACCGCGACAGCAGCAGCGCCGCCAGTCCCACCCGGGCGGCCTGCCCGCCCGACAGGGCGGTCATTGGCGTCGTGTCCGGACGCACGGCATCGGTGTCGAGTCCGAGGTCGGCCAATACTGCCGGCAGTCGCTCGTCGAGGTCGGCGGCGCCGGTGGCAAGCCAGTGGTCCAGCGCGGCCGCGTACGCGTCGGCGCCGTTGCCCGCGTCGTCCAGCGCGGCGGCCGCGGCGTCCATGGCGCGCGTGGCCTGGGCACATCCGGTGCGGCGCGCGACGTAGGCCGCCACGGTCTCGCCCGGGACGCGTTCGTGCTCCTGGGGCAGCCACCCGACGAATGCGTCGGCCGGCGCGACGCTGACCGAACCTCGGAGCGGATCCAGTTCCCCGGCCAGGATTCGCAGTAGGGTGCTTTTGCCGGCGCCGTTGGCGCCGACGACTCCGACCACATCGCCCGGGGCGACGGTCAGGTCGACGTTCTCGAAGAGGGTGCGGTGGGCGAATCCGCCCGCCACATTCTTCGCGACGAGCGTTGCGGTCATGGCGCTATCGTCGCACTACCTTTCGGGCCCGACGGCCCCAGGGAATCGCTGTGAGGGCCTGGCGTCAGTCAGCCGGAAATTGCGGCCAACCCGCCAACGCGAGCCCCTGGCAGACGGCCGCGATCCAGCGTGCCAACACCAGCGTGTCCACCGCGGGCAGGTCGCCGTCGGCCACGGCCGCGTCGAAACGTTTGGCGATCCGGTGCACGGTGGAGTCGCGCAGCTCGGGGAGTCCGGGCGCGTTCCCCACCGTCAGGCATCCATGTGGCCCCCGTGCGACAGCGCGGGCGGTCGGCTCTGCGAGCGCGTCGGTGAGGTAGCCGCCCGGGCCGGCCAGGTAGCGCAGCGTGGCTCGCTCGAAGAGCTTCTCCTTGGATCCGAACTCGGCGTAGATGCTGCGCCGGTGGACCCCGGTCGCCGCGGTGACGTCCGAGATCGACACGCCGTCGAAGCCGCGTTCCCAGAAGAGTTTCATCGCTTCCCGCTCGACGTGCTCGGGTTCGAATTCGCGGGGTCGTCCGACGGCCATGTACCGCACACGGATGAGCACAGCACCCTTGGCAGGAAAGCGAGCACTGGTGACGGGAGGATCGCGTGGAATCGGCGCCGAGATCGTGCGGCGGCTCGCCTCCGACGACGCCACGGTGGTGGCCATCCAGGCCGATTCCGCGGACCCGGCGCAGGTGGCACGCGCCGTCGAGCAGACCGTGGCCGAACTCGACGGCCTCGAGATCCTGGTGAACAACTCGGCCGTCGCCCACCTCGCACCGATCGACGAGTTCCCGGCCGAGGAGTTCGACCGCCTGGTCGCGATCAACATGACCAAGGGTGCGGTGTCCTCGTTCACCAGAGGACTGGCCCGCGACCTCGGATCGCGTGGCATTACCGTCACCAACGTCCAACCTGGCCCGATCGACACCGACGCCAACCCCGACGACGGTGCCTTCGCCGAGAGTCTGAAGCAGGTGACCGCGCAGGGCCACTACGGACACACCAGCGACGTCGCATCCCTGGTGAGCTTCCTGGCCGGCCCGGAGTCCGGCTACATCACCGGGGCGCACCTGAACGTCGACGGCGGCTTCACCGTGTAGGGCTCGACCGGCGATGCCTGCTTCGGCTTGTGGCGGGCCGACCTCGGCGCGTTAGTGTGCTTGGGTCGGCCTCCATGACCAGCCGACGGAAGAGTTGAGCACATCTATGACTGCACCAGCAGAAGCCTCGCCGCTCGAAGCGCGGGTCGGCCACCACTACCAGATGGACGGCACCTACCTCGTCGGTCGCGAGAAGGTCCGCGAATACGCCCGCGCGGTGCAGGACTACCACCCCGCGCACTGGGGCGTCGCCGCGGCCGCCGAGCTGGGCTATAGCGACGTCGTCGCGCCGCTGACATTTACTTCGGCCCCGGGCATGCAGTGCAACCGCCGGATGTTCGAGGAGATCGTCGTCGGCTACGACACGTATCTGCAGACCGAAGAGGTCTTCGAGCAGCACCGGCCGATCGTCGCGGGTGACGAGCTGGTCATCGACGTGGAGCTGTCGTCGGTGCGCCGGACGGCCGGCCGGGACTTCATCACCGTGACCAACACCTTCACCGACACGCGCGGCGAGCGGGTGCACACCCTGCACACCACCGTCGTCGGGGTGACGGCCGAAGACATCGACGCCGGAGTCAAGACCGCCGTGCAGAACGCGATGATGCACGATATGAACATCCTCGACATCGGGGGATCCGAGGACGACTACGAGAAGACGGTGCGGCCCGCGGGCGACATCCGGATCTCCGACGGGGCGCTGACCCGCACGCCGGGTACGCCGTCCTTCGACGACGTCAAGGCCGGCGACGTGTTACCCGTCCACCACACCCGACTCTCCCGCGGCGATCTGGTGAACTACGCCGGCGTCGCCGGCGACGCCAACCCGATCCACTGGGACGAGGACATCGCCAGGCTGGCCGGCCTGCCCGACGTGATCGCCCACGGCATGCTCACCATGGGTCTGGGCGCCGGCTTCGTCTCGGCCTGGTCGGGCGACCCCGGCGCGGTGACCCGCTACACGGTGCGGCTGTCCCAGCCGGCGGTGGTGTCGGCCAAGGAGGGCGCCGACATCGAATACAGCGGCAAAATCAAGTCATTGGACCCCGAGACCCGCTCCGGCATCGTGCTGGTCGGCGCGAAGTCGGCGGGGAAAAAGATCTTCGGTCTCGCCACGATGCACATCCGCTTCCGCTGAGCCGGGAGGTCATGGTGGTCGGCACCATCTCCACGCTGAACCGGTATCCGGTGAAGTCGATGCTCGGTGAGCGGTGTGCCGGTCTGGAAGTAGTCGGTCGGCCGCCGCGGTCGAGCGGTCCGACCTGATGACGTCCTCACCCACGGGCTCGACTGCGGCGAGGTCGCGCCGCGCTGCTCGGTGCCGACGCTCAAACGCGGTGCACTGAACCGATTCCCGCAGTCGTTGCGGTACGTGCTCGAACCCAATCGGGTCGAGGCGCAAAGAGTGGCACCGATCTACACGCAGGGCGAGAACGTGCCCGCCGCCGACCGCGGACCGCTATGAGAGTTCCTGCAACGGCGCGAAGGTTAAGCACACCCTGGTCGTGACCATAGTGCCTCGCAAGGGGCCCTTCCTGATGTCGCCGCGCGAGGTGCCACCTCGTCGCCCAACCCGACATTGGCGACAAGATGGTCGCGACACTGCGCAATGCTGCCTGACGTTCCGGCACCGCATACGGCACAGTACGCCCCTCACATCCCGAGTCGATTAGAGCAGCAACCTTGTATGCCAAACCGACGCCCCCGGCTGAGAAAACACGTCCTTGGGGCGGATAATTAGTAGCTGTGCTGTACATACAGTGCATATTCTAGGAGGTTAATCGGCCTCCTGTCAGCCTCCGCAACATTGCCATACGGACGGCATTTCAAGCCGTCTGAATATGGTGACATCGGTAGTCTATTTGCTCAATCTTCACGCTTGTAACCGTGAGGCATGCTGTGCGGCCCCTAAGTCGCCAGTGCCGACTTTGGCTGTTTCTCTTTCAAAGATCGCCAAGAGCTGCTTATTATCTTGGCAGTCAAATTTGCTAGAAGTGCACGTTCGGTCTCGATCCGTCATGGGCGTGTGCGGAGCCAAGAGGACGGCCCGGGCGGGCCAGACGAGCGAGGGTTGCAAAATGGGCTCAGGAACCCATCGTCGGCATGCCGTACCGAGCAAACCTCGCCACCAGAAGCAGAAGAACTCCAGCAACGCACAGGCGACCTACCCGACCTTCCGCCTCGCAGGCGGCACCTCCACCTCGACCGCTCCTCCGCTCACCGCAAGCACCTACGCGAAGTACATCGGCCGGGTCGGCGTGCTGGCGGTGGCTCTTGGTGTCGGCGCTGCGGTTACCACAGGCCACGGGCTCGGGGCAGCGCACGCCGACACCGGCGCGGCATCCAAGGACTCCTCGTCGAAGGATCCGTCGTCTTCAACAGCGTCGAATGAGTCGACCGGCCAGGTGTCTGGCGAGGACGGTGGAGACGCCGAAGACACCGCAGACGACTCCGATGCCGCCGACCAGGAGACGGCCGACACGGAACTCGACGACCCCGAACTCGACGACTCCGAGACGGTGGACGAGCCGACCCAGGATGTCGAGGAGGAGACCGAACCGTCGACCGAAGTGGTGGCTGTTCCGCCGGTCGACGATGCGGCACCGGAGGCTGCCGAGCAGGAGCCCGTGCCGCAGAGCGCGCCCGCGTCCACCGAGTCCACAGAAAGTTCGGCCGACGTTGCGCCGCTTCCCGGATCGCACGACTCCGGCGCGGCGACCTCGGATCCATCCGGCACATCGGTCGAGCTGGATTCACCGGCCGACCCGGAGGCAACGGCCCTGGACGAGGACGGAAAAGACTTCGGGACCAACATCTTTCAGACAAGTCTCACCGACGAATCCCAGCCGCCGGCCACGGCGTCTTCTTCCGCGGCAGCTCCGGTCGCCGCGGTCGGGAGCGTCCAGGCCTTCGTCTCCTCGCTTTTGTCCCCGTTCGTGGCGCCGGGGCCGGTCGCACCGGCACAGCCCCCATTTCTGTGGGCACTGCTGGGATGGATTCACCGCGAGATCCAGCGCACGTTCTTCAACCGCACCCCTGATGTGCGGCCACAGGAGCTGACGCTCGTGCTGGGCCCGGGCGTGGCGAGTGGCCCCATCTCGTTCAACGGTTACGACTACGAAGAAGACGCGATAACCTACTTCGTGCCGACGCGCGGTGTCCCCGGCGGCCCCAAGCACGGCACCGTGACCGTCGATCAGGCGACGGGCACGTTCACCTACACGCCCGACGCGGGCTTCACCGGCACTGACGATTTCTTCGTCACCGCAAGCGATGCCCGTAGCCGCTTCCACCTCCACGGGCTGTTCGGATTTCTGCGGCCGCACCGGGGTCATACCGATGCCGCGAGGATCACCCTGAACGTCGTCAACCCGGCCGCCCCGCCGGTGGTGAACAACGACTCTTACGCGACCTCCGAGAACAACGCAGTGGTGGGCAACGTGCTGTCCAACGACAGCGATCCCACCCATCAGAACTTGACCGCCACACTGCTATTCGGTCCCTCCCACGGCAGCGTCACGCTGACGCCGAACGGAGAGTTCACCTACACACCGAGGCCCGGCTGGAGCGGCACAGACGACTTCACCTACACCGCATCCAATCTCACGTTCAGCTCGACTGCGAGCGTGACGATCACCGTCACCCCCGTCAACCAGGCTCCGACGACCGTCGACGACTCCTACGCGACGACCGAGGACATGGCGGTCACCGGGAACGTCCTGAACAACGACAGCGACCGCGAAGGCGCCGCTGTCACCGCGGCGCTCGTGACCGGCGCCAGTCACGGCGACCTCACGTTCAATGCCGACGGATCGTTCACCTACACGCCGGACCCCGACTTCAACGGCATCGACCACTTCTCCTATGCCGCCTCGGACGGATTGCTCACCAGCGCACCGACGCTGGTGACGATCACTGTTGCCGCGTTCAACGACGCGCCGGTGGCCGGCGACGACTCCTTCGCCCTCAACGAGGACGGCATCCTGACCGGTTCGGTGCTGCGCAACGACAGCGACGTGGATGCCGATCCGCTGACTGTGTCGCTGATCTCGGGGCCGGCCCACGGCAACCTCACCTTGAATCCGGACGGGACGTTCTCGTTCACGCCGTTCGCCGACTACAACGGAACCGACTCGTTCACCTACACCCTCAGCGACGGAACGGCCGGCGCCACCGCCACCGCCACCATCACGATCGCCCCGGTCAACGATTCCCCCGTTGCGCATGACGGGTCGTTCGTCGTCAACGAGGGAACCAGCTACACCGGCACCGTGAATGTCGTCGACGTCGACGGCGACACCCTGACCAGCACGGTCGTCGACGGCCCGAACCACGGCACGCTGACACTGGGTACCGACGGGTCGTTCATCTACACCCCCGATGCCCAGTACAGCGGGACGGACTGGTTCGCGTTCGTGGTCTCCGACGGCACGGTCTCCAGTGCGCCCGCCGTCATCCAGATCACGATCGCACCCGTCAACAACGCGCCCGTCGCCCATGACGACACCTACTCGATGAACGAGGACGCCATCCTGGCCGGCTCGGTGGTGTTCAACGACGCGGATGCGGACCGCGACACCCTCACCGCCGCAGTCGCATCCGGACCGAGCCACGGTGTGCTGGTCCTCCATGCGAACGGCTCGTTCACCTACACGCCCACCGCCCACTACCACGGCACCGACAGCTTCACCTACACCCTCAGCGACGGCACCGCCACGAGCAACGCCGCCACCGTGACCATCGCGATCAACCCGGTCAACGATGTTCCCGTCACCGGTGACGACATCTACGGCGTCGACGAAGGTGCCGTGCTGACCGGCAACGTCCTGACCAATGACCGTGACGTGGAATCCCAGTCACTGACGGCGTCTGTGGCCGACGGCCCCCTGAACGGCACCGTGGTTCTCGACTCCGACGGCAACTTCCAGTACACGCCCAACGCGAACTTCAGCGGAGTGGACTGGTTCACCTACCTCGCTTCCGACGGCTCGGCCGTCAGCACACCGGCGGTGGTGGTGATCGTGGTCGCACCGGTCAACGGCGCGCCGGTGGCCAACGACGACAGTTACACGGTGGTCGAGGACGGCATCCTGGCCGGCAACGTGCTGTCGAATGACGTTGACGATGAGGGAGATTCACTGACCGTGTCTCTGGTCAGCGCGCCGGCGAACGGTGCGCTGGTGTTGAACGGCGACGGCACGTTCGTGTACACACCGGCCGCGAACTACAACGGCACGGACTCATTCACCTACATCATCGGCGACGGCAGCCTCACCAGCCGGACAGCGACTGTCACCGTCACCGTCACGCCAGTCAACAACGCGCCGGTCGCCGTCGGCGATTCCTTCGGCACCGACGAAGACTCCGGGCTGTCGGGCGATGTGCTGACCAACGACACCGACATCGACGGCGACAGCCTGACCGCCACGCTGGTCACCGGCCCGGCACACGGAACCCTCATCCTCAACGCCGACGGTTCGTTCGAATACACCCCGCACGCCGACCACCGTGGCACCGACATCTTCACCTACACCGTCACCGACGGCACCCTCACCAGCTCGGTGGCCACCGTCAGCATCACCGTCAACCAGGTCAACGACACCCCCACCGCGGTCGATGATTTCTTCACCATCGACGAGGATGCTGTCCAGTCCGGCACGGTGATCACCAATGACGGTGATGTGGACGGCGACCCGTTGACCGTGTCCGTGGTCGACGGACCCGCCCGCGGCACCCTGCTCCTCAACGCCGACGGCACCTTCACCTACACCCCGCACGCCGACTACCACGGCACCGACAGCTTCACCTACACCGTCACCGACGGTACCCTCACCAGCTCGGTGGCCACCGTCAGCATCGTCATCGACCCGGTGAACGACAGCCCCGTCGCCGGCGACGACTCGTTCACGTTCGACGAGGACCACATCCTGACCGGTGGAGTGCTCGCCAATGACAGTGATGTGGACGGTGATTCGCTGACCGTGTCCCTCGTCAACGGCCCCGCCCGCGGCACCCTGATCCTCAACGCCGACGGCAGTTTCACCTACACCCCGAACGCCGACTACCACGGCACCGACAGCTTCACCTACACCGTCACCGACGGCACCCTCACCAGCTCGGTGGCCACCGTGAGCTTCACCGTCAACCCGGTCAACGACACCCCCGTCGCCGGCAACGATTCGTACACCGTCGCCGAGGACGGCACCTTCACCGGTAACGTTTTGTCCAACGACACCGACGTCGACGGCGACAACCTGACCGCGACGGTGGTGGACGGACCCGCCCACGGCACGCTGACCTTCAACGCCGACGGCAGTTTCACCTATACCCCCGACACCGACTACCACGGTGTGGACAGCTTCACCTACCGGGCTTCGGACGCAGCCACGACCGGTAACACCGCACTGGTCACGATCGCGGTGACCGCCGTCAACGACGCCCCGGTGTCGATCCACGACAACGTCACCACGAATGAGGACACCTCGGTGACGGGCAATGTCCTGGCCAACGACACCGACGTCGACGGCGACGCGCTGCAAGCGACGGTGGTGGCCGGACCCGCCAACGGCACGTTGATCCTCAACGCCGACGGCACCTTCACCTACACCCCGAACGCCGATTTCCACGGCACCGACACCTTCACCTACGAGGCCGGCGACGGCATCACCACGAGTTCTGCTGCCACCGTGAGCATCACGATCAACCCGGTGAACGACACCCCGGTCGCCGACAACGACAGCTACGCCACCGACGAAGACACCTCATTGACCGGAAGCGTCCTGGCCAACGACACCGATGCTGACGGCAACCCGCTCACCGCAACGCTTGTCACCGGACCCGCCAACGGCACGCTCACGCTCAACGCCGACGGCACCTTCACCTACACCCCCATCGCCGACTACCACGGCACCGACAGCTTCACCTACACCGCCGGCGACGGCGCGGCCGCCAGCAGCACCGCCACTGTCAACATCACCGTCGCGCCGGTCAACGACGCACCGGTCGCCGCGGGCGACGCCTACACCACCAACGAAGACACTCAGCTGACCGGCAACGTACTGACCAACGACATTGACGCCGACGGAAACCCGCTTACCGCAACGGTGGTGACCGGGCCCGGCCGGGGCACACTGACGTTCAACGGCGACGGTACCTTCACCTACACCCCGGACGCCGACTACCACGGCACCGACACCTTCACCTACGAAGTAGGCGACGGCACCGCTACCAGTTCCGTTGCCACCGTCAGCATCACGATCAGCCCGGTCAACGACGCACCGGTCGCGGTCAACGACAGCTACACCACGAACGAAGACACCAAGCTCACCGGTAACGTGCTGACCAACGACACCGATGCCGACGGAAACCCGCTCACCGCGGCGGTGGGCACCGGACCGGCGCACGGCACCCTGACCCTCAACGCCGACGGGTCGTTCGAGTACACCCCGGATGCCAATTACCACGGCACCGACGTGTTCACCTACACGATCAACGACGGCGCGCTCAACAGCAGGACCGCGATCGTGAGTATCGCCATCGCCGCCGTCAACGACGCCCCCGCAGCCGTGAACGACAGCTACACCATCAACGAAGACACCCCCCTCACGGGCAACGTCCTGGCCAACGACACCGACGTCGACCGCGACATGCTGAAAGCGACCCTGGTGAACGGGCCCGCGCACGGCACCCTCACCCTCAGTGAGAACGGCACCTTCACCTACACCCCGAACACCAACTACAACGGCATCGACACCTTCACCTACACGGTCAACGACGGTACCACCACCAGTTCCTTTGCCACCGTGAGCATCACGATCAGCCCGGTCAACAACGCACCCGCGGCCGTCAACGACAGCTACACCACCGCCGAGGACACGCCATTGGGCGGCAACGTGCTGACCAACGACGTCGACGCCGACGGCAACGCCCTGACCGCGACCATGGTCGTGGGACCCACGTCCGGCACCCTGACCCTCAACAGCGACGGCTCGTTCACCTACACCCCGAACGCCAACTACCACGGCACCGACAGCTTTACCTACACCGCCGGTGACGGCACTGCCACCAGCACGGTGGCCACCGTGAGCATCACAGTCAACGCCGTCAACGACGCCCCCGTCGCCACCGGCGACACCGTCACCACCAACCAGAACATCGCGGTCAGCGGCAACGTGCTCAACAACGACACCGATGTCGACAATCCCAAGACCGCGCTGACCGCCACGGTGGTCACCGGCCCCGCCAACGGCACCCTGATCCTCAATGCCGACGGCACCTTCACCTACACCCCGAACACCGGCTATCACGGCGCCGACAGCTTCACCTACCGGCTCAACGACGGTGCTGCGGACAGCAATATCGCCGCCGTCAGCATCACGGTCATGGACAACGTGGCGCCGGCGGCGGTCGGGGTTCAGACCTCCAACGGCGGCGGCACCAACGGGCTTCTACAGCAAGGCGACAGCATCACCTACACCTTCAGCGAGCCGATAGATCCCGCTTCGATCCTGTCCGGCTGGAACGGCACATCCAGAAACGTCGTCGTCCGGGCCTACGACGGCAACATCCTGCTCGGCCTGCTGGGCGGCAACGACACCCTCCAGGTCTACGACTCGGCCAACAGCAGTCTGCTGCCATTGGGCACCCTCGACCTGGGCCGCGACGACTACGTCACCGGGCTGCTCGGCGGCACCATCACATTCGGCGCTTCCGGCAGCCCGTCCACGATGACGATGAGCGGCAGCACGATCACCATCGTGCTGGGCACTTACGATTCCATCTTCCTCGGCGCCGGCCGCAACATCGCACTGGGAACCGGAACCATGGTCTGGACGCCGTCGACGACGCCGAAGGACCTTGCGGGCAACGCCCTCTCAGGCGCACCGGCCACCGAGTCGGGAACCGCTGACAGGGACTTCTGAGGACGCCGGGCGGCCTGAGTTCTGTTACTCCGTCGCCTGATTGGGCTCAGCCGCCAGCTTGAGCGGTGCGTGCTCGACGACCTCATGGGTGCCGGGCCGGTCGTCGTAGCGGCGCATGTACTCGTCGATCTCGGCGACGATCTCCGGACCCGGTACTCCCCACCATTCCCGGTAGCCGTACACATCGCCGAGCGGCCGGTGCCCGCGGTCGCCGTCGAGAATCTCGACGTGGTTCGGGCTCAGCATCGCCGGGTGGCGCACACCGGCCGCCTCCGAAACCTTCAGCAGGTCACGCCGGAGGGTCATGACGTAGTTGGCCACCCGGTGTGACTTCTGTTCCGGGTCTAATCCGCTTGCCAGCCAGGGGTTCTGCGTGGCCACGCCGGTCGGGCAGCGATTGGTGTGGCACTTCTGCGCCTGGATGCACCCGATCGCCAGCATCGCTTCCCGCGCCACGTTGATCAGGTCCACCCCCAAGGCGAAGGCCACGATCGCATTGGCGGACAGCCCTAGTTTGCCCGAACCGATCCACGTGACACGGTCACACAAGCCGCGCTCTGCGAACAGGCCGAACACGCGGGAGAAGCCTATCCGGAACGGGAACGACACATGATCGGCGAAAACCAGTGGCGCCGCGCCGGTTCCGCCCTCACCGCCGTCGATCGCGATGAAGTCGACGCCGCGCTGCCCGTCCTCCATCCGGTCGGCCAGTGTCTCCCAGAAGCCCAGCTCCCCCACCGCAGACTTGATGCCGACGGGAAGTCCGGTGGCGTCTGCGATCCGCTCCACGACGTCGAGCATCTCGTCGACGTTGTTGAACGCGGTGTGCCGGGACGGGCTCGCGACGTCCTTGCCCTGCTCCACGCCGCGGATCCGGGCGATCTCGGCGTTCACCTTGGCGCCCGGAAGATGGCCACCCAGACCGGGTTTGGCGCCCTGGCTCAGTTTGATCTCGATGGCGCGCACAGGTCCGGAGCCGACGACCTCGACCAGCCGGTTCAGATCGAAGTTCCCGTGTTCGTCACGGCAGCCGAAGTAGCCGGTGCCGATCTGGAACACCAGATCGCCGCCCTGGCGGTGGTGGTCCGACAGGCCGCCCTCGCCGGTGTTGTGCCAGAAGCCGGCGATTTTGGCGCCCTTGTTCATTGCCTCGATGGCCTGGGGGCTGAGCGAGCCGAACGACATCGCTGACACGTTGACCACCGAGGCCGGGCGGAAGGCGTGCCGGCGTCCGCGGGGCCCGCCGAGAACCTTGGCGCCGGGGACCTCGATGTCGCGGCCGTGGATCGGTGATGCGGGCACGACATCGGAGAAGGTCGCCTGCTTGATGATCGGGTACGCGGCGTTCTCCGTGTCGTTGTCCGTACCGAAGGCGAAGTAGTTGTTCTCCTTCTTCGCCGAGGTGTACACCCAGCGCCGGTGATCGCGGCTGAACGGCCGCTCCGCATCGTTGCTGGTGATGATGTACTGGCGCAGCTCCGGGCCCACCGACTCCAGCAGATACCTCATCCGCGCGATGACCGGGAAATTGTGGCGGAGGGCGTGCTCCTTCTGCAGCAGGTCCTGCACCGCGATGCCGGCCAGAGCCGCGGCCGGAGCCAGTGCGGCGAGCGTCCGCTTCTTCATGGGACCAACACTGCCACACGGACCACCCCGGCGGTCCATGTCAGTGATCGATTAGCCGGACCGTGTCAACATCGGCCTCAGGCGCGACGGTGAGATCTCAGCTGCCGCGTCCACGGCGCCGATCAGGTGGGCGGCCCAGCCGAGCAGTCCGTCGACGTCCACCGAATGCGGTGCGGGCGCGCCGACCTCCTGCAAGCGGCCGGCGCCGCGGCGAAGCAATGCCGATGCCCCGGCCGGGTTGCCGCGCTGGATCTGGGTGATGCCGACGGCGAGCTGGGCCAGTCCCTGCCACAGCGGCCTCTCATCCTCGGGGCGGTTCTTCCACGCCGCCTCCAGCACCTCGTGGGCGTTGAAGGCCAAGCCCCTGTTCAGCAGGTCCTGGGCGTAGGCCAAGGACTGGGCAGGCGGCAGCGCGAGATCGTCCGGGATGCGGGGCACGCCGTCGCTGCCCGGCGGAAGCGGCCGGCCCAGCGCGTCCCGGGGACGGGCGTTGCGGGGCCGGCCTGCTTCGTCGCGGGTGCGTTCGACCATGGGGACATGATGCCCCCGCAACCTCCACCGCTACACCTGGGCGGCGGCCTTGCGGGCGGCGATTTTGGCGCGGACATCATCCATGTCGAGCGCCTTGACGCGGTCGATCAGGTCCTCCAGCGCCGCGGGGTGCATGGCGCCGGCCTGCCGGTAGACGAGTACGCCGTCCCGGAAGGCCATCACGGTCGGGATCGACGTGATCTCCAGCGTGGCGGCCAGGTCGCGTTCGTGCTGGGTGTCGACCTTGGCGTACACGACCTCGGGATGCGCTTGGGATGACCGCTCGTACACCGGGGCGAACGCGCGGCACGGGCCGCACCATGAGGCCCAGAAGTCAACCAGCACAATCGCGTTGCCGGTGATGGTGGACTCGAAGTCGTCGTAGGTCAGGCTTGTGGTCGCCATTGACGTTTCCTTTCTCGAGTGTCCGTGTGTGGCAGTGGGGATCGAACCGTCAGGCCAGGCCCTTGAGCATCAGGTTCCAGTACATGAACGGCAGGCCGTATTTCTTCAGGTACCAGTAGCCCCGGTGCGGCTTGGTCGGGTTGATCAGCGGGAACGACGGCGTGAGGTTGAGGTCGTAGTCGAACTCCGCCAGCAGCATCGCGTGCGAGGACGTGACGATCGGACATGATCCGTAGCCGTTGTAGGAGGCGGTCAGTGGACGGCCCGTCAGCAGGGAGTCGATGTTCTGGACCACCACCGGCGCCTGCTTGCGGATCGCGGCCCCGGTCTTGGAGTTCGGGGACGATCCGGCGTCGCCGAGGCTGAACACGTTGGGGTACCGCACATGTTGCATGGTGTGCTTGTCGACCTCCACGTATCCGTTTGCATCGCCGGTCGACAGCGGGCCGGACTTGATCCAGTCCGGGGCAGACTGCCGGGGTACGGCGTGGAGCACGTCGTAGGGCAGCACGGTCCCGGAGCCGCCGTCCCCGCCGCGGGTCACGCCCACCTTGTGCGCCGCGGGGTCGACCGAGGTCACCTCCGCGTCGGTGTGCACGGTGATGCCGTAGTCCGCGGCGACCGCGTCGAGGCTGTCGGCGATCGCCGGGATGCCGAACAGCCGTGGCGTCGGCAACACCAGATGCACGTCGATGTCGGAGAGCACGCCCTGGGCCCGCCAGTAGTCGGCGGCCAGGTAGGCGATCTTCTGCGGCGCGCCGGCGCATTTGATCGGACCCGACGGCATCGCGAACACCGCTGTCCCCGAACGCAGGTCGCGGATGAACTCCCAGGTCCGCGGCGCCAGATCGAACCGGTAGTTCGAGGACACCCCGTCCTTGCCGAGCGCGTCGGCCAACCCCTCGGTGCGGTTCCAGTCCAGCTGGATGCCGGGACAGACCACGAGCACGTCGTACTCGTAGACCGCACCGTCGGCGCAGCTCACCGTGTTGTTGTCGGGGTCGATCGTCGCTGCGGCGTTTTTGATCCAGGTGGCACCGGTGGGCATCACCGAGGCCTCAGACCGGGCGGTCGTCGCCGCCTTGGCCTGACCGCCGCCGACGAGCGTCCACAGCGGTTGGTAGTAGTGCACGTCGGACGGTTCGATGACCGCGACATCGGAGTAACCCTTGCGCAGCAGCCGGGCCGCCACCGAGATGCCGGCGGTACCGCCGCCGACGATGACGATCTGATGCCTGCCGGTGGTCATGATCTCTCCTCACCACTCAGGCGTTCTGCCGGGACTCTTCCCAGGCGCCGAATCCGCCCAGGATGTCGCTGACGTCGGTGAAACCATTGCGCCGCAACAGGCTTGCGGCCACCGAGGACCGGTATCCGCCGGCGCAGTACACGACGGTCGGTTTGGCCGGATCCAGTTCGCTCAGCCTGGCCGGCAGCTGGCCCACCGGGATGGTGAGCGCGTCCGGGATGGTCCCCGCGGCCACCTCACCCGGGTTGCGGACATCGACGGCCTGCAGGTCGGCCAGTTCCGCGGCGCGCTGATCGAAGGCCTTGGCCGTCAGTCGCGACGCCCTCTGGACGTCGTCCTGATGGGCGGACATCACCTCGAACGGGCGATCCAGATAGCCGATGACCCGGTCGAATCCGATGCGGGCGAGGCGGGTTTTGGCTTCCAGCTCCTGGCCCGGTTCGGTGAACAGCACGATGTCGACGTCGGTGGGGACGACCGATCCGGCGAACTCGGCGTAGCGGCCCTCCAGCCCGATGTTGATCGCGCCGCGCAGGTGGCCCATCGCGAACTCCTCGGGTCCGCGCCCGTCGACCAGGACCGCGCCGCCGGCCATCGCGTCACGCACCTGCTCGTAGGTCATGGCTGCCGGCATCTTGGTCTCGTCCAGCAATTCCCGGTCCTTACGGTTGAGGATCGCGTCGTAGACGAAGTAGCTCGGCGCCGGCGGCTGACCTTCGGTGACCAGCGCCATGAAGGTGTCCTTGTCGGGCGCGCGCAGCGCGTAGTTGGTCTCCTTCTGCTCGCCCATCGTCGACCACAGATCGGTGGACAGGTTCTTGCCGCAAGCTGAGCCCGCGCCGTGGGCCGGATACACCCGGGTGGCATCAGGCAGCGTCATCAGCTTGTTGTGTAGCGAGTCGTACAGCTTCTCGGCCAGCTCCTCCCGGGTGAACCCGATCGAGGCCAGCAGGTCGGGCCGGCCGACGTCACCGATGAACAGCGCATCGCCGGTCAGCACTCCATAGGGCACCTCGTCGTCGGCGTGCTCGTACACCACGATGCTCATCGACTCCGGCGTGTGGCCGGGAGTGTGCCGGAACTCCAGCGTCACCTCGCCCAGCGAGTAACGCTCGCCGTCAGCCACGCCCATCGAGTCGAACTCGGTCTGGGCGACCGAGGAGTACACGATCTTGGCGCCGGTCGCCTTGGCCAGCTCCAGGTGGCCGGACAGGAAGTCGGCGTGGAAGTGCGTCTCGATCACGAGTTCGATCGTGTAGCCGAACTCCTCGGCGTCGGACAGGTACTCGGCCACGTCCCGCTGCGGGTCGACAACGACTGCTCGCCCGGTGGTTTCGTCGGCGATCAGATAGGACGCGTGGGACAGGCAGTCCAGGTAGTACTGGATGAACTTCATGACGGTGGTCCTCTCATTCGGTAGGTGGGTCCGACCTTCTGCATCCCAGACTGCCGATACCCCTATGGGTATGTCAAGTACCCCATGGGGTATAAAAATTCCATCTGGTCTGTACCCCTGGGGGTATGTGTACCATGGCCCTCAACATACCCCCGGCGGTATCGATAGGTCGAGCCGCTCCCGAGGAAAGGACTCGAAGAATGACCGCACTCGCCACCATCGATTCCCACGACCTGAACCGGATGCTCGGGTCGGCCGCCCCGCCGCGGGTGCTCGACGTGCGCACCCCGGGCGAGTTCGAGACCGCCCATATCGCCGGGGCCTACAACGTGCCGCTGGACCTGCTGCGTGAGCACCGCGATGGGATCATCAAGCACCTCGACGAGGACGTGGTCCTGGTCTGCCGGTCCGGCCAGCGCGCCGCCCAGGCCGAGGAGACTCTGCGCAACGCCGGCCTGTCGAACATGCACATCCTCGACGGCGGAATCACCGCCTGGGAGGCTGAGGGATTCGCGGTGAACCGCGGCGCTGCGCGTTGGGATCTGGAGCGTCAGGTCCGGTTCGTGGCCGGCTCGATCGTGCTGTCGACCATCCTGGGCAGCATCGCCGCCCCGAAGCTGAAGTGGGTGGCCGGCGCGGTCGGCGGCGGACTGACGTTCGCGGGCGTGTCCAACACCTGCGCGATGGGCATGCTGCTGTCGAAGTTGCCGTACAACCGAGGCGCCTCGTGCGACGCCCAGACCATCGTCAGCCAGCTGGTCGAGCGATGATCGCGCTCGCCATCGGCCTAGCCGTGTTCGTCGGCGTCGCGCTGGGACTGCTCGGGGGCGGCGGCTCGATCCTGACCGTCCCGCTGCTGGCCTACGTGGCCGGCATGGACGCCAAACAGGCCATCGCCACCTCACTGCTGGTCGTCGGCGTCACCAGTGCCATCGGCGCCGTCTCACACGCCCGGGCCGGGTGTGTGCAATGGCGCACCGGGCTGATCTTCGGGGCCGCGGGTATGGCCGGCGCCTACGGTGGTGGCCTGCTGGCCCGCTTCATCCCGGGCACCGTGCTGCTCATCGGCTTCGCGTTGATGATGATCGCCACCGCTGTCGCCATGCTGCGCGGGCGGAAGAACGTTCACACCGCCGAGGGCACCCACCGGCTGCCCGTTCCCAAGATCCTCGCCGAGGGCCTGGTGGTCGGCCTGGTCACGGGCCTGGTCGGCGCCGGTGGCGGCTTCCTCGTGGTACCCGCCCTTGCGCTGCTCGGCGGACTGCCGATGCCGGTCGCGGTCGGCACCTCGTTGATCGTGATCGCGATGAAGTCGTTCGCGGGTCTGGGCGGATATCTGTCCAGCGTGCAGATCGACTGGACGGTGGCGCTGGCCGTGACGGCCGCGGCCGTGGTGGGCGCACTGATCGGCGCGCGGCTGACCGCGATGGTCAACCCCGATTCGCTGCGCAAGGCGTTCGGCTGGTTCGTGCTGGTGATGTCCTCGGTGATCCTGGCCCAGGAGATCCACATCGGCGTCGGGATCGCCGCGGCGGCATCGACCGCGGTCGCCGCGCTCATGACGTTCGCCTGCAGCCGGTACGGGCATTGCCCGCTGCGCCGGATCACCGGCATCGGGGCCTCGGGGGGCGCGCCGGCGTGACGCGGGGAATACCCCCGCGGGTACCATCGCTGTAACGTCCGATGAAAGGAGATGCGCCATGGTTGGTGACGAAGACGCGATCGCCGCGGTGCTCAACAGGCTGCGCAGGGCGCAGGGTCAGCTTGCCGGGGTGATCTCGATGATCGAACAGGGCCGGGACTGCAAGGACGTCGTCACGCAGCTGGCGGCGGTGTCTAGAGCGCTGGACAAGGCCGGCTTCAAGATTGTCGCCACCGGGTTGCGGGAATGCCTGACCGGAGAAGCCGCCGACGGCCAGAAGCCGATGTCCGAGGCCGAGCTGGAGAAGCTGTTCCTGGCTCTGGCCTGAAAACCAACAGATCGGAAAAATCATGGGCTACGCATTGTCGACCACGCTGCACACAACGTTTGAGGATGCGGTGGAACGCACCCGGAAAGCGTTGGTGGACCAGGGTTTCGGTGTGCTCACCGAGATCGACATGAAAGCCACCCTGAAGGCGAAGCTGGGCGAGGACATGGAGGACTACCTGATCCTCGGCGCGTGCAATCCGCCGCTGGCGCATCGCGCGGTCAACGCCGACCGCCAGATCGGACTGCTGCTGCCCTGCAACGTCGCCGTCCGCGCCGACACATCGGGCGGCGACGATACGGTAATCGTCGACGCGATGGACCCACAGATCATGGTCCAGGTCTCGGATCAACCGGGCCTGCGCGAGGTCGCCGACGAGGCCGCCGCCAAGCTGCGGGCCGCGATCGAGGCACTGCAGTCCACCGACGACCGATAGGAACGTCGATTCGACATGGACACCGCCGTGGAGGTCACCATCATCGAGACCTCGGGCCTGGGTGATCGGAGTTACCTGATCAGCGCCGACGGCACCGCCGTCGTGGTCGACCCGCAACGCGACATCGACCGGGTGCTCGATCTGGCCGGCGAGCGCGGGGTGCAGATCACCCATGTTCTCGAGACGCACATCCACAACGACTATGTGACCGGCGGCCTGGAGCTGTCCCGCGTCACCGGTGCCGAGTACGTGGTGCCCGCCGGGGATGACGTGGGATACCGGCGCCGCGCGGTGAGCGACGGTGACGTCGTCGACGCCGGCCCGGTCCGGCTGCAGGTGATGCACACTCCCGGCCACACCCATCACCACGTCAGTTACGTGGCGCGCGATTCCCGTGATTCGGTGGTCGGGGTATTCACCGGCGGGTCGATGCTGCACGGCACCACCGGGCGCACGGACCTGCTCGGCGCCGAGCACACCCAGGAACTCAGCCACGCACAGTTCCATTCGGTGCGTCGGCTCGCCGCCGAACTGCCCGACACCGCCCAGGTGTACCCCACCCACGGCTTCGGCAGCTTCTGCTCGGCCACCCCGGCCAGCGGGGATTCCTCCACGATCGCCGATCAACGCCAGACCAATCCGGCGCTCACCCGGGACGAGCAGAGCTATGTCGACGAACTGATCGCCGGGTTGGGCGCCTATCCCGCGTATTACGCGCACATGGGCGTCATCAACACCGCCGGCCCGGAGCCCGTCGACCTGTCGCTGCCCGAACCGGTCGATCCCGACGAACTGCGGCGCCGTATCGAAGCCCGCGAATGGGTGGTGGACTTGCGTAGCCGCACCGCGTTCGCCGCCGGGCATCTCGGCGGCACGCTCGGCTTCGAGTTGTCGGAGTCCTTCGTCACCTATCTGGGGTGGCTGTATTCGTGGGGCTCACCGCTGACGCTCATCGGCGACGATGTCGACCAGATCGCCGATGCCCGAAGAGAACTCGCCCGCATCGGGGTGGACAACCTCACGGGCTCCGCAGTCGGCGACATCCGCGCGCTGGCCGCGGGCACGCCATTGCGGTCCTACCGCGTCTCCGACTTCGCCGCGCTGGGCGAGGCCATCCGGGAGAGGCGACCGGCCGTCCTCGATGTCCGCCAGAGCGGCGAGTTCGCCGAGGGGCACATCCCCGGCGCGGTCAACATTCCGCTGCACGAGCTGAGCAAGCGCCTCCAGGATGTCCCCGACGGCGAGGTATGGGTGCACTGCGCGTCCGGATACCGCTCCTCGATCGCCGCCTCGATCATCGACCGACCCGGCCGCACGGTGGTCCTCGTCGACGACGCGTTCGACCAGGCAGAGAAACTCGGTCTGGTCAGTTGATCGCGAACAACAATGCGCCGACGACGGCGGCAGCGAAAACCACTGTGGCGCTGCCGATCAGCAGCACCTCCGCCTGCGGGGCCCCGGTGACCACCCGGCCGGCGACGACCGGGCTGTCCCTGATCTGCCGCGACCGACGGTAGCCGAGCGCCAGCACCAGCAGTGCGAGCAGCGCCGCGGTGACGGCGAGCAGGATCCGTCCGGGCCCGAGCGGCCCGTGCTGACGCAACAGCACCAGGGCTCCACCCACGAGGAAACCGAATGAGCTTCTCTCCCAAGACAGCAACGTGCGCTCGGCGGGCAGGCCCGGTTTGGAGGGTTCGCGGCGGGGCATCTCACTGTCCGGTTGGCGGCCAGATCACCAGCACCGCGAGGACCGCCAGCGTCACGACGAAGATCGCGCCGCCGAGCAGCACCGGGGTATGGGTCGGCGGCAGCTCCTCGTCGCGGCGCATGGCCGCCTGCACGCGCTGCCAGCGGCGCACGGCCAATACGGCCAGCACCCCGCCGCCGGCGGTCAGCACCACGCTGAGACCGTGCCGCACGCCGGGGATCCCGAACGACGGCACGAACTGGACGACGGCGATGCCGCCGGCGATCAACGCCAGAGCCGTGCGGATCCACGCCAGAAAGGTGCGCTCGTTGGCCAGCGTGAAGCGGTAGTCCGGTTCCTCCTCGCCGGAGCTCATCGCATCGCCTCCCTCCCGCATCGTTGCTCAGCGTACGGGCCCCGCGTGATAGGCAGGACGGGTGAGCACCCAACCGCCGCTGTTGTTTGCGCTCGACCTGACCGGCACGTTCGTGTTCGGGCTGAACGGGGCGCTGACGGCCTTGCGGGTGACCCATCTCGAGGTGGTCGGCGTGGTGACCCTCGGCATGATGACCGCGTTAGGCGGCGGGGTGATCCGCGATGTGCTGATCGGCGCGGTGCCGCCGGCGACGTTCCTGTACTGGCCGTACTTCACCCTCGCGGTCTGCGGTGCGCTCATCGCGTTCGTGCTCAATCACTGGCTGGACCGGCTCGGCATGTCGATCACGATCCTCGACGCCGTCGGGTTGAGCGTGTTCGCCGTGATCGGCGCGAGCAAGGCGGTGGAGTTCGGCCTCGGGGCCGGCCCCGCGGTGCTGCTCGGCGTGATCACCGCGGTCGGCGGCGGCACCATTCGTGACGCCCTGGTCGGGCAGGTCCCGACGGTGCTGCGGAGCGAGCTGTACGCGATTCCGGCGCTGGTGGCCGCCGCGATCACCGTGGCGGCCATCGGCCTGGATGTCTATGGACTGGCCGCCGCGCTCGGGGCGGCGGCGGTGTGCTTCGTGATTAGGATGCTCGGCGTCCGCTACCAGCTCAACGCGCCTCGGCCACCGGGCTTTTCGAATCCGTCTTAGCCGTGTGCGTCGCCGCCGTGAGTATCGCGAGCAGACACAAACTCGCACGGGAGACGCCGAAATGATGCGAGTTTGTGTCTGCTCGCGATGGGTCAGCCCACGAAGTCCCGCAGCAGCTGCGCCATGATCGCCGGTTGGTCCTCGGGTATCAACGTCCAGGAGTCGTCAACGATCACCTTGCGCGCGTCGGGATAGAGCTCGACCAGCCGATCGGCATGCGCGAGCGGCATCATCCGGTCCTCGCGCGCCCACACGACGAGCACCGGCCGACCGAAACCCACCAGTTTTTGTGACATTTCGAGTAGGCGGCGACGCGGGGGCGCGCCCGTGGCGAACTTGACCAGCTCGCGACGTACCGCGGCGTTGCGCGCGGCGGGACCGAACCACTCGTCGAACAGACTGTCCGGGATCCCGTTCTTGGCCATCGCTCCGTACGCCCGGCGGCTGTGTCGGAAGAAACGGGTGCCGAGCAGCCTGCTCAGTACCCAGCCACCGCCGGGCAGTCGGCACAGCAGTGCGGCGGGGCGGGCCGGCGCGGGCGGGAAGTTGTCGAAGGCTTCGCAGGAAGCGAGCACCAGTCGCCCGACGCGCTCGTCGCGACCTTCGCTGATCACGAATTGTCCTCCGCCCCAGTCGTTGAGGACAAGGGTCACATCGTCGAGGTCGAGCGCATCGAGGAAATCGGCGAGGATGCCCGCGACGCCGGTCTGTGTGAGGTCGGCGTCGTCGGCCATCGGCATCGTGTGCGCACCCAGTGGCAGGGTCGGCGTGATGCACCGGTAGCCCGGCAGCAGCGGGATGACCTTGCGCCGCTGCCGCCCGTCCATGAGCAGCCCGTGTCCGAACACCAGGACCGGTCCGTCCCCTCCGGTGTCTCCGTAGGCGATCGATCCAGCCGGCACGTCGACGGTGCGCATCGCCCCTCCTGGATAGCTCGTTTGACCTACCGAAACGGTATGCTTCCGGCACTCGATGCGCGACAGGTCTCGCGGCACGGTTCGGCCTGGTCGGTGTCGGCGAAGAGGAGAGCCGGTGGCCGGCCACACGCTACGGCCGACTGTGCGCGCCGCCGTGGCGACCGCGGCAGGCTAGGTCAGGCCGGCACGTTGGCCTTCAAGGTCGCCAACGCCTCGGTGGTGAGCCGGGCGAGCTCGGCGGCCTCCTCGGCGTCCAGGGCCTCGGTGAAGAGGTCGGCCATCCGCCGGTTGGTCGCCTCTTCGATCTCGTCGTACCGATCCTTCTTGTCCGCACCGTCGGCGAACGGTTCGGGCCAGCCGAACATCGCCGCGTACTGCGGGCCCTTGTTGAGCATGTGCGCCTCGACCGGCGTAATCCCCGACAGCGACAGGACGTTGAAGTGCACCCCGGCCCGCAGTTCCCGCAGCACGAACATCACCTGCAGCGCCCGGGCGGGGGCGTCCTCGGCCAACGGCATCTCACGCCAGCCGGCAAACAGCGGTAGGGCCGCGATCGGCGTCGCCGCGATGAGCTTCTCCCCCAGCGCCGCGATGCGGTCCAGTCCGGCGGCGCCGGACAGGTACTTGCGCCCGAACTCGGCGGTCTGCTCCCAGTAGGTCTGCGCCGCGCCGGCTGCGCCGCGCACCGCGACACCCTCGTCCCACAGCGCGGCCACACCGGTCGGTTCGAAGACGGCGAACACCGCGGCCACCGTCCTGCCGGTGGCCTCGCCCAGCACTCCGCCGCGCCCGGCGATGTAGCCCGCCAGCGGGTTCTGGTAGCCGGCTGCGACGCTCCCGCCGAAGGTCTCGGGATGCAGCATGAACACCGCAACCGCCTTTTCGACGGCGGCCCCCGCGCTCGCAACGGAATCGGTCAGCGTGGCATCAGTCATGTCCGGAAGGTTAGCGCTGCCCTTTATGTGCGGTCACCTCCGGCGCACCTGCCCTTGACGGCGTTGTCACTTAGTGACACAGTGGTGCTGTCACTAAGTGACAAGGAGGTAGCGGTCATCGACACCCACGACAAGCAGGCGCTGGCGCGCCTGGAGGTGTCCCGGCACGCGTGCGACCTGTTCTGGGAGCAAGGCGTCTCTGCGACAAGCGGTGACGACATCGCTTCGGCGGCAGGGCTTTCCACTCGCACGGTGTGGCGGTACTTCCGCAGTAAGGAGGCCTGTGTGGAGCCCGTGCTGGCGGTGTCGGCGCAGCGTTTCCTCACGCTGGCACACCAGTGGCCGGCCGAGCTGTCCTTGGCCGACCACATGGCGGCCTACACCGCGGCCAACCCGCTGGACGACGAGGAGATCGCCGACGTGCGGCGCGCGCTGCGCATCACCGCCGTCTCGGTGGACGAACCCGCGCTGCGGACCTCGTATCTGATGGTGCACGACCAGATGGAGCGCGACTTCATTCCTGTTGTCGCCGAACGGCTTCAGCTGCCGCAGCAACACCTCACAGTCCGCCTGTGCGCCGCCGCGGTGACCGGGGCGTTCCGTGTCATCGACGAGGACGTGGGCCGCCGGGTCATCCTCGAGGACGAGACGGTCAGCCAGGAAGAGGCCCTGGACCTGATCGACCGCGCCGTCAGGGACGCAACCAACGGCCGTTTCGGTGGTCCCGTCGACACCTGATCGAAATCCGAAGCACCACAATCGCATAGGCACGTCACTCTGCCAGAGGGCTCGACTCCGGCGGCGGAATCGACGCTGCCTGCCTACTCAGAAAGGTTTTCATGACACAGCCCGCGTACATCTCGGTGGAGGACTTCTTCAACCCGCCCACCCGCGCCGGCGCGGCGATCTCCCCCGACGGATCGCGCATCGCATTTCTCGCGCCCTGGCGGAACCGGCTCAACGTGTGGGTCCAGGACATCGACTCCGACGGCGAAGCGCGCTGTGTCACCAGCGATGACCGCCGCAGCGTGCATCACTTCGACTGGACCGACGATCCGCGCTGGATCATCTACCTGCAGGACACCGACGGCGACGAGAACTGGCACATCCACCGCATCGACCTGGACGCTCCGGCCGGTGCCACCGTCGACCTCACCCCTTTTCCCGGCGTCATCGCCTCGCCGATCGGGGACGTCAAGAACGGCAAGGTCGCGGTCATCACGAACCAGCGCAACGCGCAGTTGTTCGACGTCTATGAACTCGATATCGCCACCGGCGATCTGACCTTGCTCGCCGAGAACCCGGGAACCGCGTCGAACTGGCTGCGCAGCGACAACGGGCGTCTGTTCGCGACATCGCTGACGCCGGACGGCAATCTCGATCTGTCGCGCTGGGACAGCGAGTCCGCGACATTGCGGTCCATCACGACCTTCGACGGATCCGACCATCCCGTCGGCATCCATCCGCTCGTGCTGACTCCCGACGGCACGGGGGTTTGGATGGGGTCCTACCGCGGCAGCGACCGTTCCCGCCTGGTCCGGATCGATCTGGCCACCGGCCAGGAAGCCGAGGTCGACAGTCACCCCCAGTTCGATCTCGATCACCGCGGCGTGGTCAACCCGTTCATGTCGCAGCCGCTGATCCAGGACCGTCGGACCGGCGAACTGCTCGGCGTACGCTACGCCCGCGAGCGACAGGTCATTCACGCGCTCAATCCCCGATTCGCCGACGTTCTCTCGAAGCTGGAGAAGCTCTCCGACGGTGACATCGGCCGGATCACCTCCGACGAGGCCGGCCGGCGGTGGGTCGTCAGCTTCACCCACGACCGGGATCCCCACGCGACCTACCTCTACGACCATGAGACCGGCGTGAGCCGGCTGCTGTACCGGCCGTTCCCGCATCTCGATCCCGACCAGTTGGCCCCGATGCAGCCGGTGGCGATCACCTCACGGGACGGCCTGACCCTGCACTCGTATCTGACCCTGCCGCTCGGGGTGCCGCCGAAGGGGCTGCCGCTGGTCCTGATGGTGCACGGCGGACCGTGGTACCGCGACAGCTGGGACTATCACCCCGGCGTGCAACTGCTGGCCAACCGCGGATATGCGGTGCTGCAGGTCAACTTCCGGGGGTCGCTCGGCTACGGCAAGTCGTTCCTCAAGGCCGCGATCGGCGAGTTCGCGGGCAGGATGCACGACGACCTGATCGACGGGGTGAACTGGGCGGTCGAGCAGGGCTACGCCGACCGGGACCGGGTCGCCATCCTCGGCGGCTCCTACGGCGGTTACGCGGCGCTGGTCGGCGTCACGTTCACCCCGGACGTGTTCGCCGCCGCCGTCGACTACGTCGGCATCAGCGATCTGGCGAACTTCATGCGGACCCTGCCGCCGGTGGCGAGGCCGCACCTGGCCAACAACTGGCACCGCTACGTCGGTGATCCCGACGACCCCGAACAGCTGGCGGACATGATGGCGCGCTCCCCGATCACCAAGGTGGATCAGATCCGCACCCCGCTGATGGTGATCCAGGGCGCCAACGACGTCCGGGTCGTGCAGGCCGAGTCCGACAACCTGGTGGACGCACTGCGCGCCCGCGGTGTCGAGGTCGAATACCTGGTCCAGGCCGATGAGGGCCACGGCGCGGTGAACCCCGAGAACGTGATCGCGATGTATCGCGCGATCGAACGTTTCCTCGCACGGTACGTGGGTCGGGCGGGCGGGAAACCTTAGCGGCTGCCTTGGCTTGGTGCTGTGGTTCGATGAACTCCGCAAGCTGGTGCTGCGCGCGCGCCTTCCGCGGCGGCGGCCCCGCGAGAGATCGGATGGGCCGGAGATGACTGCGATTCCGTTGTCCAAGCAGCAGGAGCACCGTCTGCTGTCACGTTTCATGCTGCTGAGCCTGGCCGCCGCACTCGTGACCATGGCGCTGAAGGCGGCTGCCGCCGTGGTCACCGGTTCGGTCGGGTTCCTGTCCGACGCGTTGGAATCCGGTGTCAATCTTGTTGCGGCCGTGGTGGCGCTGTGGGCGCTGCGGGTAGCGGCCCGCCCGCGCGACGCCGACCACCACTTCGGTCATGGCAAGGCCGAGTACCTGTCAGCTCTGGTCGAGGGCGCGATGATCTTCGTGGCCGCCACGGCGATCATCTGGAGCGCCGTCGAACGCCTGATGAGCCCCGCGCCGCTAGTCCAGCCCGGATTGGGGCTGGCCCTGTCCACCGTCGCGGCAGTGGTCAACCTCGTCGTTGGGGTCACCCTGCACCGGGTGGGCCGACAACATCGCTCGGCCACCCTCGTCGCCGACGGCAAGCACCTGATGACCGATGTATGGACCTCCGCCGGCGTGATCGTAGGCATCTCCCTTGTCGCGCTGACGGGCTGGTACCCACTCGATCCGATCGTCGCGTTGGCGGTCGGGGTCAACATTCTCTGGACGGGTTACCGGTTACTGCGCGGCTCGATGAGCAGTCTGCTCAGCGCCGCCCTCCCCGACGACGATCACGCCGCGGTGGACGCGGTCCTGGACCGATACCGCTGCGCGTATCCCATCGAGTTCGCGCCGCTGCGCACGGTCGAATCCGGCCGCCAGCGTCTCGTTTTCGTTGTCGTCACCGTGCCCGGGCAGTGGACCGTGCAGGCGGCACACGACCTCGCCGACCGGCTGGAAGCCGACATCGACGCAGCACTGCCGCACACCGAGACCTTCATCCACGTCGAGCCGGCAGGCGCACCCGCTCCATAGGGAGTGGGGCCCAGTGAGCGGCGGTGCCGACCGTCAGGTGCGGGGCGCCGGCGGGGGCGGTGGTGCGCCGACCGGCGGTGCGATCTTGGGGTAGCTGCGGGCCCCGGGATGCTCGCCCCCGGACCCCGCCCCCGCGCCAGCCGGAGCCGGACGCCCCGGGGCGGGATCCCAGTCGGTGTCCACCAGCCGCTTCTGCACCGCGATCGCCAGTCCCAGCAGGATCCCGCCGATCATCAGCATCGACACCATGCCCCACACCGTGCCCAGCTTGGCGGCGTTGCCCAGAACGATTCCGTACCAACCGAAGTCGGTGTCGCCGAAGGTGGTGTTCTCCTCACCGAATGCTCCCAGCACACGCACCAGCAACGCAGGCAGGAATGTGATCAGCAGCCCGTTGACGAAACCGCCGGCGATCGCGCCCCGTCTGCCGCCGGTGGCATTGCCGTACACCCCTGCGGCGCCGCCGGTGAAGAAGTGCGGCACCAGGCCGGGCAGCACCAGCACCCAGCCGAACGCGGGTCCGAGCCACACCGACAGCACCGCCAGGCCGACCAGTCCGGCGACAAAGCTCGAGACGAAACCGATCAGCACCGCGTTCTGGGCGTACGGGAACACGATCGGGGCGTCCAGTGCGGGCACCGCTCCCGGGACCACCCGTTCGGCAATGCCCTGGAACGCCGGCACCAGCTCGCCGAGGATGGTCCGCACCCCGAACAGGATCACCGCGACGGCCACACCGAAGCTGAGTCCCTCGGTCACGCCCTTCATCAGGTAGTTGCCGACATCGACGGCGGCGCCGGCGCCGGTGTCGTCGGCGAACGCGGCGAACGCGGTATCCCGGCCGGCTCTGACCAGGTAGATCAGCGACACCACCAGGTACATAAGCACCATCGACAACGCGGTGGCGACCATCGAATCACGCAGGAAACGCAGCGTTTCCGGGAGTTTGAGGTCTTCGGTCGACCGGCTCTTGCTGCCGCCCACGAACCGGCCCGTGACACCGGAGGCGATATAACCGAGGGTGCCGAAGTGACCGATCGCGATGCTGTCGTCGCCGGTGATCCGTTTGGTCCAGGGCTGGGCCAGGGCCGGCAGCGACACCATCACCACACCCAGCAGGAAGCCGCCGAGCAGGATCACGACCGGGGTGTCCAAGCCGGCGGTGGCCAGCACAATAGTCAGCAGCGTCGCCATGAACAGCGTGTGGTGGCCGGTGAGGAACACGTAGTGCAGCGGCGTGAACCGGGCCAGCAGCAGGCTCACGGCGAACCCGAGGATCATCAGCCACGCCACCTGGGCGCCGTACTGTTCCTGCGCGATACCGACGATCGCCTCGTTGGTGGGGACCACGCCCTGGGTGCCCGCGGCGCCCTGGATCATCACCCCGAGCGGGTCCAGGGAGCTGACCACCAGGGTGGCGCCCGCGCTGACCAGCAGGAAGCCCAGGGTCGCCTTGAGTGCTCCGCCGATCACCTGCCCGGCGGACTTGCGCAGTGCGATCAGGCCGATCGCGGTGATGATGCCGATCAGATAGGCCGGGACGGAGAGGATTTCGTTGACCAGGAATTCGGCGGTGCCGACCAGCCAGTTCATCGGGCTCCTAGACGTCGTAGGAATCGCGCAGTGCGCCGTCCACTTCGGAGGTGGAGGTGAAGTTGTCGATCACCTTGACGGGCACCCCGACGTCTCCGAGGGTCCGGGCGATCTCGCCTGAGGTCAGGATGAGGTCGGCGCTGTTGGCCTTGCCTTTCGCCGAGATCGTGTCGGTGGCCTCGACGGTGATGAAGGGCGCCCAGCCCCAGGTCTGCAGCACCTGCTCGAGCGTGTTCTTCAGAAAAAGGCTGGTGCCCAGACCGTTTCCGCACACGGTGAGGATCAGGTTGTTGGTCTTGGCCGGCGCCGCGTTCCCGGTCGCCGAGCGCGGGTCGCCCAGTGCCGCCAGGACCTCGGCCGGTGTCGCCGCGGAATCCAGCGCTGCGCGCCGGGCCGGATCCCCGAGCACCTTGGCCAGTTGCGCCATCGCCGCGGTATGCGCACCGGCGTCGCTGGCGGCCAGCGCCACCACCAGTGTCACCGGGTCATTGGTCTTGTGCCCGAACGCCACCGGGTCGGCCAGACGGACCCAGGACATGCCGGTGCGGTGGACGGCCGGCGAGGACCGTGCGTGCGCGAACGCGAAACCCGGTGCCACCACGATGTAGGGGCCGTTGGCTTCGACATTCGCGATCATCGAGTCGGTGTAGGCGGTCTCGGCGATGCCCGCGTGTTCCAACAGCCTGCCGGCCGCGGTGATCGCCGCCCGCCAGCTCTCGGCGGGGACGTCAAGGGCAACGCGGTCTTCGGAGAGCAGGTCGACCAACTCGGCCATGTGCCCCACCATAGACGCCCACCGCGCGCACAGGGCCGATTCGCGGCGTGAAGACGCCGTCGTCACCGTGCACCGGCGATTCCTCCCGGCCGGACCCAGACCGGCGGGACTTGAAACATGCTGGTAATCAGGGTATTTCATGCACGCCCGGACTGCCACCCTAGGCGCTGACCAGCATTTCGGCTCCGGGGTGCGAGCTGAGCGTGACGAGAACCGTGCCGCTGCCCGTTTCCAACATGGTGTTGGCGTACCCGATGAAGCCGTAGTGCCCGTCGATCGTCGAGACGGCGGTGATCTCCCCGCTACCGGAGGCTCCGGTGTCGAGATTGGACCACCCGGCGGTCACGGTCAGCGAGCAGGATCCGTCGTAGATGCCGGCGTCGTAGTTGATCGAGACCCGGACGCCGTTCTCCACCCGATCGTAGGTCTGGACCGGTGCCACCTGCGCCTCGCCGCTGACGGTGCCCGCGCAGGCCGGGGACGCCACTACCGGAACCGGTGGCAGCTCCGCGTAGGTGTCGGCATGCGCGGCGGCCACCGTCAGCCACGGCACGGTCAGCGCGGCCGCCACCGCGCCAGGAGCTCGCAACCGGGTCATGCCTGTGTCATCGCGGCGGGCCCGCGGGACGTTAGCCCGGGGCGGCCGGGGTGAGCTCGACGCGCAGCGCCCAGTGCTCGTCGAGGATGCGGCGCAGCGCGGCGTCCATCGGGTGCGCCGATGCGAGGTCGTGACCGACTCCGCTGTCCACGACCACCACCGTGCTGTCCGGCAGGTCGGCCTGTTCGGCCTGATCGACGAGCGGATCGAACAACGCCGGCGGCGTGGCCAGGTAGTACAGCGCGTGCGGGGGATTGTTCAGCTCGGCGCCATAGATCAGTCCCTGCTGGGTGACGACGAACAGTTCGGCGACGAACCGGCCGTGACCGACCTCGGCGTGCCCCCAGGCCACTGCCTCGCGGCGGCCCTGTTCCAGCGGGTCCTGAACGGCGTCGGTCAACGTGAACATTCTCTTCACCGGTCCCCCGTCCCACCTGGGGTAGGCGTCCATCGCGGGGCGGAAATACCGTCGGAAGACCTCGCCGAAGAAGTCATACCGTTGCTCGCTCATCGCGGCTCCCTAAATTGGCGACACCTCGAGTGTGCGCGCCGATCGGCGGTCTGACCAGATGCCCTGACGAGAATTCACCGACTTGCCAGGTTCGGTGTGGGGGTACCACGACGAAATCTCCGGAGCGGGGATTCCTGCTCCGGAGATTTCGTCGTCGGCGTCCGGGTCAGTCTTGAGCTGACCGAGAACGCTGGCTTACTTGAACGGGTACGGGTTGTATCCATCCATAGCCAGGTGACCTGCATCGACCGGCAGCGCGATACCCGTGACATGCTCAGCGTCGTCGCTCACGAGGTACAGGATGCCCTTGCTCACGGCATCCGCGGGAAGCATCGATCGATTCTTGAGCAGGTGGAAGTGGCGCACGCTCTCCCACGCCTCCTCGCGAGTACCATCCGCCTTTCCTGCGAATCGCTCGTACTGCGGAGGATTGTTCAGCATGGTCGTGTCGATGGCTCCCGGGCATACCGCGTTGCACCGAACGTTGTAGGGGGCCAGCTCGTTTGCGAAGTTCTTCGTCAGGCCGATGACACCGTGTTTGGTTGCCACATAGTGGGCCAACTGGTACCCGGGTTGAAATCCGTTCACTGACGAGGTGAGAACCATTGCACCGGACTGACGCTCGATCATGTGCGGAGCCACGGCCTTCGCACTACGCCACACGCCGGTCAGATTCACATCGATCATGTCCTGCCACATGTCGTCGGTCATCTCCCAGAAGTTGGCCTGGGAGTAGATGCCGGCATTGGCCACCAGAATGTCGATATGGCCGAACTGGTCGATGCCCTGCTGCACGGCGGCATCGATTTCCGCCTGCTGACGGACATCGGCCTTGACGAACACCGCGCCCCGGCCCAGTGCCTCGACCTCCTTGGCCACACTTTGGAAGTCGTGATCATTGGCGAGTTCGTAGGGCACTGTGCTGATGTCGTCGACGATGTCGATGGCGACGATGTCGGCGCCGGCCTCCGCGAGTGCCAGTGCGTGAGCCCGTCCCTGACCGCGTGCCGCGCCGGTGACGAAGGCGACCTTTCCCTGCAGGTTAGCCATGATTATCCCTTTCATATCTGTTTCTTCTCAATTTTGGCGAGCGATTGAATCGCAGAATTTCGTCGAGAGTTCAGTTATCGAAACCCCTTTCGAGGCGACGGAGTTCATCCTGAGTTGGGTCACTTTGGTCAGTTTTGTAGGGTGGCGGTGTCTTGAGCTGCGGTGATGTCTCCGCTTAGCCTCGATCCACCGGTGAGCTGTCGGTGTGAAGTCGATTTCGATTGTGTGCGTTGGGCCCGGGGTGTGCCGTGAGGTGGGTGTGTGTGATGGCCCGATCTCGGTATCGGCTTGTTCCTGTGGGTCTTTCGTCTCGTGCGGGCGGTTGGGGTTGCTCTGTTAGGCCAGCAGTGGCCGGTTTCGGCCAAACAGACTGTGGAACAGGGTGTTCCACGCGGTTTCCCAGGGCCAGTTGCGTGGCAGGTGCAGGGTCAGGCGTCGGGCCGAGGAGGCGATGCGTGCCGGCACGCTGATCAGGGTGCGGCGGATGGTGCCGGTGCGGGCTTTGGCCAGCGCTGGTCCGGTCAGGGTGGCCGCGGCGCGGGTGAGGTTGAACGCCATCGCTGCGCACACCAGCCAGGCGGCGTTGGCGCCGAATCGCCCCGAGGGCAGATGGGCCAGAGCAGAGTCTTTGAGGTCGGCGTGGACCTGCTCGATGAGCGCGTGGCCGCGGTGGGTCTTGTCGGCGGTGACGGTATCGAGGTCGGTGGTGGTGAAGAAGGCATGGAAGCGCCAGGTGTCGAACAGGGTGGTCTGCCCCTCGCCGCTGGCGGGGTTGAGGTCGGGGATGCGCCGCACCACCAGCCTGCCGGGGATCTGCTCGCTGGTTGTGCGGGAGCTGAACGCGGTGAAGTCGATCTCGGCGACCTCGGCGCGCGAGATCCAGCGCTGGGTGTTCTCGTCGTAGATCGCGTCGGTGTACTGGATCGGGATCCAGGCGTCCTCGGGTATGGCGGCGATGGCGACTTTGACTTTTGGGTCCAGGCGCACGGTGATCGACACGTCGGCACCACCGCGCAGAGCAGCCGCCACGGTTGGGTAGCCGTAGAACGCCGAGTCGGCTCGCAGCAGCGGCCGGGTGGCTGCCGCCGAAGAGCGCAGTCGTGTCACGGTGGCCAGCGTGTCGCCGACGATGCGGGCAGCTCCACGTGCTGATCCGCAGGCGCCTTTGCGTAGGCGTTGGCCGCAGATGATCGGTGCACCATGCTCAGTGGTGAGCGTGGCGATCAGCGCATTTAACCCACGGACCCCGGAGTATCCGTAACCAGATCCCTGTTTGGTGTAGCCGTGCACTTCGATGATGGTGTCATCGAGATCAACACACACCGGACCGTCAACACCGGCCAGCACCGGAGTGCGTTCGTGCAGACCGGCCAGCAACCGCGCCGCCACGGCGTCGAGTTGGCGGACATGACCGAAGCTGAATTCGCGCAGGAACGATCCCAGCGTCGACGGGGCGTACGGGCGGTCGAACACGGTGCCCATCGCGCCGTGGCGCAGCAAGGCCATGTCATCGATGCTGTCAGCCCCAGCTACCATGCCCGCGACCAGCGACAAGACTTTCGCCCCGGCGTTGGCGCCCTTGTCGGTCGGCACCGTGATGTGCTCATCAGCCAGGCTGCTCAACCCGCACTGATGAGCCAGAGCGGCCATCGGGACCAGCCCGGCACACGACACCAGATTGGGGTCATCAAAGCGGGCTGACGCCACAGGACGAGTGTGAGATAGTTGCATCTACGAGATGCCCTTCGTTCTGACCGAATGTGATCCTAGACAAATCCCATTCTTTCACCGCGACAGGGCATTTCGTTTTTACAACCCGCCCCAACTCCTATTCGATCGGTGGATCAAGGCTTAGTGCCCCTGCTAGGCACTAATTTGGGTCAGTAGGCTGCCTGGATGGTGTGGATTCGGCGGGTGCGCACGGCCTCGGGCGCGACCGCGGTCCAGATCGCCGAATCCGTCGATGGCCGCCGCCGGATCGTGCGCCATGTGGGCTCTGCGCGTGATGACGCCGAGCTGGGTCTGCTGCTCGAGGAGGCCCGCCGGCTGTTGGCCGATGACACCCAAGGCGAGTTGGATCTGGGGATCACGCCGAAAGCCGTTCGAGCCCATATGGTTCCACCGCCAGCTGGCATGCTGTTCACCGAGGATGCTGGAGAATCCGCAGTACGGGAGTTGGTGGTGCGGCC
The DNA here is from genome assembly GCF_025263565.1 of Mycobacterium sp. SMC-8. NCBI lineage: Bacteria > Bacillati > Actinomycetota > Actinomycetes > Mycobacteriales > Mycobacteriaceae > Mycobacterium > Mycobacterium sp. SMC-8. The sequence goes on from NZ_CP079865.1 coordinate 1,389,270, forward strand.
GCGGGTGCTCAAGAGCTGCAGCGGGCTGCTGTATGACGCCCTGGCGCAGGTGTATGCCAGCCTGGGGTTCGACGACGCGGTCGGCGATGAGGTCTTCCGTGACCTGGTCATCGCCCGGGTGGTCGAGCCGACCAGCCTGCTCGACGCCGATCGGGTCCTCGCCGAGCTGGGACGTACCTCAGCGTCACTGTCGACCCGCAAGCGCACCCTGCGCCGTGCCCGCGGTGGTGGTTACCGCGACCAGATCGCCGCAGCGTGTTTCGCCCACGCCCGCACCGCCGGTGATGTCAGCCTGGTGCTTTACGACGTCACGACCCTGTATTTCGAGGCCGACAAGGAAGACGACCTACGCCGCGTGGGGTACTCCAAGGAACGCCGAGTGGACCCGCAGATCGTGGTCGGGCTGCTGGTCGATCGGTGCGGATTCCCCTTGGAAATCGGCTGTTTCGAAGGAAACAAGGCCGAAACTCTGACGATCGTGCCGATCGTGAAGGCATTCCAAGCCCGCCACGAGATCACCGACATTGTCGTCGTCGCTGATGCGGGCATGCTGGCCAGCGGCAATCTGCGCGAACTTGATGAGGCAGGGTTGCGGTTCATCGTCGGATCGAGGGTTACCAAAGCGCCCAACGATCTGGCCTCGCACTTCCATTGGCACGGCGACTTCTTCACCGATGGCCAGATCATCGACACCATCACCCCACGCGATCGACGCGGCACCGCGACCAAGACCAGCGACCCCAAGCGCAAAGCCGAGCCCGTCTGGGATCCGGCGACCCACACCAAGTCCTGGCGGGCGGTGTGGGCGTACTCGACCAAACGCGCGGTGCGCGACACCAAGACGCTCAACCTGCAGGAGAACAAGGCCCGCGCGGTCGTCGCCGGCGAGAAAGCCGCGCGGGTACCGCGGTTCATCAAGAACTGCAACGGTTCCCAAGAATTTGACGAGGCGTCGTTGCAGCGCGCCCGCCGCTTGGTCGGGCTCAAGGGCTACGTCACCAACATCGACGCCGCACTGATGCCCGCGACCGAAGTGGTCGCCAGCTACCACGACCTCTGGCACGTCGAGGCGTCCTTCCGGATGTCCAAATCCGACCTCGCTGCCCGGCCCATGTTCGCCCGCACCCGCGACGCCATCGAAGCCCACCTGACCATCGTGTTCACCGCCCTGGCCGTCAGCCGCGAAGTCCAGACCCGCACCGGCCTGTCACTGCGCCGATTCCTACGCACCCTCAAACCCCTGCGATCAGCCACCATCGACCTCAACGGCGTCATCGCCACCTACCCGCCAGCCCTAAACACCGAGGTCAACGCAATCCTCAACGCACTGAACGCCGAGAATTCAAGGCACTAAGCCAAATGACCCAACTCGGGGCAGAATTTCGTCGAGAGTTCAGTTATCGAAACCCCTTTCGAGGCGACGGAGTTCATGCATTGCGCACGTCACGTAAACCGTTGCGGGGCCGACTATTTCACGACGTCTGGCCTACGACGGTGCATAGTGAGGGCTACTGCGATGACGACAACGATGCCCATCACCACGTTCTGCAGGTGGGGGTTGACGTTGGTCAGGACCATACCGTTGTTCAGGATCGCAATCACCAGAACGCCGATAATGGAGTTGGCGGCGCCACCAGTGCCGCCGGCAAGACCCGTTCCGCCCATGACGGTGGCCCCGATCGCCAAAAGCAGGAATGGCTCGCCCATCCCAGGGCTCGCGCTGGACGCACGCGTGAGCTGGAGGAGCGCCGCGATGCCAACGAGCAGGCCACTGATCATGAACGCATAGAGTTTGACTTGCGTGACGGGGACCCCGCAGAGCCGGGCGGTGCGTTCATTTCCGCCGATCGCGTACAGGTAGCGACCGAAACGTGTGTAGCGATAGGCCAGAATCGTCACGACGAGCACCGCGATCGCCCACAGGGCAATTCTCGGAAGACCGGCGATCCTGCCCGTGAAGAGATCCGCGAATCCACCCGGCATCAGCGTGATCGGTTGACCGCCGGAGAGGAAGTTGGCGAGACCGTCGAATGCGAAAAGTGTGCCCAACGTGACCAGGAATGACGGCAGCTTTCCGAACGACACCACGGCGCCGTTGAGAAGGCCGCAAACCAGGCCGAGCAGGGGCAGCATCAGCAAGAGGGTGTTGGTTCCGGCATACTCAGCGAGCATTGCTCCGACCACAGCACATAGCGCCAGTGTGGAACCCACCGATAGATCGATGCTGCCGGTGAGGATTACCGTGGTCGAGGCCAGGGTGATCACCAGCAGGACTGACGACGCACTCAGAATGTTCGTCATGTTCTGAAATGACAGGAACACCGGACTGGCCAATGCGAATCCGACGATCAGCGCCGCAAGCACAACTGCGGGACCGAGATTGTCGATCACCTTCAGGGCACGTTCACGCGTGGACGTTGATTCAGTCTTGATTCCGGGAACATGCTGTTCAACAACAGGTTTCAACGAGGTCATGGGTTTCACACCATCCTTGCGATCAGTTGCGCCTCGGACGGCTTGGCCTCCGGGGCGGCGGGTAGGGTGTCGGTTACGACGCCGCTGTTCATGACGACCAGTCGGTTGGATAGACCAATGATTTCGAGCAGGTCATCGCTAATGAGAAGGATGGCAACGCCGTTATCAGCCAGGTCTCGCATTACGTCGTAAATCTCTTCTTTGGCGCCGGCATCGACACCTCTGGTCGGGTTGTCCAGAATGAGCAGCTCCGCTCCGGTCGCCAGCCACCTCGCGAGTAGCGCCTTCTGTTGGTTGCCACCACTGAGAGATGTGATGGGGGAGCTGTGCGACTTGGTCTTGATGCGCAAACCTGGCGATGAGTTCGACGGCGGTGCGACGTTCAGACCTTCGTTTGACAAGCGGCTTTCCCACTGTGGTGTAACTACCGACAGTGATGTTCTGCCCGACAGAGAAGGTCTCGATCATTCCGTCGAGTTTGCGGTCCGCACTGACATAACCGATGCCCTTGCGTACCGAGGTCCGGGGAGAGTCTTGAGACAGAGCCTTACCCTTGTACTCGACAATGCCACTGCTGATCTTCGAACCACCGAAGATGGCGCGACCGAGAAGGTTCTTGCCGGATCCCAGAACCCCGGCAACTCCCACGATTTCGCCTTCCCTCACAGACAGGCTGACATCGCGGAAATGCTTGTCGTCACTGAGCGATTGGACGCGTAGCACTTCAACATCGTTTGGTTCGCGTTGACGGTCCTCTCGGTAGAAGCTCCCTTTGCGCTCTCGCCCCACCATGCGGTAGTGCAACTCGTCTTCGGTGAGAGCGTCTGCGGCCGCTTCACCGACGAGCTCCCCGTCTTTCATGATGACGATGCGGTCACTCCACCCAATGAGCTCCGGTAGCCGGTGAGATACGAAAACCATCGCGCTCTGCTGACGTACGGTGTCGATCAGTCGGTGAAGGAATTCAACTTCCTCCCCGGACAGCGAGGTCGTCGGCTCATCGAGCAACACGATCGGCTCGTCGTAACCGAGCAGGCGTGCCAGCGCGAAGGCTTTCAGGATCTCCACGAGCTGTTGGGCCGGGAACGGTAGATCACCGACGCGGGCGGACACATCGATCCAGTCATGGCCGTATTCGTGCATGATTTCGCGCGCGTGCTGGATTGCCGCGTTGCGGTCGAGCACCCCGGCTCGCGAGAACAGGGACTCATGCCCAAGGAACAGGTTCTCCCATACCGTCATGTTGGGTAAAAGGGCCAGCTCTTGGAACACTCGGAACACGCCGTGACTGTTGGCCTCCTTGTACGACCGCATTGTCACCGTGTTTCCACGGATCGACAATGTGCCGGCGTCGGCTGAGTCGGTGCCACTGATGATGTTGAGCAAGGTCGACTTGCCCGCCCCGTTTTCGCCGATCAGGCCGACCACTTCCCCGCGTCGAACTGAGAACGAGACATTCTTGAGGGCATGCACAGGTTCGAAAGTTCTTGTCAGACCTTTGACCTCGAGCAAGAACCCAGCGCTTGGAGCGTCGCCGCGTTCAAAGGTGTCGGCATTGCTGGAAACCATCATCACGTTTCTCTTTCAGCCCCAGAGGGAGAGCTCGGCCCCGCCGTCGCCGCACAGCTTGCGGACATCAGCAAACGGATCGGACTTGTAATGGCTGCGGTACAGTTCGGCGGTGCGGTCGAGTTCGCCGCTTTCGTAAGCCTGGCGGTACGCCTCCGGAATCACGTAGCCGGCAGGCTTCGGCCGCTGTAGCGCGAAGTAGGACTCAAACTCGATGGGCGCCATCAGATTTTGTGGGTCCCAGTCATCGGGGTGGAGGGCTTTGGACATCTTCGCGTAATCGAACGGGAACTGGGAGCCGCTGTACATCAGCTTCTGATACGCATCGGCGGCTTTGTCCGTGTCAACGATGAAGCCGCCTGAGAACATCATTCGCTCAGACGCGGAGAGTTTGACCCCTGCGAGTGCATCGTATGCCTTGACCATCAACGCGGCGCCGAGCCAGGCGCCGTGGTGCGCCCATGTCGCGAAGGCGACTTCCGGTCGGCTTTGCATCGCCTTGAGAAAGTCGGGTATCGCGTCGATGCCGGTGACCGGCACTGTCATACCGCGAGCGTTGAGAGCATTGACCACCGCGACGGCCGAGTCGTCGTTCTGACAGAAGATGCCCTTGACGTTCGGGTGAGCGGTGAGCAGCGACTCGATCACCGGTGTTGTTGATCCGCGATCGAATTCACCTGGCTGGCGGGCGACCATATTGATGTTCGGGAACTTCTTCAGCGCGGCGTCAACGCCGACGGTGCGGGTGATGTCGACACTGTTTCCGGGGACACCGGTGATGTGAATGAGTTCTCCGGCCCCGCCCATCTTCTTGAAGAGCTTCTCGGCCAGAGTCTGAGCACCCACGATGTTGTTCGGTGTGACGAACGTGTAGAACTTGTCGCCTATGTCGAACGGGGTGGTCCACGGGGCAAGATTCCACCCCAGCACCGTAAAGATGTTCTCTCGTTGTGCCATACGCAGGATTTCCGGGGAGATGCCCGGGTCGGCCAACATCGAGCTGATGGCATTGACCTTCTGAGAAGGCGCCGCCTGGTACATGGCGATGACCTTCTCGTTGTTGAACTCGTCGACTTGCTGCTTACGCGTGATGCGGAAGACCGCCGCGGCTTCTTCGGAACCCTGCGACCAGCCCTGGAAGTAGGCGTTGTTGAGGGTGTAGAACTGGTCGGTCACCGTCCAGCCGTGTTCGCCGACACCTTCGGCGGCGGTGGGTACCGCACGGGTGGTGTTGCTACCGCCGCATGCCGACAGAAGTCCACCGAAGGCGAGGGCGCCTCCTGCAACGGCGGTGCCGCGAAGCATGTTTCTCCGCGAAATGATGAATTGTCCGGGATCGCGATTTCGTTGCGACATCGGGGTTCCTCCAAGCTTATTGGTCAGGTTCAGTGATTCGAGTTCGGCTGGTACGAAAGTGGTGTCGGCGTGCTTACTTGCGTGAGCCGTTGGTCGAGGCCGCGTTACGAAGCGTTTTGAGCAGCCGCATGTTCTCGGTGATTGCGATTTCGGTGGGAATACGTTCGACTGACGAGGCCCCAAAGAATCCGGCCACGCCGGTGGTGCGGTCGAGAACGTAATTGATGTCGTCGGGCTCGACGATGGGGCCGCCATGGCACAGCACAACTACGTCATCCCGGATGGCGACCGCCTCGTCCCGGATCGCCTGGACCTCCTCTACGCATTGATCCAGCGTCTTGGCCGTCTTTGCACCGATGGTTCCTGCTGTCGTCAAACCCATGTGCGCGACCAGAATGTCTGCTCCGGCCCTTGTCATATTCGCTGCGTCGATGGGATCGAAGACATAGGGCGACGTGAGAAGCCCGAGACCATGAGCTTTGGCAATCATCTGCACCTCGAGATCGAAGCCCATGCCGGTTTCCTCGAGGTTCTGCCGGAAGGCGCCATCAATCAGACCGACGGTCGGGAAATTCTGCACTCCGGCGAAGCCGAGCCGCTGCAGCTCCCGCAGGAACACGTCCATGTCCCTGAAGGGGTCGGTACCGCAAACCCCGGCCAGCACAGGGACATTGCGCACCGCGGGTAGGACCTCCCGCGCCATGTCCACCACGACGGCGTTGGCGTCCCCGTACGGAAGAAGCCCAGCGAGCGAGCCACGGCCGGCCATACGGTATCGACCCGAGTTGTAGATGATCAGCAGATCGGCTCCGCCGGCCTCAGCACATTTGGCCGAGATACCGGTGCCCGCTCCGGCGCCGATGATGGGGCGCCCCGCGGCGATCTCCTCGTGCAGTCGAGCCATGATCTGGTTCATAAACGTGCCATCTCCTTGAAGGTTGCTACCGCGGTTCGTTGAAGAAAAGGGGGGCGCGGGCTAGGGTTTCGGGCGGTGTGTCCGCCATCACACGATGTACCACTTATGTACCGGATGTCAAGGGCTCGCGCCAGAACGGTGGCCGAAAAGAAGTTTTGCCCGAAAACGGTCCGCGGCGGGTACATATCTGGTACATCTAAGGCGTACTCGGCGCTTCAGCCCACAGCCCCTTCCCCCACTCATCAGCGCCGGTGCCGCTTGAAGCCGACCAGAAAGAAAGGCTCACCATGGAGTATCGACAGCTGCTGCGCGAAGGCCGAATCAACGGGATGCGTACGAAGAACCGGATCATCGCGGGCCCGATGGAAAAGGCCATGGCGAATCGGGATGGAAGTTTGAATCAGCGCTACATCGACTACGTCGTCGAGCGTGCGCGTGGCGGGGCCGGACTCATCAACGTCGAATCGACGTATGTCGATCCGCGTGGGTTGGGCAATCCCTTTCAGATCGGATGCCACGACGACCACGTTGTGCCGCAGTTGACTCGGCTCGCCACCCTTCTGCATGACGAGGGTGCCAAACTCTCGATGGAGCTCTACTTCGCGGGCCGACAGTCAGCATCGACGGCGAGCCTGCGGCAACCCTTGGCGCCATCGGTCGTGCCGTGCACGTTTTTCGACCCGGTACCTATCCCGCGAGAGATGACCCTCGAGGACATCCGGGAAGTCGTTCAGGCCTTCGCGCGCGCCGCCCAGAGGTGCGTGGACGCAGGAGTGGACATGATCCATCTGCACGGCGCGCACGGCTACGTGCTGGGCCAGTTCCTGTCGCCATGGAGCAATCAGCGCACAGATGAGTACGGAGGAAGCGAAGAGAACCGTGCCCGTCTGGCCCTAGAGGTGCTCGCGGCGGTCCGCGAGGTTGTGGGTCCGGATTACCCGATCGGATACCGCATCTCGCTCGACGAGTTCCTGGAGGGAGGCCTCACTCCCGAACTCACGATTCCTTTCTGTCTGCGGCTCGTTGACGCAGGCATTGATCTGTTGGACGTCACGGGTGGGATCTATGAGACCGGCGGTCAGATTTTCCACGGTCCAGAGCAGCGGCGCGGCGGATTCGTTGCCATGGCGGCCGAGTTGAAGCGAGCGGTGCAAGGCCGCGTTCCGGTGAGTGTCACCCAGAAGCTCGGTGATCCCGACTTCGCTGAAGAGGTGATGGCGCGAGAAGATTTCGACTACATCTCGATGACGCGCGCCTTCCATGCCGATCCACACTTCGTGCGCAAGATTCAAGAAGGCCGGCCCGCCGACATCAACCGCTGTATCGGATGCCACACCTGCTTGAACCTCTTCTTTGGCCGCAAGGTGGCACATTGCGCCGTTAATCCACATACGACTTTCGAACGAACCCGCGCGATTCGGCCGGCCGGACGACGCCGCGATGTTGTCGTGGTGGGAGGTGGTCCCGGAGGGATGACTGCCGCACGCATTCTGGCGCGTCAAGGTCACCACGTGACCCTTTACGAAGCCTCGTCTCAGTTGGGAGGGCAGCTCAACCATGCCTCGAAGGTGGCCGAAGATTACGGGTACTTTGTCACATGGCTGACGCATCAGATGGACAAGCTGCACGTCGACGTGCGTCTCAATCAGCAAGTGACAGTTGACGATCTGCTGAACATGCCTGTCGACGCGGTGGTCATCGCCACAGGCGCTGCGGGCGGGCATGACTACGCCGGCGGTGACCATGGTGTTCCCAGCTATACGCTCTTCGACGCCTTCAACCGGCCGGCGCAGGAATGGGACGGGAGCATCGTCGTCTCGGGAGCAGACGCGGAAAGTTGCTACCTGACGCTCCACCTTGCCACCAGCGGTGCGCACATCACCTTGGTCGACCCGAACGCGGAGTTGGCGGTGAACAAGGACAATCCAGCGCGCGGGCTTCTTCAAGCCCAGATCGAAGCGCTGCCGAACGTCGAGTTCCTTCCCGAAAGCACTACCGAGGAGATCGGAACCGGGTTCGTTCGCATCCAACAGAAGGGCGAGTACCGAACGCTCAAAGCGGACTCGGTCGTCATCGGAGGTCGTGTCGCCGAGAATTCGCTCTATGAGTCCCTCATGGCCCGCGACCACACATTGGAGGTTCATCAGGTGGGCGACTGTGTGCGCCCGCGCGACATCCACGACGCTGTGCATGAGGCGGCGCTGGCCGCGGAAGAGATCCGAGTGCGTCTTGACGCCGACGCCCTTCGCCCGGTGCCCTGACCAGGCTGAGCCGCACTGGTTTCGCCGGCGGCCGGCATTGGCCGCCGCCGGCGAAGCCGCCCGGCGGGAACGCGCTCCTTCCGACGGCACGCCTCACACGGGCCCCTACGGTGCCAGCAAAACTGTTAGTGTTGTACCAATAGTGTGCCGAGGCTAGGCTGAGCTATCAGGACCTGGGGTGGGTACAGGCAACGAGGGGGTAGGAGGCCGGGTGACTGGTCAACGACGGTTCGCTGATCTCGACATTTCACTCCGCGATGCACTGGAGTCCGTGGACTCACGCTCCAGGAAGGATTTGCGGACACGGCTCGCTGCGACACTGAGAGGTTGGATCGCAAGCCAGCAGGTGGGCGAACTTCTGCCCTCAGTTCGAAGCGTGGCGGAGACCGTTGGTGTCCATCGCGCGACGGTGCACGCCGCATTCGCCGCGCTGGAAAGCGAAGGGTTGGTGGCAAGGAAAGAGAACGGTCGATTCGTCTGCGCGTCGGCGACCCCGCAGAGCGTCGACGCCTTACTCGCTGAGGCCGCGGACGCCGCGCTGCGAAGTGGGATGTCGGAGGAGGATTTCACCGCCCTTGCTCGCAGGTCATTCGAGAACCGGTCCATCCACGAGGTTCGTGTCGTGTTCGTCCGTCACGAATCGGACTTCGCCATCGACGCCGAACTGTTGTCGCACTTACTTGCCCACCCTGTCCAAGCAGTAACACTCGACGCCGTTGAACCCACGCCCAACACCGTGTTCGTCGCTACCGTCGCACACGTGTCCGCCGTGCGAGCCCGCGTCAGCGGCGTCAACGACACCTTCTCAGTAGGCCTCGCTCTGGATACCGATCTACGACTGGCGGTGTGCGAGCTACCGACGGCGGCCCGCGTTGGGATCGCGACTCACGACGACTCGGAATACCGCTACGTATGTAGCCGACTCGCTGAAATCCGGCCCGACTTGCAGGTTGAGCTGACTGGCCGCGATTCCCTTTCGAAGGAGTGCGAGTTGCGTCTGGACGTCCTGCTACATTCCGCCGACGTCCCGGCCCCCTCGACCAACGACCGCGTTGCACTTCGCCAATATCGCACTGGAATCACCTCGAACGAACTCGCCTTCCTCAAGGCCAGATTGATGACGCCGGACTCGGCCAAGGCGACGGCGGACGGCTTCAATCGGCAGAGGACAGAATCAGCGACCGACTGACTGCCGTTGACGACGATTCACGTTTGAAGTTGACGCGCGTGTGCCAGCGCACGCGCGAGGATCGGAAACGCCGCGGAGCGTACCTCAGGCCGCAAGCCGAGGTTGATGCGGAATCTGCCCGGCATTCCGAAGCAAATTCCTCCTGGCGCCAGCAACAGTCCGTACTCTTCGGCGACGCTGTTACACCACGCGTCCGCATTGGGCACGTGGATGGCCGGAAAGGCGGTAGTACCGCCGTCGGGAAGGCAAAGGTCTACCAGTCCCGGCTCATGGTCGACCAGAGCGGCGAACTCAGCGAAACTGTCGTAGATCAGCGAGCGGGCCCGACCTAAGAGTGCATCGGCGTTCCGCAATGCCAAAATTGCTATCAGTTCAGACGTCGTCGATGGCATTCGTGACGTCCACCGCTGCATGGACCGCACATCGTCGACCAGCAACGTGGGGCCGGCGACCCAACCCAAACGGAGTCCGGGCAACCCGTGGACCTTCGACAGGCTACCGATTGAGACTCCGTTGGGCGCAAGCGAAGCCACAGGCAAAGGTACTGCGGGGACACCCATGGGCACACCCCGAAATACTTCGTCGACGATCAGCAAGCCGCCGTGACGGGCGAGCTCTTGCGCGAGACGTGTCAGGGATTCCGCAGGGACGACTTGGCCCGTTGGGGTCTGTGGAGAACTCAGAAAGGCTGCTGCGGTGTTCGGCCGGATATGAGGCAGGATGTCGTCCACAGACAGGGGCGGTGGCACGAATGTGACATCGACACCGCTCGCACGCGCGATCGAGACTACGCTTTCGTGACTGGGCAGCGAGACTATGACATGCCGGTCCGAAACGCACAACAGACGCGCCACTGTCGCCAGCGCGTCACCGGCTCCGGAGCTGATAGCAACGTTGTCCGGTATCAAGCCGGGCATCCCACTGACCACGGCCTCGCGCAGCTCGACACTTCCACCAGTGGGTCCGTAATCGAATACCGTTGTCGGGTTGATGAACTCGGTGGTGTCGACGTCGGTCAGCACAGCCAGCTCGTGCAGCGACATCGGCGCGACGACGCTGGAACTGAGAACGTGCGAGGCGACGGATCTGTATGGCGCTGACCACGCCGTGTGGCCGAACGGAATCTCTTCAAGTGACATCTTGCGTTCTCCCAACGTCCTTGCGCTTGCCCTCAATCAATCGTGAGGACTGCAGATGCGGTGCAACCATGCTCGGAGAACAGGGCCGCGGGCGCGGTCTCAACCTGTTCCACGTTGTAGACACTGCGAACGACAATTGTTCCATCGTGGCTCCGAGATACCGCGTATTTTCCCGAAACCGACGGTGTGGGATCCAGGCATACCAGTCTCCAAGTGGGTTCGTGGTGAGCGAACCACACAGGCCGGCGACATATGTCGCAATGCCCCCGTTCCATGGCACAGTCCCCCTAGAGCCGAGCGCGCCCTGCCGGCGAGCTGGCCTTGAGTTTGCGCATCTGCCCGGTAATTGCTTCTTCGGTCGGGATCCTCTCGACGCTTGATGCGCCGAAGAACCCACTCACACCCTGGGTCCGGTCAAGGACGTATTGCACATCCGCCGGTTCGACAATCGGCCCGCCGTGACAAAGCACGAGAATGTCGGAGTCGACAGCGCGCCCCGCTTCGGCGATCGCTTGAACGGCCGTCACGCACTCGTCGAGCGATCTCGATGTTTGGGCTCCGATCGTGCCGGACCGGGTCAACCCCATATGCGCCACGAGGATATCGGCGCCGGCCTCTGCCATGGCTTTGGCGTCGTCAGGTGTGAACACATAGGGAGCCGTGAGCAGACCCAACTCACTGGCATGCCGCACCATCTCGACTTCCAGGCTGTAGCTCATACCGGTCTCCTCCAGGTTCAGGCGGAAGGTACCGTCAATCAATCCGACAGTGGGAAAGTTCTGCACTCCGGCGAAACCGAGGTCAGCGAGTTGGCGCAAGAACACACCCATGTCGCGAAAGGGATCGGTGCCGCAGACGCCGGCCAGGACCGGAGTGTGGTCTACAACAGTGAGGATCTCGCGGGCCATATCCAAGACCACCGCATTGGCATCGCCGTAGGGCATGAGGCCCGACAGCGATCCACGTCCGGCCATCCTGTAGCGACCGGAGTTGTAGATGACGATCAGGTCTGCTCCACCAGCTTCGGCACACTTGGCGGACAGCCCGGTTCCAGCGCCCGCGCCGATGATCACGCGTCCTGTCGCGATCTCATCTCGCAGGACACGTAACACGCGACCGCTCATGAATGCCTTTCGCGAATATCTGGATACGCCACCTGCATCAGATCGTGTAGCCGCGACGCCATTGCGACGCCGAACTCGGGATCATTCAGAGTCATGTCGAGCACTTCCAGCGGAATCTCGGGGTTGAGATTCTCTGACAGCGCCTTCTCAAGTGCTGCGTCGGCTTCGGGCCAGAAGAAACTCCCGCCTTCCACGTCAATGCCCGACACTCCCCGTAACGGAAAATACACCGCCGAAGGCCCAGTCGCGGCATTAACCTTCGACGCAATTTCCTTACCGATCAGCTCGTTTTCCGACGGAGTGGTCCGCATCAAGGTAACCGTAGCATTGTGCCGATGGAATCGACGTGTCGAAAACCTCTCTGGCACAGTATCTTCTGGGCCGAAGTTCACCATATCGACGGCTCCGACGGAAACGACCTGCGGTATACCGCGCCGTCCAGCGGCCGTCAGGCGATCCGGTCCGGCGGAAAAGACACCGCCCACGAGGTTGTCGGCCAACTCGGTGGTGGTTGTGTCCAACATGCCGTCCACAAGTCCGGCATCGATGAGGCCTTCGAGCGCCTGGCCGCCCGCCCCCGTGGCATGAAACACGAGAACTTCATACCCACGAGCCTCGAGGTACTCACGGGCGGCAGTGACGCAAGGAGTGGTGAGGCCGAACATGGTCGCTCCGATAACGCGCCCATGACCCGAGCTCGGCACTTCAGTGCGTTTCGCCAGTCCGGCCGCTGCAGCCGCGGCGTTGTTGAGGATCTTCGCGCTGATCCGATTGATTCCGGCGATATCCACTATCGAGTTCATCATGGTGATATCGGTATTGCCCACGTAGGCCCGCGTGTCTCCAGAGGCAACGGTAGACACAAGGAGTTTCGGCGTGCCTACCGGCAACTCGCGCATCGCGGCGCTGACAAGAGTCGAACCTCCCGTGCCCCCAAGCCCGGCGACCGCATCGAGATGGCCTTCGGCGTGGAGTCGCCGCAGAAGAACGCCCGCGCCTGCCGCCATCTTGTTGAGTGCTTCGGCACGGTCTCCACGCTCGCGAAGCTCCGTGAGCGACGTTCCCGCAAGCTCAGCGACTACTTGGTTACTGTGATCGGCTTCTATCCCGACGGGATCCTGCACGCCGGCATCAATAACGATCACATCAACGCCATTGTCGTACAGCCGATCTCGCAAGTACGCATACTCGCGACCCTTCGTGTCGAGCGAACCGACCAGCACTATCTTCTTCACCTTGCCTCCAATTCGTAACTAAGCCATTGCGGGTTCACTACGCGGGTTCACATGTGCTCACAGTTGCGGCGGCGGCGCCCGTAATCCACGCGAGAAGGGTGGCGCCGGGGCGTACGACTAAGCCCGTTCTCCGGTGCCGAACGAAGGGGCGCGCCACATCACGCGCGTGCCTGCCTTGGCGCTGAAGATGCAGCTGCGCAGCTAGTGTCATGCGTCATTAATTAGTTTACAGTGTGGGATGATGGTGTATGCCGTCATCTGCGCTGGTGATCAGTTCTGAGGATCGCGTGACGTTGGAGTCGTGGACGCGGTCGACGACGGCATCTGCCGGTCATGTCGAGCGGGCCCGGATCGTGCTGGCGGTGGCTGATGGTGCCGGCACCTCTGGCGCAGCCCGGCAGGTGGGAGTCTCGCGACCGACGGTGATCAAATGGCGGGATCGATTCGCCGCGTACGGGATTGATGGACTTGCCGACGAGCCTCGCAGCGGTCGACCCAAGACTGTCGACGACGCGGCGATCCTGGCAGCCACCCTGGAGCCGCCGCCGGAGGTTCTGGCGGTCACCCACTGGTCGAGTCGACTGCTCGGTAAACACCTCGGCGTGGGGGACGCCACGGTCGCCCGGGCCTGGCGCCGTTACGGGGTCAAACCCTGGCGCCGGGAGACCTTCAAGTTCTCCACCGACCCGGAGCTGGAGGCCAAGGTCCGCGACGTAATCGGCCTCTACTTGAACCCGCCGACCAACGCGATCGTGTTGTGCGTAGATGAAAAGTCCCAGATTCAAGCCCTCAACCGGACCCAGCCGATCCTGCCGCTGCGTCCCGGGTTGCCCGAAAAAGCGACCCATGACTACCAGCGCAACGGCACCGCCACCTTGTTTGCCGCACTCGAGATCGCCACCGGCAAGGTGACCGACCGCTGCTATGAGCGGCACGGCAAAGCGGAGTTCCTCGACTTCCTCAAAGCGGTCGCCCGCGCTTACCCCCGACGGAAACTGCACGTGGTGTGCGACAACTACCACACCCACAAGCATGCCGACATCAACGCCTGGCTGGACAAGAACCCCCGCGTGACACTGCATTTCACGCCGACCTCAGGATCCTGGCTGAACATGGTCGAGGTGTTCTTCTCGATCATCACCCGCCAAGCCATCCGCCGTGGCTCGTTCAACAGCGTCAAAGAACTGATGGCCGCCATCGCCGCGTTCATCCAAGGCTGGAATCAGCGCTGCCACCCATTCGTGTGGACCAAATCCGCAGACGACATCCTGCCCCATACCCGTAAACCAAATTCAGACGCGAGACACTAGCGCGCCGAAACACGTCGCACTGCAGGGTTTTCGGCGACATCGATACTCTCCAACCTGGTTCACAAGCAAAAGGTCGCAAGCTGCCGGCTCCATCCGCAGGCCCCGCAAGGGAAGCGGTCGAGCCGGCCATGCTTCTTCACGTTGTGTGACGTGGATCATTATGTACCGAAAGTGTGCCGTTAGACAAGGGGCCTCGCCTCTCGCTGGCGCCGTTGCGGCGATTTTTGATAAACGACCAAGATTTCGGACCTCTTGTGGAATAGTTCTGGTACACCTCAGTTGGACGATGCAGCTGACCCGCGGCGCGACGAGCGTTTCCTCGGCTGACCGCGCAGATCAGCCCTTCCTCCCCGGAGGGTGTTCTGTCAGCTTGTCCGGGAAGCCCAGGAAATAAGCCGACGGTGGCCTGAACCGCAGGCGTGGTGGCTGTGAGCGTTCGCCGTCGCCGCCGACCTTCCCGCTTCACTTCCCACTGGACGGACCCGAACACGATACGAAGGTGTAGGAGACGGATGAACATATGGAAGGCAGTGCACATCACTCTGCCCGCCACGCTTACTGCTCACGAGATTTCGGATCATGTCATCGCGCAGATCCGCATCATCGCCACGGAGGCAGGCGAATTTGTCAACGGAGTTCGCGTGGGCCTTCCGATTTCCCGGAGCGACGGGTGGTGTATCTGGACTGCGTCGTACTTGCCGGGCCCACCTACGGCGTTCCCCGCATCCGTGACCGCCAGTGGCGAGCCACGTATCGGAAGCGAATGACGCAGCTTGAACTCGGTCAGAACTCGCTGAGGTAGGTCAGCACCGCGAGGACTCGGCGGTCGCCGTCGTCGGAGAGCGGGAGCTTCGCGAAGATGCCGCCGACGTGCTTGCGCACCGCCGCCTCGGACACGACGAGCCGCTGTGCGATCTGGGCGTTGGTCAGGCCCTGGGCCATGAGTCCGAGGACTTCCTCCTCGCGGGGTGTCAGCGCCGACAGCACGCCTTTCCTGCGCGAGGCGCCGACGAGGGCGACGACGATATCAGGGTCGATGATCATGGATCCGGCGGCGATGTCACGGACCGCGTCGAGGAAGTGGCGGACATGCGCGACTCGGTCTTTGAGGAGGTAGCCGAGACCGCCGCGGCCGGTGTCAGCGGTGCGATCGAGCAGTTGGTCCAGTGAGCCCACCGAGGTGTATTGCGACAGGATGACCACCGGAAGGCCGGGTGTGGCCCGCCGGAGTTCGATCGCAATCCCGATGCCCTCATCGGTGTGCGTAGGCGGCATCCGGACGTCGGTGATCACCACGTCCGGGGCATGAGTCCGCGCCGCGGCGCGCAGCTCGTCGGCCGATTCGACCGCCGCGCACACCTTATGGCCGTCCGATTCCAGGACGCTGACGATCCCGGCGCGCAGCAGCGGGGCGTCCTCGGCGAGGACGATCCTCAGAGGGTCACGACCGTCTCTCGTCACACCGGGCATCGCATGCTCACCTCGGTGGGTCCGCCAGTGGGGCTCGAGATCGTCAGTGTGCCGTTGCCGGCCTCGACGCGAGCGATCAAGGTGGCCAGCCCCCGGCCGGGACGGAGCACGGCGCCGCCGCATCCGTCGTCGCGAATCGTGAGCCGCCACAGGTCCTCATGCCGTCCGGCGGTGAGGGTGACGGTCGACGCCGAAGCGTGTTTGACGATGTTCGTCAGCGCCTCGTTGAGCACTAGGTAGGCGGTGTGCTCGACCGCCGGCGGCAGGCGCCGGGGGACCTCGGTATCGCCGAAGGCGACGTGGACCGGCAACGGGTAGGGGCCGACCAGGTCGGTGACGGCCGCGATCAGACCGTGCTCGGTGAGTGCCCGGGGCATGATGCCGAGCAGCACCGAACGCAGTTCGGCAGCGATGTCGTCGACCTGGCGGTGCGCGTCGGCGGCCAGACGGCCCGTGTCGTCGTCGCCGTGGGCGTTCTCGGCGATCCCTAGCGTCAGGGCCAGCGCCACCAGCCGGTGCTGCACACGGTCGTGCAGGTCGCTCTCGATGCGCCGGCGCTCCTGTTCGACCGCGGTCAACAGCGCGGTCCGGGATTGCTCGAGCCGGGCCACTTCGCGTTGCAACGCCTGCGGATCGGTCAGCGCGGCACCGGCGAGCTGCCCCAGCGCGGCGGCGTAGGCGCCGACCAGATAGGCCGTCAGGATCAGGAATCCGGCGCCCAGCAGCGCCGCGATCCACGCCTCGCCGGAGCTGTCGACCAACCACAGCGCGACGTTGATCGGCTCGCCCGGCCGGACCAGCCACGGCGCGGCCACCATCACGGTGGTCAGAATCGCCAGGAAGCCCACCATCACCACGCCCAGCGGTCCGGTGATCAACGCGGTGAACAGCACATAGCCGACCTGACGCGGGGTTGGCAGGCGCTGCTCGGCACGGGCCCCGGCCAGGTCGCCGCGGATGCGTTCCGCGGTCTGTTCGTCGATCAGCGACAGGCGGGCGCATTCCACCTCCAACAGCGGCGACGACACCGCGTTACGCAACGAACGCGACACTCCCAGAACTAGTGTCAACGGCATACCGACGATCAGAACGGCGCTCAGTACCCCACCGAACAACGTGCACACCAGTGCCCGCCAGGGCCACGCCGACAGCAGATACCGCGGCCCCGACGCCATCGCAGCGCCCAACGACGGAGCCGGAGCCAGGACCATCATGCGAGTTTAGGTCCACCGGTATTCCGGCTGATCACGATCACCGTGACGAAGGGCAGCAGGCCGACGCACAGCAGGAATGTGGTGTCGTTGATGCCGACAGTGTCGCCGAAGACGTGGAGCATGCCGGCCGAGGCGACGAGATTGCTACCGGCGTGCAGCATCGCGCCCGGCCAGACCGAGTCGGTCGCCGACCACAGCCAGCCGATGAGGAACTCCAGCAGAATGCTCAGCGGCAGCCACCACAGCATGCTCCAAATCGCCTCTGCCGCAACGGTTCCGCCGCCGAAGTAGCCGACCCAGGGTAACGGCCAATGCCACACCCCCCAGATGAGGCCGGTCAGAAAAGTGGTAGCGACCGGGCGTCCGGGCACCAACCGGTCCCGCAGATACGCCGTCCACCCATACTCCTCACCCCAGAAGATCGGCGCCGTCACCACGCATACGGCCGGCCCGGCTGCCAGATACACCCACGCGGCGGTGCTCATCTCGAACTGCTGCGGCGACCACATTCCGGCGAGCACCGCGACGGCCACGGCGAGAAGCAGCACTGCCCACGGAATGGTCGTGGCGGCGAGGTAATACGGCCAGGACGACCGCCAGTTCGGGCGCAGACCGGAATCGGCGAAACCCTGTCGGGTGATCCACCGCCGGACCACGCACGCCGCGATGGCCGGCACGAAGGCCGCGGTGGCCAGCTGGGTCAGCGGGTTGTCGAGCGATCCACCGAGGAGATGCACCACCGTCCACGGAATCCACGCTCCGGGGAACGCGAGGCCCAAAAACCAGCGGACGCCACGGCGCCGCTGTTCTGGCGGTTCGCGCAGCGCGATCTCGACGGGGTTACGGCAGCCGGTCGTCGATGAGGCATTCATCCCTTGAGTCCACCGGAGCACGGGTCCCACGTCGGTCACCTGCGCGCCCGGCTGACGGTAGCGCGTGCGCTACCGTCGGCGGCGTCGGCCGCGCCGGAATCCTCGGCGCTGCCCGGCTACTGCGACGGCGGGAAGTCCTCGACGATGGCCGCGGCAGACTCGCCGATAATCGCGCGCATCGCCTGTTCGGCCTGCTCCTCCTCGCCCATCCTGATCGCCCGTGCCACTTCGTCGTGCAAGGCGATCGCCGCAATGTTGGGCTTCTCCGGCATCATGCCGTGATGGGTGCGACCGGCGAGTACCTCGGCAACCACCCCGGTCAGCGCCCGGAACATCTCGTTTCCGCTGGCCTCAAGCAGAGTCTGATGAAACAGCTTGTCCGCGTTGAGGTAGGCGTCCAGATCACCGGTCCGCCCGTGCACCACCATGTCCGACACCGCCGTCGCCATGATCCGGCACTGGTGCGGACTGGCCCGCCGCGCGGCCAGCGCCGCCGCCGCCGGTTCGAACCCCAGCCGCAGTTCCGAGAGTGAAACCAGTTGCGCGCTACGGTCGCCCACGTCCAGCCGCCACCGGATCACCACGGGGTCGAAGACATTCCACCTATCCGCGGGCTGGACGGTGATCCCGACCCGGCGCCGCGATTCGACCATGCCCATGGACTCCAGCACCCGGACCGCCTCCCGCGCGACGCTGCGGGACACCCCGTGCTCGGCGCTGACGCCCTCGAGTGTGAGAACCCCGCCGGCCGGGTACCGCCCGGACACGATGCCGGTGCCCAGCGCAGTCACCAGACTGCCGTGGAGCGCGCCTGCATACGGCCGATCGAGCACTGGTTGATCATGCCAGACCGACCGGAGGCCCGAAAAGAGCTACTGATTCCTGAAACGCTATTGCAATGATCTGATCATTGATGGACACTGTGTGACGTCACACACACTGATAGGGCAGAGGTCATGGCCGTTCCGATCGTCGTCATGGGAGTCTCCGGCTCCGGAAAGTCGACCGTGGGCGCCGCGCTGGCGCAGCGCCTGCGCGTCCCGTTCGCCGACGCCGACGACTTCCATCCGCCGGCCAACATCGCGAAGATGTCGGCCGGCCACCCGCTGAACGACGACGACCGCTATCCCTGGCTGGAGTCGATCGGCCAGTGGCTGGCCGGCCACCCCGACGGCGGGGTGATGAGCTGCTCCGCCTTGAAGCGCTCGTACCGGGATCAGCTGCGCCGGCACTGCCCTGACATCGAGTTCCTGCACCTGGCCGGCTCCGTCGAGACGATCGGCAGGCGGCAGGCCAGCAGGCCCGGGCACTTCATGCCCGCCAACCTGTTGCAGTCCCAGTTCCAGACGCTGGAACCGCTGGAGCCCGATGAGCGCGGTATCGCCATCGACGTCGACCAGAGTATCGACGCCATCGTCGAACGCTTCGTCAGCACAACGCATTCCCCAACAGCCGAGGAGGATTCCCAATGATTCGAGGCAATGACAGCACTGCGGTGAGGGGGCGTCGTGGAGGCGATTGATCCGGCATACGGGACCGGTACGCTGCTGCTGATCGCCGCGGCCGCGGTCGCGCTGCTGCTGTTCCTCATCATCAAGGTCAGACTGCACGCCTTCATCGCCCTGGTGCTGGTGAGCCTGCTGACCGCGCTGGCCGCCGGGATCCCGGTGGCCGACGTCCCGAGCGCGCTGACGTTCGGCTTCTCCAACACCCTCGGCTCGGTGGCCCTGCTCGTCGGCTTCGGTGTCATGATCGGCCGGCTCCTCGAGGTGACCGGTGGCGCACAGGTTCTCGCCGACACCCTCATCGGCCGGTTCGGCGAAAAGCGCGCACCGTTCGCTCTCGGTGTCGCCGCGCTGCTGTTCGGCTTCCCGATCTTCTTCGACGCCGGGCTGGTCGTCTTCCTTCCCATCATCATGACCGTCGCCCGGCGCTTCGGCGGATCGCTTCTGCTGTACGCGTTCCCGGCCGCAGGCGCCTTCGCGGCGATGCACGCCCTGGTCCCACCGCACCCCGGTCCGGTTGCGGCAGCCGAACTCCTCGGCGCCAACATCGGCCTCACCCTGCTCGTCGGGGCCCCTGTCGCGGTCGCGTCCTGGTACGTCGGCGCCTTCCTGGTGTCCCAGGTGATGGGCAGGCGGGTGCACGTCGACATCCCTACGTCGTTGTTCGGTGAGATGAACGGCGGCCGCGACACCGACACCGACGAAGCCACGGGTGCCGGCGCCACCGCGACCGCCACCCGCACCGCCCCCGCCTTTGGGACGGTGCTCGGGGTGTTGCTGTTGCCGTTCGTCCTGATCTCGTTCAACACCGTCGTCGACACACTCATGACTGCCGGGGTGATCGAGGAGGGTGCGACGTGGGCCGAGTACCTCAAGTTGATCGGCACCACCTCGATCGCGCTGCTGATCACCGTGATCGTGGCGATCCTGGTGCTGGGGTTGCGCGGCCGGTCAATGGCCACCGTCACCGACATCCTCGACAAAGCCCTCGGCCCGATCTGCGCGATCATCCTGATCACGGGCGCCGGAGGCATGTTCGGCGGAGTGCTGCGGCTCAGCGGAATCGGTGACGCGCTGAGCGGTTCACTGTCCAATCTCGGGATCTCGCTGATCCTGCAGGCGTTCGTGATCTCCACGCTGCTGCGTGTGGCGCAGGGCTCGGCGACCGTCGCGTTGACGACCACCGCCGGTCTGCTCAGTGCCGCCGTGGCCGCCGCCGAGCTGAGCAATCTCCAGCTCACGGCGCTGGTGATGGCGATCGCGGCCGGTGCCACGGTCCTGTCCCATGTCAACGACTCCGGTTTCTGGTTGGTGAGCCGGTTCTTCGGCATGGACGTCAAGACCACCCTCAAGACGTGGACGGTGATGGAGACGACCCTGGGGCTCAGCGCGTTCGTGATCAGCCTCGGATTGTGGGCGCTGGCCTGACCGCTGGACCGGCAGCTGCTCGTGGATCAACACCGGGAAATGAAAGCGTCAGCTCAATTCTAGGTCGGTCCAGCGCTTTTCAACGGCTGACCGGGTCGTGTCCGGGGTCGGCAAGCAGGGCGAGATCGGCTCGCGTCGGTGCAGCCTCCCAGTCACCGGGCGTAGTGCAGGCGAGCGCGCCACAGGCGGAGGCCACGTCCAGACACGAGCTCAGATCAGAGCCTCGCGTCGACTCGGCCAGCCAGCCCGCCACGAACGCGTCGCCGGCGCCGACGGTGTCCACCACCGTCACCCGGTGTGCGTCGCGGGACAGGCGGGTGCCGGTGCCCGTTGCCGCCACCGCACCCTGCGACCCACACTTCACCACAACCTGATCCGGGCCCAACGCGAGCAGAGCATCGAGCTGCCGCTGCCGATCGTGCTCACCGGTCACCAGCTGCGCTTCGTCCTCACCGGCGAACACGATGTGCGCTCGCGTGATGAGGTCGCGGTAGATGAGGACGGCGTCGGCGGTGTCGGCCCACAGACCGGCGCGGTGGTTGACGTCGAAAGAGATCCTCGCACCGGCCCGCCCGGCGTGGTCGATGACGCTGTGCAGCGCGGCCAACGGCCGCTCACCCAGCGCCGCGGTGATGCCGGTGACGTGGACGATCCCGGCACGGCCGATGATCTCGGCGGGGATATCGCTCGGGCACAACCTGCTGCCGGCGTGGCCGCGCCGGTAATAGGTGATACGGCTCGCTGCAGGCCGGGGACGTTCTTTGAGCATCAGCGCTGTCGAGACGTCGTGGTCCACTGTCACATGGGTTTCCACCATCTCAGCGCGCAGCTCACGCAGGATCAGCTCGCCCAGTGCATCGGCGCCCACTCGACCTATCCACGCGGCCGTGCCGCCCAGACGGGCGACGCCGATCGCGACATTGCTCTCGGCGCCCCCGAATCCGATCCGCATCCTGTTGACTCGGCACAGACTCCCCACATCGTCGGCGGTGAGCAGGCCCAGCGACTCACCTGCCGTCACCACGTCCAACCGGTGGGTGCTCACCGCGGGCGGACCGACTCGGCCGCGGCCACCGCTTGTCGGCAGGCCTGCGCCACCGCAGCGCGACCCCTATCCGCACGGGCAGTGATCCAGCTGCCGCTGACCGCGAAAACCGTGGGTAAACAGAGATATTCGCTCAGATTGCTTGGACCCACACCGCCGGACGGCATGAAGTGCACGTCGGGATAGACCTGCGAGTACGACCGCAGGCAGGCCGCCGTATCCACAGCACCGGCCGGGAAGAGCTTGAGGTGGTCAAGCCCCAGACGTACGGCCGCCTGCACTTCGGACGGCGTCATCACGCCCGGGATCACCGGGACGCCGGCGTGCCGAGCCACCTCGATGACATCCGGGTCCAGCCCGGGTGAAACCACGAATCGTGCACCCGCCTCGAGGGCTTCGTGAGCCTGCGCGGTGCTGCGTACGGTACCGGCGCCGACCAGCAGATCACCGCGTCGCGTCAACCGCCGTATCGCAGGGATGCCGTGCTGACCCCGCAAGGCCACCTCGACCACCGGCAAACCGCCATCGACGAGTCCGGCGCCGATGTCATCGACATGACCGATGTCCGCTATGGATGCCAGCGGAATCACGTTGTGCGAGAAGAGCAGATCAGTAGGCTGCATACCGTTCACCCGGCCTGCGCGAACATCGGATCGGTTCCGTACCGGTGCAGAGTTTCCGGGTCGAGGGCCACGCCGAGGCCAGGCACGTCGGGCACCGCCAGCATCCCTTCGGCGTCTAAGGCCCAGCCACCCAGGATCAGGTCGTCGATGTAGGCCGACCCGGTTTTGTACTCCACCAGATCGGTGGCGGCCAGCGCCGATGCCAGTTGCAGATCAGCTGCCAGACCGACGCCGGTATTCCACCCATGCGGCACCAGTCGGATCCCCCGGTCCTGAGCGGCCCAGCCGATCCGTCGCGACTCGCTCAACCCACCACCCTTGGTGGTGTCGGGTTGCACGATGTCGAAAGCACCGGCCTCGATGAACGGAGCGAACGACTGGCGGCGCGTGAGGACCTCACCGCCGCTGATCGGGATCTTGGAATGGCGGCGCAATGCGACGAACCCGTCGACGTCGTCGGGGGCGAGGGCCTCCTCAAACCAGGCGACATCGTAGGCGGCGAGCATGTCGGCCGTGCGTTTGGCCCAGGACAACCCGCCGGGGAAAAACGCCTCCGATCCCCCCGCGTCAACAGCGAGCATCCGGTCACCGACGGCGTCGCGCGCCGCGGCCACCGTACGCTCATCAGTCGCAGAATCGACACGCCCGAATTTCCACCACCCGATCTTGAAAGCGGTGAACCCCTGGGCGACCAGGGTCTCCAGATTCTCGGTCATCGCGGGTGTCTCGTCCATCAGCACGGATGCGTACGGGCGGACGCGATCTCGATAGCGTCCCCCGAGCAGCCGGCCGACGGGCTGCCCGAGCGCCTGACCGGCCAGGTCCCACAGCGCGATGTCGACTGCGCTGGTCGCGTGGGTCAGTGTCCCACCGCGGCCCATCCAGAAGGCGCTCTGGTGCAGAGTCTCGGTCACTCGTTCGACCTCCAGAGCACTCTGGCCGATGATCTGGGGACGCAGCAGATCCAGCGCGGCGCGCACCAACCCCTCCGCGGTGAACGAGCTACCGAGACCGACATGGCCGGTGTCGGTGTGCACTGCGACGAGCGTGTGCACAACGTCGTCGGGGCGCAGTTCGTTGGACCATCCGCCTTCCGGCGTCGCCCCGCGCAGCCCGCAGGTCTCGATGCGTTCGATCTTCATCTGGTGTGTTCCTTCGTGTTGTGAGTGCGACGGCAGCGCAGCAGTCGGCCCGGCAGCGTGCCGGTGTGCTGGCCCTCTGTGACCACGGCCGTCCCGTTGACCCAGACGTGGCGGGCCGCAGAGGCATAGGCCTGCGGTAACACCCAGGTGTCGGTGCGCGCGAGGATGTCCGGGTCAAGGACCACGACGTCGGCATACTTGTTCGGCCGCAGGTATCCACGGTCGCGGATGCGGAAGTGGTCGGCGACCATGCCGGTCATCCGGTGCACCGCGTCCTCGAACGTCAGCGTGCCCGCAGGCACGTGATGGGCCAGGTAATGCGTATGACCGAAGTAGAACAGCGGGTGCCGGGTGCGGGTGTGCAGGGCGCCATCCCGCCGGGTGGTGAAAGCGTCGACGCCCAGCAGGAAGTGGTCGTGACCGATCGCGTCTGCGAGGTGGTCCTCGGTGAACAGATGTCCGAGCAACTGCACGTTGCCGATATCGGCTCCGGCGGCGGCCAGGATGTCGAACAAGCACTCCCACTCGTCGCGGCCGTGACGAGCAGCGATCTCCGGGAACGTGAGTCCTTCCCATTCCGGATGGGTAATGGACACACCGAGACTGACCCGTTCCCAATGGCCTCGGTGGACGAAGCGCCAATACCGGTCGCAGTCAGCCCTCACCCGGGCCCGTACCTCGTTGTCGTGCAACATCTGCGCGGCTTCGGCGGCGGGACGTTCGATGAGCCATCCCGGAAGCAGCCCCGCGGCCATCCCGATCCCGTGCGGGTACGGCGTCATGTCGGCCAGCACCTCGCTGCCGCGCCGGCGCTCGTCGACGACCCGATCGACCGCCCGGTGCCATGCGCCGGGATCAGCCCCGGTCCCGTACCGGACGTTGAGGTGTGACAGTTGAGCCCGCACCCCGCCCTGATGGACCACGTCGAAGAACTCGTCGACGGCGGCGCCGAGCCCACTGTCCCGATTCCGGATGTGACTGGCATACATGCCATCCCGCCGACCGACGACACGGGCGAGGTCGGCGAGCTCCTGGCGGTCGGCGAATCGTCCGTCACCGTACTCCAACCCGCTCGACAGCCCGATAGCTCCGGCGTCGAGGGCGTCCTCTACCAGCCGAATCCGCTCCCTGCACTCGTCGACGCCGGTCGATTCGGCATTGGATCTGGCCGCCGATCGGATCGCGGTGTGACCGACGAACCACACCAAATTCTGCGCGGTCCTGGCGCTGTGCACGGTGTCCAACAAGGACCCGAAGCTGCGCCAGTCGACGGGCCCCTCGTAGCCCATCGCCCGCAGCGCACTCTGCGCGGATTCGACGGCGGCCGCCCCCAGCGGCGCGTAGGTGACACCACAGTTGCCCACCACCTCGGTAGTGACACCCTGGTGAATTGTGCTGTACGCCTCCGCATTCCCAAGCACTGACCAGTCGCTGTGGCTGTGCGGGTCGATCAAACCGGGCAGGACGTACATGCCGCTGGCGTCCACCACCCGGTGAGCCTGGACATCGTGCGACAGTCCGAGGTAGGCGATGCGGTCGTCCGTGATGCCGATGTCACAGCGCCTGGGGACTGCACCTGCGCCGTCGACGATGTCGCCCCCGACTATCAGGGTGTCAAGAGCCGGCATGTCAGAGCACCTTGCTGAGGAACTCGCGCGTTCTGGGCTCCCGAGGTGATCCGAAAAGCGCTGCTGGCTTGTCGATTTCGATGACGCTCCCGTGGTCCATGTAGATCACCCGGTCGGCTACCTCGCGTGCGAATCCCATCTCGTGGGTGACAACCACCATCGTCATCCCGTCGGCGGCCAGATCTTTCATGACGGCAAGGACCTCGCCGACGATCTCCGGATCCAGCGCTGAGGTCGGCTCGTCGAACAGCATGATCGCCGGATCCATGGCGAGCGCTCTGGCGATGGCCACCCGCTGCTTCTGACCACCGGAGAGAGAGTCGGGATAGACCTGCGCCTTGTCGGCCAGCCCGACTCGATCGAGAAGTGCCCGGCCGCGATCACGGGCCTGGCTCTTGGTGTGCTTGAGCACCCGTTGGGGAGCCAGCGCGATGTTCTCCATGACCGTCATGTGCGGGAAGAGATTGAAGTGCTGGAACACCATTCCCACATCACGGCGGATGACGGCGAGATCGGCGGGCAACTCATTGGGCCCGAGTCGGTGACCGTTGATGACGATGCTGCCGTGTGACGGGCGTTCCAGCCCATTCATACACCGCAGCAACGTGCTCTTACCCGACCCGGAAGCGCCGATGATGCACACCACCTCGCGTTCGCTGACCGAACACGAGATCCCCCGCAGTACCTCGTTGTCGCCGAAACTCAGCCGGAGGTCCTCAATTTCGATCATTTCCTTGCTCCCGGGGTCAGGTTGGTGAGCGCATCTGCGAACTTCGGCGCCGGCACTCTGGTGCCGAGTCGGCGTTCGTAGCGGCGGGACAATGTGGACAGCACGAAACAGATCACGAAGTAGAAGGCGCCGACCACGGTGTAGGCGAGTATCGGATCCGCGGTCTGCGAGCTGACGATATTGGCAGCCCGCGTCAACTCGATCAGGCCTATGACAGCCACCAGTGAGCTGTCTTTGATGAGGATGACCAGAAAACCGACGCCCGGTGGGACGATCAGGCGGGCCGCCTGCGGAAGGATGATGAAGCGCATTCGGTCGGGGTAGCTCAGGCCGAGAGCGTCCGCCGCCTCGAACTGCCCGCGCGATACGGCCTCGATACTGCCGCGCACCAACTCACCGATGTACGCCGAGGCGAAGATCGACAGCGCTATCACCGCCGCCCAGTACTCGGCGAGACCGCTGCCGGGCACCAGCAGTGGCACCCCGAAGTACACGAAGAAGATGACGAGCAGCACCGGGATACCTCGGATGATCGCGATGTAGATGGCGCTGACCCATTTCAGGGGACGCACGGTCCCGGCGGCCATCAAGCCGATCACCAGCCCCAGAAGACCGCCGAACACTACCGACAACGCGCAGATCTGGATGGTCACCACCGCGCCTTGCAGGATCAAAGAGAGGTGCTGCCAACCGAATTGTTCGAACATCACGCCACCTTCCAGGCGATGAGGCGCGTTTCGATTACCCGCGAAACGCCGGCGATGAGGAAAGCGACGCCGAAGTACATCAGGCCGCCGACGGTGAGCGTCTCGATCGTCCGGAATGTGGTTGAGGTGATGCCCAGCATCGCGTGCATGAGGTCGGGCAGTGCAATCACCGAGGTCACCGAGGATGCCAGGAACAGGAGGATGGTCTGGTTGGTGATCGCCGGCAGAACATTGCGCATCGCCGGCGGTACCCGGACCCGCCAGAAGGTGTCACGTGCGCTGAGCCCGAGCGCTTCCCCCGCTTCCCGCAGGCCTGCTGGTACAGACTGGAATCCGGCCCGATAGATCTCGGCCATGTATGCGGCGTTGTTGACCGTGAGCGCGACGATGCCCGCTGCGATCGGATCCAGGTTCACACCAGCCTGCGGCAGCGCGAAGTACACCAGATACAGCTGGAGGAGAAGCGGTGTGTTACGGATGATCTCGATGTAGGTGCCGGCCACGGCGCGCAGGGCGCGAGTGCCGGAGGTGCGCCCGGCGTAGAGGAGGATTCCCAGCGCGCCGCCGGCCAGCGCAGCGGCGAAACTCACCGCGATACTGATCGCCAGTCCCGTCAGAAGTGGACCCAGGTGGGGCAGAACGTCGCCGTAGTAGAGCTGCATCTTCGGCTGCTCGGCCTTACTTGATGAGCTCGGGGACGTCCATCCCGAGCCATCTGTTGTACGACTCGTTGGCGGCCTGCCCGATGTTGTAGTTCATGATGAAGTTGTTCAGGTAGTTCAACCACAGCTGGTCGCCCATCTTCACCCCGAAGGACACCAGCGACGGTGCCAGCGCCGGGGCGTCCAGAACCCGGACTGCGTCGCCCTCGCTGTCACGGATGTCGGCGACCACTGCTGTGCTCTCCATCAGCGCATCGACCTTCCCGCTGCGCAGTGCTTGGATCGAATCCGCCACTGCTTCGAACAAGCTGGCATTCGCCTGCGGGAACTGGGCCGCCAGGATCGTGGCCGGCACGCTTCCTCGGGTGGCGGCGACGTTCCTTCCGGTCAGGTCCTCATAGGTGCGGATGTCGCTGCCCGCGGGCACCACCACGAGTTGTCCTTCCGAGGCATACGGACGGGTCATTGCGACCACCTGCGCCCGCTCGTCCAGATTGGTCAGCGCGGCGATGATGACGTCGACCTTGCCGGTCTCAAGCATCGGGATGCGACTGGCGTTGGTGGTGCTGATGAACTCGACCTCGGCGCCCAGCGATTCGGCCAGGGCGCGCGCCTTGTCGATGTCGAATCCTTCGTACTGGCCCGAGCTGTTCATGACCCCATAGGGCGGGGCATCGGCGAATACCCCGATCGACACCTTCTTGGTTTGGAGGACCTTGGTCAGAACGCTCGGGCCGGCGCCCACCGCACCGTTCCCCGAACCCGATGACGTACAGCTGGTGACCACCAGAACCGTCATCAGCGCAACAACCACTGCCAGTAGGCCTTTTCGCATTGTCATCCTTCGGTAGAGGTCGGCGGCTCGATGGCCGTTCGGCGGCGAGGTGTGGTGCCCCACCATCCAAGTTTTTGGAGATTATCTATAATCGGTAATCTGTGCAAGGGTGTCTGAGAGAAGTTCGCGGTCCCGCGCGCTCACTGGATGCCTAGGATGAAATGCGCGCAGGCACGGCGCAGAGGGAGAAACCGCATGACTCACGCCGAGGGACTGGGTGCCACCGCTCCAGCCCCACTGGCCGCGTCGCGCCGACACCAGATTGCGGATTGGCTGCGGGAGCAGATCGTCAAAGGTCTCATCGCACCGGGAGCGCAACTCAAACAGGACGTCCTGGCCGCGCATCTGCGCACCAGCCCGGGGCCGGTCCGGGAGGCCCTGCGTCAACTCGAGAGCGAGGGACTGGTTCAGCACATCCCCAATCGCGGAGCCTTCGTCACCTCGGTGAGCTCCGACGAACTGCTCGGGGTTCTGTTGCCGGTACGGTTGGCCATCGAATCCTTCGCTGTCGGAACAGCCGGCGCGGATCCCACCACACTTGACGAGTTACGGCACCTCGTGGAACAGATGAACGTCGCCGCCCAAGCAGGTGATCTGGATCAGCTCAATGAGCTCGACGTGACGTTCCACGAATCAATCGTTCGCAGCGCGCATTCCGACCACGCACTGCAACTGTGGGCCAGCGTGCAACCCCGGATCAGAATGCAGATCCACCGCTTGGCCCGTCGGCACTCGACTCCCTTCGCAATCGCCGAAGAGCACCGGGTACTTCTCAACTCGATCGAGCATGACGAACCCGAACAACTTCGCTGTACGCTGGAAGACCACATCGTGACCAGCGCGCGTCGGCTTCTGGCGCTCGAAACCGGTTCTGCGTCAGTGATTTCCGAAACGTAGTGCCGCGCGGCTACCGCCGATCGGGTAACGGGTCACGAGTCCGACCTGACCGAGAAGATCGTCGTCGTGTCGTGAATCTTGCAGTGCGCTCGCGCGGCGATGCCGTTCCCAGTCTCACTATAGGGCCGGGGTGGGGGCTTGCGGCAAGGCCCCGTACCTCGGGCACAATCGCCGGGCCACAGGAACGCAGGGGGTTTGTATGTCGGAGATGACCGGTACGCCAGAACGATTCGTGGTTCACGAGTCAGGCGCCTACCTGCACGGCACGAAAGCCGACCTTGATGTGGGCGACCTGCTGATGCCGGGCCAGCCGTCCAACTTCGACGCGGGCCGGGTCTCGAACCACATCTACATCACCAGGACTTTGGATGCGGCGGTGTGGGCGGCCGAGCTGGCTGTCGGGGAGGGCCGCGGCCGCGTGTACATGGTCGAACCGCTCGGGGCCGTCGAGGACGACCCGAATGTGACGGACAAGAAGTTCCCGGGGAACCCGACCCACTCCTACCGCAGCCGCCAGCCGGTGAGGATCGTCGGTGAGCTCACCGACTGGGTGGGACATCCGCCCGAGCAGCTTGAGGCGTTTCGGGCCGGGCTGGAGGAGTTGCGCCGCAAAGGGCTCGACGTCATCTACGACTGAAACCGTGCCGGAGGCAGCAGGCGCGGCTACCGTCGGCCTGGTGACGCAGTCACGACCGCGACGTGCCCGGCTCTTCGCCGTCGGGGCCGTCGCGCTGATCATGGTGTCTGCGGCGTGCGGGCATCCGCTGCCCCCTACGCCGTCCACCGGCACCCCGACAGCACCGATACCGTCCGCCCCGGTGGCCGCGTCACCCGCACCCGCGGTCCCCGAGGTGACGCCGACCGGTGATTTCTCCGCCGTCTCCCGGCTCGTCGCGGAGGCGATCGCGGCGCATCGACTACCCGGCGCCGTGGTGCAGGTCGGGCACGCCGGCAAGATCGTCTTCCGGCAGGCGTTCGGCGCCCGCAAGCTCGCCGGTGAACCCGGTCTGGACGGGAAACCCTCCCCCTCCGAACCCATGACCGAGGACACCCTCTTCGACCTGGCGTCGCTGACCAAGAGCGTCGCGACCACCACTGCCGTCATGCAGCTTTATGAGCAGGGCAAGATCCGTATCGATGAACCGGTGCAGACATACCTGCCGGACTTCAACCCGGCCGGCGATCCGCGCCGCGCACAGGTGACGCTGCGCATGCTGCTCACCCACACCTCGGGCATCGCGGGTGATCTCAGTCTGGACGGCCCGTGGGGACTGGACAAGCCCGACAAAGCCCAGGGAATCCGCCGCGCGCTCGCCGCGTGGGTGGTGTTCGATCCCGGCGAGCGCTTCCACTACTCCGACATCAACTTCATCATCCTGGGCGCGCTGCTGGAGAAAATCAGCGGCGAACCCGAGGATGTCTACGTCCACGACCACGTGTTCGCCCCACTCGGGATGTCGGACTCCCGCTATCTGCCCGTCGCCAAAGCATGTGGGCCACGTCGGATCCGGGGTACGGCGATCGCACCGGATCCGCACGGACCGGAGCCGGGCCGTTGTCCGGCGGGCACGTGGAGCACCGAGCTGCTGGCGCGCGTCGCGCCGACCGCCCGGGACGAGGACGCGCCGGCCCTGAACCCCGACCACTGCCACCCGCTTCGCGGGACCGTGCACGACCCCACGGCCCGCCGCATGGGCGGGGTGTCCGGAAGCGCCGGGGTGTTCTCCACCGTGCACGATCTGGGCCGGTTCGCGCAGGCTCTGCTCGACCGGCTCGCCCACCGCCCCAGCGCTTTTCCGCTGCGGCAGCCGAGCGCCGAGGCGATGACGACGCCGCAGCAGCCCGGACACGATCCCGCTCAGATCGAGGCGGGACAGGATCTGCGCGGTCTCGGCTGGGACATCGACACCGCGCACTCCAGGCCCCGAGGGTCGGTCTTCCCTGTCGGTAGCTTCGGCCACACCGGCTTCACCGGGGTGTCACTGTGGATGGACCCGCGGTCGGACACCTACGTGATCGTGCTGGCGAATGTGATCCATCAGCGCGGCGGTCCACCGATCGCGCCGCTGAGCGGCGCGGTGGCCACCGAAGCGGCCCGTGCGCTGCATCTTTACGGCAGCTAGCCGGCCGGCGCACTGTGGCGGAGATTACCTCGTGCTCCGCACAACGGCTCGGATGCGGGGAAATGTCGGTCCGGCCGTCTACCATTCCTGCGGCACCCCGCCCAGCCTCGACGGAAAGCAACAGCAGTGAGTTACACCGCCGCCGACATCACCGAGCTCGACGATGTCCAGCACACACGCCTGCGGCCGGCGGTCAACCTCGGTCTCGACGTCCTGAACACCGCCTTGCGCGAGCTGATCGACAACGCGGTCGAAGAGGTGGCCGATCCGGGTCACGGCGGATCATGCGTGACCATCACCCTGCACGCCGACGGCTCGGTCAGCGTCGCCGACGACGGCCGCGGACTGCCCGTCGACACGGACCCGACGACCGGCAAGAACGGCATCGTCAAGACCCTCGGCACCGCCCGGGCGGGCGGCAAGTTCTCCGCGCACACCGACGCGGCCAGCACGGGCGCCGGCCTGAACGGCATCGGCGCCGCCGCCGCGGTCTTCATCTCCGCCCGCACCGACGTGACCGTCCGCCGGGGCGGCAAGACCTACCTGCAGAGCTTCGGCCGCGGCTACCCCGGCGTGTTCGAGGGCAAGGACTTCGATCCGGACGCCCCGTTCACCCGCGCCGACACGCAGAAACTGCGCGGTACCGGTAACCGCAAGCCCGACGCGCACGGCACCACGGTGCGCATCCTGTTCGATCCGGCCGTCGTACCGGATTCCACCGTCGACATCGGCGAGGTGCTGCTCCGCGCCCACGCCGCGGCGCGCATGTCCCGCGGTGTGCACCTGGTCGTCGTCGACGAAGGCTGGCCCGGCGACGAGGTGCCGCCGGCGCTGCTCGAACCGTTCAGCGGGCCCTGGGGTACCGACACACTGCTCGATCTCATGTGCACCGCCGCCGGCACGCCCGCACCGGAGGTACGGGCGGAGGTGGAAGGCCGCGGCGAGTACACCACCGGGCGCGGGCCGACCCCGTTCCGCTGGTCACTGACCGCCGGCCCGGCCGAACCCGCGACGGTCGCCGCGTTCTGCAACACGGTGCGAACCCCCGGCGGCGGATCACACCTGACCGCCGCGGTGAAGGGCCTCTCCGAGGCCCTGGCCGACCGCGCCTCCCGGATCCGCGACCTGGGCCTCGCCAAGGGCGAGGACGGCCCGGAACCGCAGGACTTCGCCGCGGTCACCGCGCTGGCCGTCGACACCCGCGCACCGGACGTGGCGTGGGACTCCCAGGCCAAGACGGCGGTGTCCTCGCGGTCGCTGAATCTGGCGATGGCCCCCGATGTGGCCCGCAGCGTGACCATCTGGGCGGCCAACCCCGCGAACGCCGACGCGGTGTCACTGTGGACGAAGCTGGCGCTGGAATCGGCCAGGGCACGGCGCAGCGCCGAAGGGGCCAAGGCCCGGTCCCGCGCGGCGTCGAAAGCCAAGGGCCTGGGAACCAACCTGTCGTTGCCGCCGAAGTTGCTGCCCAGCAGGGAAACCGGGCGCGGATCCGGTGCCGAGCTGTTTCTCTGCGAGGGTGATTCGGCGCTGGGCACTATCAAGGCCGCGCGCGACGCCACGTTCCAGGCCGCATTCCCGCTGAAAGGCAAGCCTCCCAACGTCTACGGGTTCGCCCTGAGCAAGGCGCGGGCCAAAGACGAGTTCGATTCGATCGAACGCATCCTGGGCTGCGGGGTGCGCGACAACTGCGACCCGGAACTGTGCCGCTACGACCGGATCTTGTTCGCCTCCGACGCCGACCCCGACGGCGGCAACATCAACTCGAGCCTGATCTCGATGTTTCTGGACTTCTACCGCCCGCTCGTCGAGGCGGGGATGGTGTACGTGACGCTGCCGCCGCTGTTCGTGGTCAAGGACGGGCAGCAGCGCATCTACTGCCAGGACGAGTCCGAGCGCGACGCCGCGGTGGCGCAGCTGAAGGCCACCTCCAAACGCAAGGTCGAGGTGCAGCGCAACAAGGGCCTCGGCGAGATGGACGCCGACGACTTCTGGAACACCGTGCTGGATCCGCAGCGGCGCACCGTGATCCGGGTGCATCCCGACGACGGCGAGAAGAAGCTGCACCACACGTTGTTCGGCGGACCGCCCGAGGGCCGGCGCACGTGGATGGCCGATGTCGCCGCCCGCGTCGACACCGCCTCGCTGGACCTGACGTAGGGGAATCACCGTGACCGCCACCCTGGACGTTCCCGAACAGAACCCGGACCTGGTCCTCGACCAGAGCGCCGACGAGTACTGGAACCACTACCAGCTGACCTTCGCGCTCTACAGCGTCAGCGACCGCGCCATTCCGTCGGCGTTCGACGGCCTCAAGCCCGGCCAGCGGCGCCTGCTCTACCAGATGCACGAATCGCGACTGCTGCCCGGAAACAAGCCGCAGAAGTCGTCGAAGGTGTGCTCGGCGGTCACCGGCAACCTGCACCCGCACGGTGGCGCGTCGATGTACGGCGCCGCCGCACTGATGGCCGCCGACTTCCAGCGTGTGAAAGTCATTGACGGACAAGGCGCTTTCCCCCGCATACAGGGCGACATCCCGGCGGCCGACCGCTACACCGAGATGCGGTTGTCACCGCCCGGTGCGGCGCTGACCGCCGAACTCGACAGCCACGCGGTGCCGATGGTGCCGACGTTCGACGGCGAGTGGACCGAGCCCACCGTGCTCCCGGCCCAGTGGCCGGTGCTGCTGTGCAACGGCGCCGTCGGCATCGCCGAGGGATGGGCCACCAAGGTGCCCGCCCACAATCCCCGGGAGATCATGGCCGCGTGCCGGGCGCTGCTGAAGACGCCGAACATGACCGACGACCGGCTGGTCAAACTCATCCCGGGCCCCGACTGGGGGTGCGGGGCCTCCGTGGTCGGTACGGCCGGGCTGCGGGAATACATCACCACCGGCCGCGGCCAGTTCACGGTGCGCGGCACCGTGTCGGTCGACGGCAAGAACTGCATCATCACCGAGCTGCCTCCGGGTGTCGCGAGTAACACCGTGCAGGAACGGATCCGGGCGCTGGTGGAGTCCGGCGAGATGTCCGGGGTGGCGGACATGTCGGACCTGACCGACCGACGCAACGGGCTGCGCATCGTGGTCACCGCCAAACGCGGCCACAGTGCCGAGCAGATCCGCGACCAGCTGCTCGCGCTGACCCCGCTGGAGTCGACCTTCGCCGCCAGCCTGGTCGCGCTCGACGAGAACCGGGTGCCGCGCTGGTGGTCGGTGCGCGAGCTGATCGCCGCGTTCCTGTCGCTGCGGGATTCGGTGGTGCTGCACCGCAGCGAATACCGGCTGGAGAAGGTCACCGCCCGGCGCCACCTGGTGGCCGGTCTGATGACCATCCACCTCGACATCGACGCCGCGGTCGCGGTCATCCGCGGTTCCGACACCGTCGACGAGGCCCGTCAGGGCCTGCAGGAGCGGTTCGGAATCGACGCGGTGCAGGCCGATTACGTTCTGGCGCTTCAACTTCGCCGACTCACCAAGCTCGACGTCATCGAACTGCGGGCCGAGGCGGAGAAGCTGGACGCCGAGTTCGCCGAGCTCACCGAGTTGGTGGCCAACCCCGACGCGCGCCGCAAGGTGATCGATCAGGAGCTCGTCGAGACCGCGAAGCTGTTCAAGGGCCCCGAGTTCGATCGCCGCACGGTCCTCGACTACGACGCCACCCCGGTGTCCTCCGGTTCGAACGAGGACGGGCCGCGTGAGCGCAAGGTCAACACTGCCTGGCGCCTGGACGATCGCGGGGTGTTCTCCGACAGCCACGGCGAGTTGCTCACCGGCGGCCTCGGCTGGGCGGTGTGGACCGACGGCCGGATCAAGTTCACCACCGGCGGTGGCTTGCCGTACAAGATCCGCGATATCCCGGTCGCGCCGGACATCACCGGGCTGCTGCGGTCGGGGGTGCTTCCGTCCGGCTACCACCTGGCGCTCGTGACGCGACGCGGCAAGATCCTGCGCATCGACCCCGCCGCGGTGAACCCGCAGGGCGTGGCGGGCAACGGCGTGGCCGGCGTCAAGCTGTCCGGCGACGGGGACGAGGTGATCGCCGCGCTGCCGGTGTCGTGCGGCAACGGCGAGGCGATCCTGTCCGTGGCCGAAAAGAGTTGGAAGGTCACTGAAGTCGCCGACATTCCGGTCAAGGGCCGCGGCGGCGCCGGCGTCGGTTTCCATCCGTTCGTCAAGGGTGAGGACGCCGTGCTGGCGGCATCGATCTCGGCGACCGGGTACGTGCGCGGCAAGAAAGCCGTGCGCGCGGAGAACCGCGCCAAGGCGGCGATCAAGGGCTCGGGCGTGGAGGTGACCCCGGCGGGGTGACGGCGGGCAGGTCCGTGATGCACTCCGGCGGAGGTGCACATCGTGTCAACCCGAGCGCAGCTGTGCGGCGAGGTACGGCGCGGTGCGGCTTCGCTTGTGAGCCGCGACCACAGCCGGGGGCCCGGCTACCACCACGGTGCCGCCCTCGTCGCCGCCGCCAGGCCCGAGGTCGATGACGTGATCCGCCCCCGCCACCACCGACATGTCGTGCTCGGCCACCACCACGGTGTTGCCGGCATCGACGAGCCGGTGCAGCTGATTCTCCAGCAGTTCGACATCGGCCGGGTGCAGCCCCGTGGTGGGTTCGTCGAGCACGTAGAGTGTGTGACCGCGCTTGGCGCGCTGCAATTCCGTGGCCAGCTTGATGCGTTGCGCCTCGCCGCCGGACAGTTCGGTCGCGGGCTGCCCCAGCCGCAGGTAGCCAAGGCCCACATCCCGTAGCGTCGTCAAACTCCTTGCCGCGCTGGGTAGATCGCTCAGGAAGTCGGCCGCCTCGTCGACGGTGAGGGCCAGCACGTCGGCGATGGTGCGGCCGCGGTAGGTGACCTCGAGGGTCTCGTCCGAGTAACGGGCGCCGTGACACGAGGGACAGGTGGCATAGGTGCCCGGCAGGAACAACAGTTCGACCGCCACGAAACCCTCACCCTGACAGGTGGGGCAGCGGCCCTCGGCGACGTTGAACGAGAAGCGGCCTGCGCTCCAGCCTCGCCGACGGGCTTCGTCGGTGCCGGCGAACGCCTTACGGACTGCGTCGAAAAGCCCGGTGTAGGTCGCCAGGTTCGACCGCGGAGTGCGTCCGATCGGCCGCTGGTCCACGGTAACCAGACGGTCGATCAATTCGGCGCCCTCGACGGTCACCCCCACACTGGAGTCGGCGTCGATGTCCAGCAGTTCGGCCTCACCGTCGGCGCCGACGTCGTCGGGTTCGACGGAGTTTCCCAACTGCCTTGCCATCACATCGCCGAGCACCTTGCAGACCAGCGTCGACTTGCCTGATCCTGACACCCCCGTGACGGCAACGAACACCCCCAAGGGAATCTCGACGTCGACGTCATGCAGGTTGTGGAAAGTGATGCCGCGCAACCGCATAACGCCAGACGGCGTGCGTGCGGATCGCTGGGCGGGCGGTCCGCCGGCGAACAGGAAACGACGGGTGACCGACGACTCGACGTCCGCGAGGCCGGCCACCGGCCCGCTGTAGAGCACGTCGCCGCCCCACTCACCGGCGCCGGGGCCCACATCGACGATCCAGTCGGCGCGGCGCACCACATCCATGTCGTGCTCGACCACGAACAACGAATTCCCGGCGCGCCGGAGCCTGTCCAACACGTTGAGCAGCGGTTCGGCGTCGGCCGGATGAAGACCGGCCGACGGCTCGTCGAGCACGTAGAGGACGCCGAACAGCCCGGCCCGCAGCTGGGTGGCCAGCCGCAGACGCTGCAGTTCGCCGGGCGACACCGTCGGTGTGCGGCGGTTCAGGCTCAGGTAGCCGAGCCCCAAGTCGACCAGCACGGCGATCCGGGCCACCAGATCGGAAGCGATCATGGTTGCCACTTCGGTGAATTCACCCGACTCGGTGGATTCGTAGGCCGCGGCAAATCCCGTCCTGATCGCCGCCGGCGTCAGAACTTCAGTGAGCGCCGTCAGTGGTAGGGCCGACAGCTCGGCGATGTTGCGGCCGGCGAATGTCACCGCCAGCGCTTCGGGTCGCAGCCCGGTGCCGCCGCAGACAGGGCAATCGGTGCTGTGCACGAACTGCAACACCCGGCGCCGCATCGCCGCGCTCTGCGAGTTGGCCAGCGTGTGGCGAACGTGGCGTTCGGCGCTGGAGAAGGTGCCGTTGTAGTAGTAGTCCGCGGTGACCGGATTCTGGCTCGGATCGATCTCAACGGTCGGTTGGTCCTCGGTGAAGAGAATCCACTCCCGTTGCCGTTTGGGAAGTTTGCGCCACGGTTTGTCGATGTCGTAGCCGAGCGTGATGAGGATGTCCCGGAGATTCTGCCCCTGCCAGGCTCCGGGCCAGGCCGCCACCGCGCCTTCGCGGATGGTCAGCGACGGGTCGGGCACCAGCGTCTGCTCGGTCACCTCGTGGATGCGTCCCAGACCGTGGCATTTCGGGCACGCGCCGATCGTGGTGTTCGGGGAGAACGCGTCGGAATCCAGGCGCTCCGTGGCCCCGGGCGGATAGGTGCCGGCGCGGGAGAACAACATGCGCAGCAGGTTCGACAGCGTGGTCACGGTACCGACGGTCGACCGCGACGTCGCACTGCCGCGGCGCTGCTGCAGCGCGACCGCCGGCGGCAGCCCGGTGATGTCATCGACCTTCGGGGCGTCCTGCGGCAGCAGCAACCGGCGCGCATATGGCGCCACCGACTCGAAATAGCGGCGCTGGGCCTCGGCGTAGATGGTGCCGAACGCCAGGGACGACTTCCCGGATCCCGACACCCCGGTGAATACGACGAAGGAATCGCGGGGGGCGGCGACATCCACCGACTTGAGGTTGTGCACACGGGACGCGTAGACCCGAAGGTACGGGTCCGGCTGGTGTGCCTCTGGTCGGGTACCGCCGTCCATCTGCACCATTGTGGACGACGCGGCGGCCGGTGCGCCGTACGAGCAGCTCAGAACCCGCTGGGACCGCGCCGGCTGCGATGTCAGGAGGTGAGCGCTCCCGGTCACCGGAAACCGACCACGGCGGACTCGGCGCCCAGTCGATCAGCCGACTAGCGGCAGTATGGAGCGATGGATGTCTTGGTGGTCGGGGCCGGACCCGCCGGGTTGGCGCTGGCCGGGGCCTGTGCCCGGCTCGGACTGGCCACCGGGGTGCTCGACCCGGCGCCGGACCGGCCGTGGCTGGCGACGTACGGGCTGTGGAGTCGGGAACTCCCCGCCGACCTGCCCGAATCCGTGGTCGCGGCCCGATCGGCCGGCCGGGCGATCGCGCTGACGGAGCACACGCTGGGGTGGGAGTACGCCGTACTCGACGTACCGGCGCTGCGTGCGCACCTGACCGACCAGTTGACCGGCGTGCGAGTCCATCGCGGCCGCGCCGTGGGATCCCCGCAGCCGGGGGTGGTCGCCCTGGCGGACGGGACACAGCTGCGCGCCTCGGTCGTCGTGGACGCCACCGGCCGGTGGCGCCCGCTGGACCGCCCGTCGCCGGAACGCACCCCTGCCGAACAGACCGCGTATGGATTGATCGTCGGCGAAGATGCGGCCGCGCCATGGGTCGCCCCCGGCGATGCGCTGTTCATGGACTGGCGCGCCGATCACGGCGAAACCGGTTGGCCGACTTTCCTCTACGCCGTTCCGCTGGGTGGCGGCCGGGTGCTGCTGGAGGAGACATCACTGGCGCGTCGGCCCGGCCTGCCGCTGGCGACGCTGCGGCGAAGGCTCCACTCGCGGCTGGCGCGGCACGGCATTGCGGTCCCGGAAGACGCACGCAGCGAGAAGGTTTCGTTTCGAGTCGACCATCCCCGGCATCGCGGCCACGGCGTGCTCGGATTCGGAGCGGCCGCGCCCCTGATCCACCCGGCGACCGGATTCAGCGTGGCGGCCTCGTTGACGCTCGCCCCGCGGGTGGCCGGCGCTCTCGCGGCCGGCCTGCCCGACGGTCCGGACAAAGCGCTGGCTGCCGCCCAGGACATGGTCTGGCCGCTCGCGGCACGTGTGGTTCACCGCCTGCGGCGCATCGGTTTGGAAGCGCTGCTGCGGATGCCTCCGGGCGAGGTGCCCGGCTTCTTCGATCAGTTCTTCGCTCTGCCCGACACCGACCGCTGGACCTACCTGACTGCGCGCGACGATCTTCGCGGAAATCTCGTCACGCACGGTCGGCTCTTTCGGGTGTCGAGCGGCCGGTTGCGTCGTCGCCTCGTGCTGCCGGCCGTGCTGCCGCCACTGCGCACCAATGACACGGTGGGCTCGGCTCGATGACCGCCGGTCGCGCGGGTCGGTCGCGGGGTACAGCGTTGACCCGGCCCTCTGGTCGAAAACCCTCTCGAAGGAGACTCATGCGTCGGCGGCCGCTGCTGAATCGGGCGATCACGGGAACGGCGTTCGTCTGTGCCGCGCTGCTCGTCAGCGGTTGTGAGGCCCAGGTCTGGGGTACGCCCCCGGCCGCCGGGGACGGCCCGCAGGCGACCGTCGCCGCCCCGCAGGCCCCGCCTCCTGCACTGCCGCAAGCCCCTCCTGACCGGCCGGCCGAGTCATTCGCCGGGCTCGACGCACGGGTGCAGCAAGCCACCGCCGACGCTGCCGCGTCCGGGGCCGACATCGAGATCGCCGTATTGGACCGCAACACCGGCCAGGTCGTCTCCAACGGGGCCGACAAGCCCTTCCCGATCGCCTCGGTGGTCAAGCTGTTCATCGCCGACGACCTGCTGCTGCAGGCGTCGCAGAGCGAGACGCCGCTCTCCCCCGCCGACCGCAAGTCACTCGACGTCATGCTTCGCTCCTCCGATGACAGCGCCGCCCAGAACTTCTGGGACCGCGGCGGGCAGAACGCCGTGATCGCGCGCATCGTCGACCGGTACGGATTGACGGGCACCATGGCCCCCTACAACGGGCACTGGGATGTCACCCAAAGCACGGCAGGCGATCTCGTCCGCTACTACGACATGCTGCTGGACGGCACCGGAGGGCTACCGCCCGAACAGGCCGACGTCATCGTCGACAACCTCGCGAGATCCACTCCGACAGGAACCGACGGCTACCCGCAGCGCTTCGGCATCCCCGACGGGCTCAACGCCGAACCCGTTGCGGTCAAACAGGGTTGGTTCTGCTGCTGGAACGGCGGCAACCAGTTGCACGTATCCACCGGCGTGATCGGCCCCGACCGCCGCTACGTGATGGCGATCAGCTCGCTGGACCCGACCGATGAGGCCAGCGCCCGCGAGAACATCACCCAGGCAGTCAGGACGATGTTCCCCGGCGGCCGAATCTGACGCTACTCGATACCGTCACCGCGGCTTCGTCGGAAGGGCCTGAACGCACCGGCGCCGCAGTGCCGTTGTAGGCCAACGGGTTTGGCATCACACCATCGAGGGTCGCCGGCAGACTGCGATGGTCAGCTGGAGCCCTGGGCGTCGAGAGACGCCTCGTACGCCTTGGTCAGCCAGTACACGGTGCGATCGAGGGTCGGAAGAATATCGGTGATGGCGATCTCGCCGGCGGCGAATCTGCCGAGCAGCCCGTAGATGACATTCGACAGGATCGCATCCAGGCTGGCCACGAACTCGTCGTCCACACCGGCCAGCAGCTCCAGGCCGGCCGGGCCCACGATGTCCAGCCCACGCCGGAACAGTTTCAGCCCCCCCGGCGCCGACCGCACCCGGAAATACGCCGTGAGCATGCCGGGATGGCGCTCCCATGGCTCGAAGATGGTCCGCATCAGCCCCATCAGAGCGGCGTAGAGCGTGGTTCCCGGCTCCCGTGGCCGCGCTTGCACCCCTGAGTACCGGTGCTCGGCCAGCCAGACCTCGATGGCCGCGACGATCAGTTCGTCACGGGTGCCGTACCGCTTGTAGATGGTGGCCAGAGAAGTCCGAGCACGCCGGGCGACTTCACGAAGTTGCACCGCTTCATAGCCTTCGGTTTCGAGGATGTCCACCACGACGGCCACGATGCGGTCGTCGCCACCGCGCCCCCCGCTATCCGGGTCAGCCACCCGAACCCCCTTGCCGTGTCTGAGTAACTCAGTTACCGTACCTGGTGTAACCGTGTTACTCATTCCCGAGCGGTGTGCACGACGTGGCCCGCGGTACGAAACGAGGATCGATGGGCTCTCTGGACGGCAAGGTCGCGTTCATCACCGGTGTGGCGCGCGGACAGGGGCGCAGTCACGCGCTACGCCTGGCCGCCGACGGTGCCGACATTATCGGTATCGACATCTGCGCCGACATCGCCTCGAACGGCTACCCGATGGCTTCGCGCGAGGAACTGGACGAGACCGTCGCGCTGGTCGAGGCGCAGGGCGGCAAAATGCTCGGATCGGTAGCAGACGTCCGAGACTTCCACGCGGTGAGAACGGCCCTGGACGCCGGTGTCGAACACTTCGGTCGTCTCGACATCGTCTGTGCCAACGCCGGTATCGCCGCGATGGGCTTCCGCCAGTTGACCATCGAGGAAGAACTCGAGATGTGGACCGACGTGGTGGACGTGAACCTGGTCGGGGCGTTCCACACTGCCAGAGCCGCCATGCCGCACCTGATCGACGGTGGCCGGGGCGGCTGCATCGTCTTCACCAGCTCCACCGCCGGACTGAGGGGATTCGGCGGTATACAGGGGGGCGGCCTCGGCTACGCGGCCTCCAAGCACGGGATCGTCGGCCTGATGCGGACACTCGCGAACGCCCTTGCACCGCATAGTATTCGCGTCAACACCGTCCATCCGACCGCAGTCAACACGATGATGGCGAACAACCCCGCCATGACGGCGTTCCTGGAACATTATCCCGACGGTGGACCTCACCTGCAGAACCCGATGCCGGTCTCGCTGATCGAGCCCGAGGATGTCAGCGCCGCGATCTCCTACCTGGTCTCGGATGCCGGCAGGTACGTCACCGGCGTCACCTTCCCCGTCGACGCCGGCTTCTGCAACAAGCTGTAGGCGACGATGACCGAGACGACAACGACCGGCCGGGCCGCAGGCAAGCGCGTCCTCATCACCGGCGCCGCGAGGGGTATGGGCCGAAGCCACGCGGTCCGATTGGCCGAGGAAGGCGCCGACCTGATCCTCGTCGACATCTGCGCCTCGTTGCCCGCGGTCGAATACCCGTTGGCCACCCGCGAGGATCTCGACGAGACAGCGTCACTCGTGGCTGCATTGGGACGCCGAGCGGCCACCTACGTCGTCGACGTCCGTGACGAGTCGGCGCTGGCGGCCGCCGTCGCCGACGGTGTGTCGCAGTTGGGCGGGTTGGACGCCGCGGTCGCCAACGCCGGGGTGTTGACTGCCGGAACCTGGGACACCACTACCGCCGAGCACTGGCGCACCGTGGTCGACGTCAACCTCATCGGCGCCTGGAACACCTGCGCGGCGGCGCTGCCTCACCTAATCGAGCGCGGGGGAAGCCTGATCAACATCAGTTCGGCGGCGGGGGTGAAGGGCACTCCTCTGCACACCCCGTACACGGCGTCCAAGCACGCCGTCGTCGGGATGAGCCGCGCCCTGGCCAACGAACTCGCGGCGGTCAATGTCCGGGTCAACACCGTGCATCCGACCGGCGTCGCGACCGGCATGCGCCCCGATTCGCTGCATCACTTGCTCGCCGAAAAGCGACCCGACCTGGCACCGCTGTTCGGCAACGCGCTTCCGATCGTCATGGCCGAGGCCGTCGACATCAGCAATGCAGTGCTGTTCCTCATCTCCGATGAATCCCGGTACGTCACCGGGTTGGAGTTCAAGGTCGACGCCGGCGTCACGCTCCGATGAGCGGCACCCTGGGAAAGGACACCCTATGACCAGCGTCGAGACCGGCCGCTTGGAGCGTGGCAGAAGAGCTTTCGCCGAGGTGATGACGTTTCCGGCGCCCGACGACGCCTCCCCCGCGACGACCACCCTGCTCGACTTCGTCTACGCAGAGGTCTGGCAACGGCCGGCCCTGACCCGACGCAGCCGGCGGTTCGTCACACTGCCCTGCGTGGCCGCCGCCGACGCGGAGGGGGCGCTCCGCGATCACGTGTACGCAGCACTCAACAGCGGCGACGTATCGATCGTCGAGATGCGGGAAACCGTATTGCATTTCGCCGTCTATGGCGGCTGGCCGAAAGCCTCCCGGTTCAACATGGTGGTGGACGAACAGTGGGAGAGGATCAACCGCGAGCACGGCCGGAGCACCCCACCGGCAGAACCCCTGCTGCCCCTGCCCACCCCCAGTGATCCGGAGGCCCGGCTGAGAGTCGGCGAGCAGACCTTCAAGACCGTCAACTGTCTTCCGTATGCCCCCGGCCGCGACAATCCGTTCTCCGGTGCCGGCATCCTCAATTTCGTCTTCGGGGAGATGTGGTTGCGCCCGGGCCTCGGGATGCGGGAGCGCCGCTTGGTGACGGTGGCATGTGTGGCGTTTCAGGACGCGCCCTATCCGATTCTGAGCCACGTGTACGCGGCGCTGAAAAGTCGGGACCTTTCCTTCGATGAAATGGACGAACTTGCACTGCATTTCGCCGCCTACTACGGCTGGCCCAAAGCCAGCCATCTCAACCAGGTGATCGCCGAGCAGAAGCAGCGGGTGACCGAAGAATGGGCGGACGAAGCCTCGTGACAGACTCCGCGTCGATGCCACCCGGCGTGTTCGGTGACGTGGTGGGCCCGCTCATCGGCGGTGACCGGCTCACCACGACATCGGGCGCCCGGCACAGCCACATCTTCCCGGCGACCGGCTTGCCCAACGCCACGGTGGCGCTCGCGGGTGAGGCGGAAGTCGACACGGCGGTCGCCTCGGCCGCGGACGCTCAACGGCAGTGGCGGGAACTGCCTGTCGACCGCCGGCGCGACCTGATGATCGACCTGGCCGACGCGGTGCATGACGACCTCGAGCAGCTCGCCGAACTCAACGTGCACGACTACGCGGTACCGGTGTCCTTCGCCGGGACCGCCCTCATGCTGGAGCAGTTCCTCAGGCATTTCGCGGGTTACGCCGACAAACCCCACGGGTCGAGCACGCCGGTGAGCGGCTCGTCCGATCTCAACTTCGTGGAGCGGGAACCGTACGGCGTGGTGGCCGTTCTCGCACCGTGGAACGGGTCGCTGGCGGTGGCCGCCTCCTGCGTCGCGCCCGCCCTGGCCGCCGGAAACGCCGTGGTCTTCAAGCCCTCCGAACTGGCGCCGTTGGCGGCACGACGATTCGGTGAGCTGTGCGTCGAAGCCGGCCTGCCACTCGGTCTGGTCAACGTCATACCCGCCGCTGCCGAGGGCGGAAGCGCACTCGTTCGGCACCAGGACATCGGCAAGATCTGCTTCACCGGCGGAGGCGAGACCGCCCGACGGGTTATCCGGGACGCCGCCACGCATCTCACCCCTGTCGTCGCGGAATTGGGCGGCAAGTCAGCCGGCATCGTCTTCGACGACGCCGATCTCGAGCTCGCGGTGGCGCTGTCCGTGCACCAGGGGCTACTGATGCAGTCGGGTCAAAGCTGCGCGTGCGCCAGCCGCATCCT
Organism: Mycobacterium sp. SMC-8; assembly: GCF_025263565.1. Lineage (NCBI taxonomy): Bacteria > Bacillati > Actinomycetota > Actinomycetes > Mycobacteriales > Mycobacteriaceae > Mycobacterium > Mycobacterium sp. SMC-8. Next base: position 1,434,189 of record NZ_CP079865.1, read on the forward strand.
GGTTCATCAATCGGTCTACGACGCCTTCATCGAGAAGTTCCTCGCCGCGGTCGCCGTCGCCAAGATCGGTGACCCCTTCGACCCCACGGTCTCTTTCGGACCGGTGATCAGCGAGTCCTCAGCCGATCGCATCCTGTCCGTCATCGCCGCCGCCACGGAAGCAGGATCCGGTGAACTACTCACTGGCGGAACACGACTCGGCGGCGCTCTGGCCTCCGGCTACTACATCGAGCCGACGGTGTTCGGTGCCGTGGACAACACCTCGGATCTGGCGCAGATTGAAACCTTCGGCCCGGTGTCGTCGGTCATGCGCTTTGCGGAGGAGTCTGACGCGGTGCGCATCGCGAACGACACCCGGTACGGACTCAACGCGTTCGTCCACACCAATGACCTCAACCGCGCACATCGCGTGGCACGGCAACTGGAAGCCGGTTCGGTCTGGGTCAACCAGAACAGCCGAATCTCGCCGCAGGGGCCTTACGGCGGATACAAACAGAGCGGCTTCGGCCGAACCGGCGGCGCCGCCGGCCTGCACGAGTTCCAGCAAGTCAAGAACATCCGGATAGGTATGCGCTAGCGGCTGCCGCTCCGGTCAGGCACGGCTCGCCGGGCATCGAATGACCGGTGCTCCCCGGGTGGGCTTCCCGGTGCGGGTGGGTACACCCAAGCCCATGGCAGACCCCACGGAAGAGCAGGAACCTCGCGGCGACCAGTCAGATGATCGCCATCCCGTCGTCATCTTCGCTCCGCTCCCCGTTCTCACGGTGACGGTCGAGGACCGTTCGGGCGAAGCCGACATCCACGTCCATGCCGGAGGACAGGGTGTCTGGCAGTCGCGCATGATGTCGTCGCTCGGTGTGCCGGTCGTGTTGTGTTCGGCGCTCGGCGGGGAGACGGGTGATGTCCTCGGGCACTTGCTGCCCATCTGCGACGTCACCCTGCGCGTGGTGCCGGTCAGCGCACGAAACGGCTCGTACGTACATGACCGTCGCTCGGGCAAGCGCGAAGTCGTCGCGGAGGCCTCGGGCACTCCGCTGGACCGCCACGAACTCGACTCGCTCTACGAGCTCACTCTCACCGAGGGACTCACCCACGGCCGGGTCCTGCTGTCCGGGCCGCAGGAGAAGGACGTGGTGCCCGCCGACCTCTACCGGCGACTGTCCACCGATCTGGGCGCCAACGGCTGCAAGGTGGCCGCAGACCTCTCCGGCGACCGGCTCGAAGCGGTGCTCGCCGGCAAGCCGGACCTGATCAAGGTCAGCCACGAAGAGCTCCTCGACGACGGGCGGGCGAAGTCCGACGACGCGCAGGATCTGGTCGCGGCCATGCACTCCATGCGAGACGAGGGTGCGGGCACGATCGTGGTGTCGCGGGCGGGTTCAGCGCCGGCCCTCGCCCTGCTCGACGACCGGGAGTCCGGCCGCGGCGGAACGCGCGGCGGCGACGTCGTCGAGATCTGCATGCCGGCGTTGGAGCCGGCGGATTCGGCGGGCGCCGGGGACTCCATGACCGCGGGCATCGTCGCCGCGCTGGCGAGCGGTCGCCCGCTGCCCCGGGCGTTGCAGATCGGCGCGGCCTGCGGAGCGCTCAACGTGGTGCGGCACGGGCTGGGTACCGGCGGTGCCCGGGCCGTCGAGACACTCGCCGAACGGGTGGAGCTGCGCCCATGGACGAAGTGACCGTCCCGATTCAGGAGGTTGGCTCGTGCCCCTCGCATTCGTGACCAACGACGACGGGATCGACTCCGCAGGCTTGCACGCCCTGACGTTCGCAGCGCTGGACGCCGGGTTGGACGTCATCGTGGCCGCGCCGGCCGAGCAGGCCAGCGGCGCGAGCGCCGCGCTCAGCGCCGTCCGCCGCGACGGTCGCACGGTCGTTGAGCCCCGGGAATTGCCCGGCCTCGACGTGCAGGCGTGGGCGGTGCATGCCCAACCGGGACACATCGTCGCCGCCGCCCTGAACGGCTGGTTCGATCCGCGTCCGGATCTCGTGCTGTCCGGAATCAACCACGGCGCCAACGTCGGCCGGGCCGTCTTGCACTCCGGCACCGTCGGCGCGGCACTCACCGCCAAGATCAGCGACACCCGCGCCCTGGCGGTCTCGCTGGACGTCGCCTTGAATCCCACCGGCGAGCGGCACTGGAGAACGGCGGCCGGACTGCTCGCACCGGTGCTGGATTTGCTGTTCGACACACCCGAGGGCACCGTGCTGTCCCTCAACGTCCCCGATCGGCCCGCGGCGGAGGTGGGTCCGATCCGCCACGCGCGGCTGGCCCGGGGCGGGGCGGTGCAGACCCGGGTCGAGGAGGTGCGCGACGGCGGCGTGCGCTTGAGTGAGGTGGAGGTGTCCGACGAGCCGGAAGAGGGCACCGACAGCGCACTGCTCGACGCAGGGCACCCGACACTGACCGAGCTGCGGTCGGTCGAGGCGGATGAGGGCGGGATCGTCGCCACATGGTTGGCGGCACAGCCCGGTCAAGATCGCGGATAGGGGTCGGCCGATCACCGGCCCGCGGCGTGGCAACACAGTTCACAGCTGTCACATTGTTAACCTCCCCCGGTGCGTGAGACGCCGGGAACCAGCAGCGGACAGCGCCCGCGTCCGGTGACCCGCCGCGACGCGCTGCGCTACGCCGCCGCAGCGTCCGCGTTGGCCGGGCTCGGTGCCGCGTCGGCAGCCGCCGGCATGCCTGCCGCGTCGGCCGCCGCTCCGACCCTGATCGACTACGCGATGCGCCAGATCCCGGCCCAAGACATCCGGGCCGCCGGCCACGCCGGGGTCATCAACTACGTGTCCACGTCCCGGCCCGGCTCCAACTTCGGCGCCAAGCCGATCACCCTGCCCTACGCCAAGTCTCTGACCGCCGCCGGTCTGGTCATCGTCAGCAACTACCAGTACGGAAAGCCGGGTGGGACAGCCCCTTCGGATTTCACGCGCGGATACGCCGGCGGCGTCGCCGACGCACGCACCGCCTGGCAGCTGCACACCGCGGCAGGCGGCGGGCGGAGCGCGCCGATCTACTTCAGCGTCGACGATGACATCGACCGCCACGCGTGGGACACCCTCGCACTGCCGTGGTTCCGCGGGATCAACTCGGTGCTCGGCGTGCAGCGCACCGGCGTGTACGGCGGGATCAACACCTGCCAGTGGGCCGCATCCGACGGTGTCATCGGGCGGTCAGGCACGCCGGGTCGCGTGTGGGCGTGGCAGACCCGGTCCTGGTCGCGCGGTCAGATCTACCCCGCCGCGGTTCTCTATCAGCGGATCATCGACACCGCCTCGAATCCCGGCCCGGTAGTCGGCGGCATCCGCGTCGATGTCAACGACGTGCTGGCCCAGGACTGCGGCCAGTGGAATCTTCATCCGTAGCAAAGCGTCTCGCTCGTCGCTCAGCGGCGTGGTGTCGTCGTGACGTGCACGTGGTCGTAATGCCCGTAACCGGATCCCCGCGGACCGCCCGGCGTGTAGTACGTGCCGCGCCAGATCACGTCCTGTAACCCGAAGCGTGCCGCGTTGGCCATCATGAAGGCGAGGATCTCGTTTCCGAGCGCGATGCCCTCGGGGCTGTCGTGGTTGGGAATCATGATGTCGATCGCCAGTCCGCTCGGATGCCACGGCTTCGAGTCCGGCCGCACTCCGTCGATGTCGGCGATCTGGGGAAACCGTGCGCTGACGGCGCGGGCAGCCAGAATGGTGTTGGGCTGGAGCCCGGCCTCCGACGCGACACCGACCGGCAACGCTTCCGGGAGGTCCGGGACCGCCGCGGGCGGTGGAGCGACGTCGCCGGGGGGGACGCCGGGAATCGCGGCCAGCGGCGGGTCTGCCGGACCGGACGCATTCGGGGCCGGAGGCAGCACTGCCGCGGCATTGTCGATCACCGCCTGCTGGCGCGGTGTCAGCGCCGCGTACTGCGCCTCCGCGGCAAGTATCTGACGTTGCAGGTCAGCCCACTTGGTTTCGAGGTCCGCGCGCACCGCAGCGGACTGCTCGGCCGCGGCGCGAGCTTCGGCGGCCGAGCGGTCCGAGGCCTGGGCAGCGGCGGCCGCGCGCTCACGTGCGGTCTTGAAGGCCGTCATCTGAGCGGCCATCTCGGCGGCCACCGCACGCTCCACCGCCAGCTCGTCGATGAGCTGCTTCGGGGAGGACGCGCCGAGCACGGCCGACACCTGGCCGGTGCGACCACCCATATAGGTCATCGCCGCGACCCGATTCACCGCGGCCTGATAGGGCGCCAGCTTCGCGTTCGCGGCGTCCAGCGCTTCCAGATCGCCGCGGTGCCGCTCTTCGGCCGCGGTCTGGTCCGCCTGTTTGGCGTCTGCGTCGTGTTGCGCCGCGGTGACCGCCTCGCGGCTCTGCACCGCCTGACGCGACAATTCGTTGAGCCGGGACAGCGCGTCTGACGCCGGGTCGGCCGCCACGGCGCCGATCGACACCGCAAGCGCCAGGACCGTCGCCGCGGCACCGTAGGCCGTCCGCCGAACCCAAAGGCGCGCCGCGGTGATTCGGATGATCACGATCCTTCTCTGCAGAGACCGGTGCCGGTCCGGCTGTCGAGTCTTGGTGAGGGTACGAACTGGCACCGACGATGTCCACCCAGCTAACTTGCACCCCGTCCCGCTGTCCGCAGCAGCCTCGGCCCTCACCGTCGCTGCCGGTGGGAATGCCGCGGGCCGGGTTTCGGTTACACGCCGAATCTCGACTTTCCTCCTAGGATGGACATGTCCCACAGGGTGGCGGATCGCGCTGGCCGGAGATACCACGCAGTCAACAACTAAAGGACCGAACATGGCATTGAATCGTCTGGGTCGTCGTATCTCGGCAGCGGTGGGCGGTGCTGCCGTTCTCGCGATGATCGGCCTCACCGCGTCGTGCGGCACGGAGAGCGAGGCCCCGAAGAGCCGACCACCACGACCACGACCACCACGACCACCACGCCGCCGCCGCCGCTGACCCCGACCGAGAAGGCCCCCGACCCCGGCAACCCGAACATCTTCACTCCTCCGGTCAGGGCGCCGCAGCCGACCCTCAACCCGGGCCGCGACGACTACGGGAACTGAGCGAGCCGTGCCCGGACACTGTCCGGGCACGCGCTGAGTTCGGGTCCGAGTCATGACCACGGCGACCGTTCGATGGTTGGCCGCGTTGCTTCTCTTCGGAGCAGTGCTGGCGGCGCTTGACCTATCCGCCGCCGAGCGTCCCTCCGAGGACAACCTCATCGCGGGGCCTAACGCCTCACTGCTCGGTGCGTCCACCGACCTCGGGCCGGCGCGCGAGCAGAGCATCGAGTTCACCGCCAGCCTCACCGACCCGTCTCAACCCACCGGGCTGATCGAGTGGGCCCGGGACCGGTCACTGTCGGTGCGATGGCGGCCAGGTGACGACTGGGTGATCGTCGAGGGCTCACCCGATGCGGTCGGGCGGGCGTTCGATGTCTCGGTGCGTGACTACCGGGGTCGGACAGGGCGACTCTTCTATGCGTCACCGCATCAGCCGGCGGTGCCCGAGCACCTGCGCGGCGAGGTGTCGGAAATGGGCCGGATCCTCGGTTACCTCCCGCACCGCATCTCGCGACCCGACCACATCCCGCTCGATGTTCCCGATCGGGGCCTGGCTCCCGACGCCCTGCTGAACACCTACAACGCCGACGATCTGAACCGGGCCGGATTCACCGGTAAGGGCACCACCATCGTGGTCTTCGCCTTCGACGGGTTCCATCAGTCCGACCTCGACACGTTCGCCACCATGTTCGGCTTGCCGCAGTTCACGCCGGAAGTCGTCGGCGGATCCCCCGGCGAGCCGCGAGGCGAGCTGTCGATGGATCTTCAAGTGGCACATGCCATTGCACCCGACGCCCGCAAGGTCGTGGTGAACGCCCGCCCGACCGTCGAGGGCGACGGCGGATATCGCAAGATCGGCGAGATGCTAGAGGACACCGACCGCCGGTTCCCGGGGGCGGTGTGGAGCTTCTCGATCGGCTGGGGCTGCGACAAGCTCATCACCGCCGCCGACCTGGCCCCGGTGCGGTCGGCGCTGCGCATCGCCCAGTCGCACGGCACCACCGCGTTCAACGCCAGCGGTGACCTGGCCGGCATGGAATGCCGTGGCGGACAAGACTGGTCGTCACCGCCGAGCGAACAGGACATCGGCCTCGACTCGATCGCGTCGCTGCCCGAGATGACCAGTGTCGGAGGCACCACCCTGTCCACTGACGCGGACGGGACCTGGGTGTCCGAGCAGACCTGGTTCGACGTGCCGCTGTCCCAGGGCACCGGTGGCGGCGTCTCGGCGCTGTTCGACATGCCGCCCTGGCAGCGTGCGGCCGCGGGCGCGGTACCGGCCGACCGCCGCAGCGGCAAGCGCATGACCCCGGACATCGCTGCCGTCGCCGACCCGTTCACCGGCGTGAGGATCGTGCTCAACGATCAGGTGCTCGTCGGCGGCGGCACCTCACAGTCCGCGCCGATCTGGGCCGGTTTGACCGCCGTCATGAATCAGTATCTGACCGAACACGACGGCTCCCTCATCGGTGACATCAATCCGCTGCTGTACCGCGTCGCCGAGGGCGCTCCACGCCCCGCCTACCGGGACATCACGTTGGGAGGCAACGCCGTCGACAACGCCGGTCCCGGTTACGACCTGGTCACCGGGCTCGGCACCCCGGATATCGACAACCTGGTGCGCAACCTCCAGATCGCCCAAAAGGTGCAGGCCTGATGAGCGCGCCTTCGGCGATGGTGGAGTGTCCGGTCTGCCAGATGGACGTTCCCGCAGGCGAATACTGCGGACTGTGCGGTGTGCCGCTGGCCGAACACCACAAAGGCGACGGTCCCCGCTGGCTGCGTGCACGCGCGTTCAGTGCCGCCCCCGGACAGCGGCTGTTCACGCCGGCGCTGACCAGTTCGCTGTTCCCGCACCTGACACCGCGGTCGCGCACGGTGTTTCTGATGGGTCTCGGCCTGCTCGCCGCCGCACTCGCCGTCGCCACGCTTCTACGGATGCCTGCCGCACTCACCGCGATCGCCTCACTCGGTCTTCCGCTGCTGTTTGTCCTCTATCTCCGGGAATCCGATGTGTTCCGGGATCTTCCGCGCAGCCCACTGGTACTGACGGCGGTCCTGGGAGTCATCTTCGGCGTCGGGTGGGCATTGTTGACGGGCGCGGCGGTCGCCCGCGCCTATGGTGTCCCGCTCGGCGCGGGCATCGCCGGGACGCGAATCCTGCGCGACGGAATCGGGGTGCCGCTGGGCAGCATGCTGCTCATGCTGTTCCCGGCCCTGCTGACCCGCTGGTCGTGGCGCGGCCGCCGAGCAGCGTTGGACGGCTACGTGATCGGCGCGCTGGGCGCTCTGACGTTCACCGCCGCCGCCACCTTGACCCGGTTGGCGCCCCAGGTCACCACCGGAATGATCAACCGCGTGCGGCCGCTGGACGGCCTGCTCGTCGAGGCCGGGATCCGCGGCATCGCGATGCCGCTGACCGCCGCGGCCGTCGGCGGCCTCGTCGGCACCGCACTCTGGTTCACCCGGCCGCCGACCAAGGCCCACCAGCACCGAGGCTTCGTGCGCACGACCCTGATCCTGATCGCGGTCGTGGTGGTCGTCATCTATGCCCTGCTGGGGATGGCCGACGTGGCCCGGCTTCCCCAATTGGCGCAACTGGCAGTGCATTTGATGCTGGCGGCGATGGCGTTGTTCGCACTGCGGATCGGATTGCATCTGGCGCTGCTGCACGAGGCGCACGACGAATCCGACGTCGACGAGCCCATTCTGTGCGTCGAGTGCAACCATGTGGTGCCCGATGCGCCGTTCTGCGCCCGGTGCGGTGCTGCGATGCAGGCGTGCTCACAGCGGTCACGCCGGGCCCGCCGCGAGCATCGTCCCATCCGGCTGGCCGAGGACCCGGCGGCCGGAGAAATCGTCGTCGGATTGTTGCCCGGTTATTCGATCCAGTCCGGCACCTTCACGGCGGACCGGCCGTCGACGTCGTCGTTCCGCACCGTGGCGCTGGCGCTCGGAGTCTCCGTCGTGGTGCTGGCCGGTGGATTGGTCGGGCTGTCGGGCCTTCTTTCGAAACCCGCGCCAGGTATGTCTGTCCACCCGATTGCGGTAGTCCACCGATGAACCGGGCGGTAGAGATCAACCCGCGCTTCACCGCCGCGGACGGGGCGTTCTCGGTGTCGTATCCGTCCGAAGGATCCGCCTACCAGGTGACCACGCACACCGACGGGGTGACCGCGGTGCTGCAAGCCGGTGACGGAGGCACGATGCGGTTGTTCAGCCTTCCCGCTGGTGGGCGCAGCGCGCAGGAGATCGCCGTCGAGTTGGTGAACAAGACCTTTCCGGACACCACGACCGCCTACGAGATCCCGAACACGATGGTCGGCTATCACCGTGGATTCGGGTTCACCGCCGATTTCTGGCCCCAGGGTGCGATGAGCAGTTCGACCAGGATGCGCGTCATCGTGATGGTCGCGGTGAAGAACGATCTGGCGCTGATCGCGGGAGCGGTGGGTCCGTACCGCGCGTTCGGACCCGACTTCGGTTCCGGTAAACCCTCGGCGGCCAACCTCCAACTCGCGCTGGATATGGGCAAGTACGTCAACAGCTTCAGCTGGCGCGGCGACCCGTCCCGCTGAGTTCCCCCGGGGGCGCCGGCGACGTCCAGGCCTTTAGCGGGCGGGAAGACGCGCCGCCCACGATTGGCCCGGGCCCAGGGTCTTCTTGGTGCCCCTCACGCACACCTCGATCGGGTCGGCTGCGCACGGCAACAGCCGCAGCCGCGCATGTTTGTGGGTCAACTCGATGTCCACCGGCTGATCGCGGTAGATGATCTCGAACGACGCCCGGCCGATCTCGTTCGGCAGCATCGGGTTGAGGTGAAGCACGTCGCCCCGTGTCTCCACACCGGCGTAGCAGCGCAGCACTATGTCGGCCGTTCCGGCCATCGCCCCAAGGTGGATCCCTTCGCGAGTCGTTCCGCCCTGAGTGTCCTGCAGGTCTGCCTTGAGGGCTTCGGTGAACAACGACCACGACTGGGCGCCGTCGATTTGGGCCAACACCCAGCTGTGGGTGACCCTGCTCAGCGTAGAGCCGTGCGTCGTGCGCGCCTCGTAGTACTTCACCGTGCGCTGCACGAGATCTGGATCAAGGGAGTAACCCATCTGGTTGAACAATTCACGCAGTTCTTCGGTGGAGAACAAACAGAACAGCATCACGACATCGGCCTGCTTGGACAACTTGTATCTGTTCGTGGAGTCGCCTTCTGCCTGCAGGATCAGGTCCATCCGCCCGATGTTTCCGTAGCGCTCGCGGTAGCTCTCCCAGTCGAGTTCCTGCAGCGCCTCGTATCCTTCGAACTGACTGATGACGCCTTCGTGGAACGGCACCCGCATCCGTCGGCTCACCCGCTGCCAGTGCTCGCGTTCTCCCGGCCTGATGTCCAGTCGGCGCCACAGCGGGACACAGTCGCAGCCGACCAGCAGGTCGACCGTGTCGACTGCCCGTGCTGATACCCAGGCCGCCAACACATTTGTGTAGGCGTTGTTCCGGACACCCAGGCCCGGGGCATCCGGGTAGCCGTCGTGATACTCGTCGGGTCCCATCACGCCGCTGATGTTGTACCGGTCATCGACCGGATCGTGAACTGCCATGCTGGCGAACAGCCGAGCGACCTCCACGATGAGCTCGGCGCCGTAGTCCTCGAGGAAGCCCTTGTCGCCGGTCGCCTGGTAGTACTGCCACGCGCTGTAGGCCACCGCCAGGCCGACATGACGCTGTCGATGGGAATTGTCCGGCATCCATTGGCCATTACGGAGATTCAACAGCTCGCTCGGCGTCTCGTCGCGGCCGTCGCTGCCCGACTGCCAGGGGAACATCGCGCCATCAAAACCGTTGGTCCACGCCAAATCCCGCGCTGCGGGTAGCCTCCGATATCGGTACAGCAGAAAGCAGCGGGTCAGTGCCGGCCTCCGCATGGTCAGCAACGGATAGACGTAAAGCTCGTCCCAGAAGATGTGTCCGCGATAGCCCTCGCCGTGCAACCCGCGCGCGGGCAGGCCCGCATCGAGATCGGTGTCGGCCGCGACGACCACCTGCAGCACGTGAAAGATGTGCAAGTTGAGTGCCAATGCCTGCTCGAACCCGATCTCCAGGCCGATGCCGAACCGCTGCCAGATGTCCCGCCAAACGGTGCGTTGCCCTTCCAGGAGGTCATCGAACCTTCCCGCGCGTGCGATGCGCTTGTCCACATCCAGTGCTGCGGTGGAGATGGCGCTGTCGCGCGAGGTCGCCACGGCCACGGTCTTCTCGACAGTCACCGGGACGCCGGCCCGGAGGACAATGGTGAACGCATGGCCGGCACGGCTTTCCTCAGCGATCGGCCGCCGGTCTGCAACATTTTCGGCGGGGCCGACGCGATGCCGCGCCGCCACCGCGATGTCGATACCCGATTGGTTGGTCCGCACCTCGAGGCGCACTGTGTTGTCGTTGACGACCGTCGAGCCGACCGATTCGAGATGCTGCGACGTGAGTTGAAGATCGGCAGCGACATTTCGGTTCGCGACTGCGCCATTGATGACGGACTCCACAGTCGCCTCGCCCGACCAGTCCTCGGCCTCAATCGTGACTTCCAAGGCGGCGGTGTGCGTTTCACATAATGAGACGATCTGACGCGATGTGATCTTCGTGGTTCGTCCGTCGTGATCGCGATACCTGTTGACGCGGGTCAGCATTCCGGCACGCAGATCAAGGTCCTGGTGGTGGGAGAGCATTTCAGGAATACCCGGACGCAGCACAGGCCCGTCGGCCGTTTGGACCGTCAGGTATGTCCAGTCAGGCGTGTTCACCAGGTGTTCGGTCTCCATCGTTCGCGTGCCGATGGTGCTGATGACCCGGTTGTAGATCCTGGCGACGTAGGTACCCGGGTAGTGCACGCCGTCGGCGATGGAACCCGGTACGGAGCCGCGCGTCGCCCAGTACCCGTTGCCGAGCGTGCAGAGCGCCTCGCGTGTTCCCTCAAGCAGTGGGTTGAAGTCCTCGTACACGAGGTGCCAAGCATCGGAGCTGGTCCTGTCGGCACCGCCGATCCACTTGCCGGCCTGCCCGCCGTCACGCACCACCGCGTCGAGTTGATCGAGGCTGGTGAGAACGAGATGGGCGCCCGCTGCGGCCAGCTCGGCGCCGTGTCCCACCCGGTCGACTCCCACGACGAGCCCGAAACCACCTGCCACACCTGCCTTCACGCCTGCGATGGCGTCTTCGAGGACGACGGCGTCGGCCGGTTCCACACCAAGGTGGTCTACAGCCTCGAGGAACATCGCAGGGTCGGGCTTGCCCCGCAACCCGAGCCGCGCGACGTCGGACCCATCGACGATGGTGGTGAACATGCCAGAAAGGCCGGTGGCGTCGATGACGGCCCGGCCGTTGCGGCTCGCGGTGACGAGCGCGGTGGGAATGCCGCGGTCGAGGAGTTTGGCGAGAAGATCGGCGGCATCGGGGAACACCGTGACCCCGGTGCGGGCGATGGCTTCGGCAAACAGCTGCTGCTTACGTTCAGCGAGCCCGTGAACGGTCATCCGATCCGGGCCGTCGTCCGGGCTGCCCTCCGGCAGTTCGATGCCGCGGGCGGCCAGGAAGGCCCTGACACCGTCCTCGCGTGTGCGGCCGTCAATGTAGGTGAGGTAGTCGCGTACCGGATCGAACGGCGGTTGACCGGGTGTTCCGATCCGGGTCAGCACCTCGTCGAACAGGGCTTTCCATGCCGCGGCGTGAATCTTCGCGGTGTCGGTGACCACGCCGTCCATGTCAAAAACGAACGCGTGGTAACCCGGTTTATCGCGGGGCGTGGTTGCCGCCATATGTGTCGAGTGTATTGACGGCATGCCCGGCCGACTTCGACCCGCCGGGGCAAAAAGCACGGTCTCGGATGCTTCTTGTCTGCCAGGTGCTCACACCGGCTGAGGCACCGCTGCGGCGCCGTAGAAGCGGCCAAGGACCGCATTGTGTAGTGGGCCATTGGTGGCGACGGCGGTCTTGCCGTGTGGTCCGGGCGAACCTTCCAGGTCTGTGAATGTGCCGCCGGCCTCACGCACCAGGACGTCGAGGGCCGCGAACTGCCGGGTGGACGCTTGCGCAGCCAATGCGATGTCGGCGACTCCCTCGGCCACCAGGCAGTACGAGTAGAAATCGCCGTAACCGCGTGCCTGCCAGACGTCGTCGGTCAGGACGATGAAGCGCTCGCGCATGCCGAGAATGCCCCATCCGGCCAGACTGGAGAAGGTCAGATTGGCTGTCCCCAAGTCATCGATCGCCGATACAGCCAGCCGTCGCGTCGGCTCAGTCCACCGCGTTGCGAACGCGCCTTGCCCGGCTGCTGCCCACCACCGCCGACGCAGAGCGGGGGCGGCGACGACACCCACGGTTGGCACGCCGTCGACTATCAGGGCGACAACGGTGGCCCAGAAAGGTACCCCGCGGAGGAAATTCCTCCTGCCGTCGAGCGGCTCGATGACCCAGCGTCGTCCGGCTAACAGCTCTGGGCCGCGGATCGTTTCGTCGAGAATCGCATCTTGCGGTCGCTTCATGGCCAGTCTTCTGCGGAGAGCGACGTCGACGTCGCGGTAAGCATCTGTTAGTGGCTCGTCCTCCAGCCTGGCCTTCGCGTAGAGATCCACGGCCGTAAACCGAGGCATCGTCATCGATTCGGCCTCGTCTGCCAACGACAGCGCGAGAGCCAGGTCATCTGCGGTGTTATTCATGCCGGTCCTCACCATCGAAAGGGCATTTGGGCTGCTTGGATGGCGCCCCAGCCGCTAGAAGCGCCGCCCCTCATCAGGGCGACATGGTGCCCCGCCGAGACGGCGGATACCTCCGTCTGGCGCGGTGAATTTCTGGCGGCGAATCAGCCTCGTGTGCCATGCACAGTGCACGTGCGCCAATTGGTTCGGCAGAATTGCCGCGGGAAGGTGGGGCGGTGGGAATCGTTGTGTAGCAGACGTTCACCAGCACATTCGACCTGGCAGGGTGAATTGGGCGTGCGCAGTTGCTGCTGCCGGTGCCATTTCCCCCAGGCCCGCCCAACCTAGCCTGAAGTACCGACACTCCCGCTACGTTGTCCACTGTTCAGGAGCACATCATGACCGCCACATATGCGTTGGCTGCGCGGCTCGTGGCCAAGCCCACCAAGTCGCAAGAGGTTGCGGATTTGCTGTCCGGCGGTCTCGCGGATGTCGAGCAAGAACCGGGCACTACTGCGTGGTTCGCTGTTCGCTTCGGGTTGCTCGAATTCGGTTTGTACATGGTGTTTCCCGATGAGGTCGCCAGGAAGGCTCATCTGGCCGGGAAGGTTGCCGCAGCACTCAAAGCCAATGACCATCTCTTCGAGGAAACCCCGGTACTCGAAACAGCCGATGTCCTCGCCGCAAAGCTCCCGGCCGGTGCCCCTCGGCACGAGGACAGCCCGACCGCAACGCACTGAGCCGTTTCCGTGCTTTCGCCCGCCGCCGGAGGGCTGCGGGTCTGCGCGTCAGGTGTGCTGTTTCGCCTTCGCGAACTGGGCCACTATTGCGGCGCAGAAAGCCGGTAGGTCGTTGGGTGATCGACTGGAGACGAACTGACGATCGATCACCACCTCCTCATCGACGACGTCCGCTCCCGCACGCCGGAGGTCCGTTCGGATGCTCGGCCATGACGTGATCCTCACTCCCTGGATGACGTCCGCTTCGGCGAGAGTCCACGGACCGTGGCAGATCACTCCGATCGGTTTGCCAGTGTTAGCGAATGCCTTGACGAAGCCGACCGCGTCGGCGTTCATTCGCAGTTGGTCAGGGTTGACCGTTCCGCCCGGCATCAGGAGCGCGTCGTAGTCGTCAACGGACACGTCGGCGACAACGCGGTCGACGGGAAAGGTTCCGGCCGACTCCATGTCCCATTGCCGAGCCTGAATCTCGCCGGGATGCAGCGAGATGACCTCGGTCATGGCACCCGCGCCGTGCAACGCCCCGCGGGGTTGCTCGAGTTCGATCCGCTCGACTCCGTCGGCGGCCAGTATGCCGACGCGCTGGCCTCGAAGTTCCTGTGTCATCAGATTCTCCCCAGTGCTCGTCGGCCTACGCGGCCTCGACGACGACGGTGCCGTCGTCCGAAATCGTGATGACCACGTCCATGTCATCGGAATCGTCGATGATCGTGAGCAGCTCTATCACGGCATTGCGTAGTTCGGGTGCGTCCATGTTCTGAACGGTTTCGCGGTTGTCCGGGTTACCTCCGAGCGCCGCTAAGTCTGTGGACTGGTTCTCGGTTTGGGTGTCGGTGGTCTGCTGGTTTTCTGTGCTTTTAGCCATGCGGTCAACGGTATTCACTCGTTCGTCGGCAGTGGTCGACCCAGCAGGTCGATTCTGATCCCCCTTCGCTGGCATCCTGCCGCACGACTCGCTGACACGAGGATCGCCAGGCTGCTTATCCTGCCAACGCGTACGAGGTCCCGACCGCATTCGGCACGAACGCGGCGGGCAACGCGGCGGCAAGGCGGTGCTGGGCCTTCCAGCCGGTGCAGTGCGCGGGGACCAGCAGGTCGGGCGCCATGTCGGTGAAGGCGGCGACAGTGGGTTCGATGATGGGTTCGAACGCCGGGCCGGTGAGGTGGAAGCCGCCGAGCAGTGCGTGCAGTCGATCCACGCCGGTCAACCGCATCGCGTGGCGGGCGATGTTCACCGCGCCGGCGTGGCCGCATCCGGTGATGACGACGAGCCCACGTCCGCGGACGTGCACCACCAGCCCTTGCTCGTCGAGTATCAGCGGGTCGGGTTCCCAACGCCCGTCATGCCACGCCTCGTGATTCGGCATGCCGCGCTCGAAGTCGGTGGTGCGGTCGACCTCTCCAGTGATCAACACCGACTTGTCCAGCAGCAGCGAAGGTTGCCGCCGTTCGATCACCTCGAATCCCTCGGCCTCCAGGGCCGAGCGGCTCAGGGTTGGCATCGTCCAGTGGTGTTGGTCGGGTAGCGCCAGGCGGCGCCGGCTCCACACCAGAGGGTGAACCGTGAGTGGCATCCCGCTTCGTCCGCGCAGCCGGGCCAGGCCGGGAAAACCGCCGGCGTGATCGAAGTGACCGTGGCTGAGCACCAGCACCTCGATCGCGGTCACGTCCAGGCCTAGGCGCTCAATGTTGGTGGCCATGCCTTCCGGGGAGACCCCGGTATCGAACAAGACTGTGTGGGTGGTGTTTCCGCGGCGAATCGTGACGAGCGCCGAGAATCCGTGCTCAGCGACCAAACCAGGTACTGTGCGACCGTCTACGTATTGCGGGGCCGCAACCTCGGGCACCCGGGTGAACGAGGTGCGGCGGGCGGGTCCGGTATCGCCCATCAGCGCGTCGTAGCTGTTGTCCATCAGGGTGGTGACGATTACCTCATCGACCGGTTCCAAGGCGATCGGGTCCACCGCCGGGCCTTCTGCTCGGCGCGGGCTGGAAGCCGCCGCCTCGTCGGCGAGCCCGCTGCCGTTACCGCACATGATTTCAGTGTGCGCTTCGTGAACCTCGACGGGTAGGTGTCAGCACGCGGCGTCTGCCAGTGGGATGAGATGTCGGACCGGCACTGGATCATTCCGCCCGGACCGACCGAAACACGAGCCCGAACTCGTCGAGTGCGATTACGGTGCTGTCGGTCGCCGCGACGGCGTCCACCCGGATCGCTGCGGCAGGACTACGGCTCTTTGCCAACGCATCGATGTCACGCCAAATCGTCTGGCTGAGTTGTCGTCCCGACCGGCGATCGACCAGCAGGGTTGCACTGACGAACCCGACGGTTTCCGTCAGCCAAGGCACGACTGTGTCTTCATATCCGGCGATCGCCTGGTCGAGGACGGCCGGCTCCGTCTGATAGACCGTGTGGCGCACGCCCGCCCCGGCCTCTTCTCGCCCGACGCGAGTCACGCTCGCCCTCCGGAAACGTTCGACCGAGGCGGTGCCGAGCGCAAGGCGGATCGCCTCGTCGCGGACACCGGCCTCTACGCGTTCGCTTTCTCGCATGGCGTCGTGGGAGACCCAGAACGATTCGAGGACCGCGACGGCCAGGTCGGGAGATACCTGAAGCGACATTCCTCTCTCGCCAGGTTCTGACTCGAGGCTCGATCGGCCGTCAGAAGCGAGGTATGCGATTGCGTCGTCAATCCGTTCAGGGTCGGCGGTGATCAGCGTGTACCGAACATGCATCCGTGGCTCCTTCAGTCGTCATGACGACGGGGACTGTGCCGCCATGAGGACGGCAAGCGTTCGTTCGGCTGCCTGCTTGGAGGACGCCGGATTCTGGCCGGTGACAAGGTGCCCGTCCACCACCACGTGCGGACGCCAGGGCGGCCCCTGGTCGAAGTCCGCACCCTCCTCGCGCAGTCGGGTCTCCAAGAGCCACTTCGCACGGTCGGCCAGACCCGCTTGTCGCTCCTCCTCGTTCGTGAAGGCGGTCACCCGTCGGCCGGCGAACAGCCAGGCGCCGTCCACGCGGCGGCCCGCCAGCAATCCGGCCGGCCCGTGGCAGACCGCAGCGACGACACGTCCGGTGGCGAACAGACCGGTCAGAATTCGGCCGAGCGGTCGACAGTCCGGCAGATCTTCCATCGGCCCGTGGCCGCCCGGAATGAAGACGGCGTCGTAGTTGCCGAGGTTGTCGGCGGCGTGCTCCAGCGACATCGGCGCGGCGAGCTCGTGCTCCAGCGATTCCAAGTAGCTGCGAAGCTCGGCGGCACGCTCTTCGCCGCCGGCCCGGTCGGGCGCCAGGCTGACCTGGTCGACGGTCGGCCGGACACCACCGGGGGTGGCGATGTCGACGTCGACCTGCGCGTCGCGGAAGGTGCGATGGGGTTCGACGAATTCTTCGGCCCAGAATCCAGTGGGATGGCGGGTGCCGTCAGACAACGTCCAGTGATCGCTGCCGGAGAGCACAATCAGTATTCGAGCCATCGAGTACCTCCATTGATGATCCGACCGTCTTCGTCGACATGCTGCCGCTGACATTGCCTCGGGTCTTGGACACACAGGTGCGAAAACTGTCGGCTTCGCTAGACCTGAGCGTCCTTTGCGGCGCTCTCGATCTGCCAGAACAGGTGCTCCATCGACTCTTACTCACCACAGGTTGGTGCGGTGCAACGCAGAAGCGGGCATTCTCCGGTGGAACCGTCGTCTGTGGAACAGACAGTTGGAGATGACCCGATGGATGCTCCGGAGTTTTATCGCGAAGTCGCCGAGCGCACGATGCTCTCGAAGGGGGAGGCAGCCGATCTGACCCGCGCGGTGCTTGAGGTCTTGTCGATGCGAGTCAGCGCCGGAGAGGTAAAGCACCTCATCCGAGCGCTCCCCGAGGACCTCGTCAACTCGGTGCGATGGAACAGCAAAGGTCCGGAGCTGTTCGACCTGGATGATCTGATCGTGCGTGTCAGCGGCCGCACCAGACTGACCAAGGCCGAGACCATGACCGGTGTGGAGGCGGTCCTGCTGACATTGCGGGAGGCGGTTGACCGCAAAGAGTTCAACGACTTCATGTCACAGCTCCCTGTGGACTTCACCAGGCTGCTCACCTCGCCCAATCCGCCCCGGACGGTGTAGCGCCTAATCTCCTGGCCGCACGGAAGGGCCGGTACACCCGCCTAATAGCCCAAACCCGAGGTCGACCCCCGCGCAGAGCCGGTTCGGTGGTTACGACGGCTGTCCTTCGTTGAGCAACTCGATCATCTTGTTGAGCACCGTCAATCCGTCAGCTAGCGAGTCGATCTCATCGTCGGAGAGCTGGTCGAGGATTCCCGCCAGAGCTGTACGCCGGGCTTTGCGCGAACTGTCGGCGATGCGCTGTGCCTTCGCGCTGAGCCGCAGTCGGCCCACGCGCCTGTCCGTCGGGTCAACCTCGCGGATCACTAGGCCGTCACCGGACAGCTTGGAGACCAGTGTGGAAGCGGTGTTGGCCACCAGGCCGAGTTCGGCCGCCGCAGCGCTCACTGAGATGCCGGGTTGTCGGCCGATGAGCCGCACCAGGTCGGCTTGCGATTCGGGCAGTCCGGTGGTGAAGGCACGACCGGCCGTCCGACGCACCTGGCGTCGGAAACGCCCAAGGGTGTCGAAGATGTCGGCTGCGATTTCGGAGTGGCCGGACACACCTTGCATAATACCTCTGAGGCCGAGCTATTATGCGGGTGGTTTCGTACCCAGGAAGGAGTTGCGCGGCCGCCCATCCTGAAGCCAGGCCTACAGCGCGCAGTGCGCGCGTCCACGGCGTTCGGCGATAAACGCTCGGCAAGTGCAATCTCTTGATACAACCGAAGGAATTACATGTCATACCCTGATACCGCGACCCTGACAGTCACCGAGGGTGGCCAGCCAATCCAGTTCACCTTCGGTGAAATGTTGAGATACCACGGCTTCGAGTTTCCCGGTGGGGTGGCGCATGCATTCAAGGTCATGGAACGCGGCTTCCCGCTGTTGGACGACGGTAACGCGCCCGAGCGGGCGGACCTCTCAATAGAAACCGCGTTCCCCGGCCCGGGAGGCCGCGACGCATTTGAGATCGTCACCCGGGTCGTGACCGGTGGGCGCTATCACGTCGACGTGGCGCTGGCCGGCGACGATGTCTTGCAAAGTCCGAAGGGTAGGTACCTTTTCCGGTTGAAGTACCGGGGCCGGACCGTCGACCTCACGCTCCGCCCCGGACTGGTTGCCGACGAATTCATCACGCTGGCACGCAAAGAGGATCGCAGCGCTGAAGAGGAAGAGCGTCTTGTCTGGCTGAAGAAAGA
Organism: Mycobacterium sp. SMC-8; assembly: GCF_025263565.1. Lineage (NCBI taxonomy): Bacteria > Bacillati > Actinomycetota > Actinomycetes > Mycobacteriales > Mycobacteriaceae > Mycobacterium > Mycobacterium sp. SMC-8. The sequence goes on from NZ_CP079865.1 coordinate 1,452,965, forward strand.
TATGGCACAACGCCTTCTGAGCCGCCCCGCCGAGGAAGTCTACAACGCCACAATTCGGTGATGTGATCCTGCGTTGAAGGCGGTCCGGCGCACACGGGACCGTCTGGGGCAGTGCGTAATTAGCACTACGCCACCGTCGAATTCGCGCTGCCGCACCCGGCCTTGCACGGCCCGACCTGCGCCGCAACGACTTTCGGGTCGATACCGGGCGAACCGGCACAACGTTGCGTTGCGCACCAGGCGGTATGACGTGCTGGGCGCGAATCACCCGTCCGAGGTCGGCGCGCACAAGTTCCGTTGGCTCCGAACATCTTTCGCCCCTGCGGTAGGGGTAGCCGGAGCTTCGTCGGTGTGCTAAACAGGACAGGTATGCTTCGCCTAACCTAAGGAAGTTGCCGTGACCTGTTACCTGAGGCTGCATGAAGTAGCCATCGCGGTGCACCCGACGCCTGGGCCGGGCCAGAGCGGCGAGACGGACTGGGACGAGATCCACCGGTTGTGGACCCTCGCCGGCGGGGTCGACGGCCGCGACGCCGCGCTCGACGCGATGCCAGTGACGCTGCTCGACATGGACGACCTACCCGACGCCGATCTGGACGGGTTCGCCGGCCTCATCATCGCGGGCCGCGCCGACCAATTGCTGCTTGCCGGAATGAAAGAGCGCATCGCCGGCCTGCTCGACCGGGGCGGTGCCGTGGTGTTCAGCGGACAGCTCGCCGAAGACTGGCTCCCCGAAACCACGACATTCGAATGGCATGAAAACAAGGCGGACACCGAGGGACCGCCGGTGCTTGCCGACCACCCGGTGTTCGCCGGCGTCAAGCCCGAAGAGCTCGGGCACTCGTTCCTCTACGCCAACGGCTGGCATCGTCCACCGGAGCATGCCGAGGTGATCGCGTGGCGGGCCGACGAGACACCGGGCACCTACGTCGCGAAGGCGGGGGCCGGCACGGTTCTGGTGCACAGCGGCAACAACCTGATCGCGAACGGCGTCACCACCACCACGGCCGCACGGATCATGCCGCAGCTGGTCCAGTGGATGGCGGGCGCCACGCGATGACCGGACTGGTTGCGCTGACCAGCGGATCGGCTGCGGAAACCGCGACATTCGCCGAGCCGGACCACCGCGCGCACCTCGATGCGGTGGTGTACACGGGCTCGACGGACCACTCGGCGATCGACGACGCGCAGGCGGTCTGGGTGCCCGAGGGGACCCCCAAACGCCGGTTGTCCCGGCTTGCTCCGCAGCTGGAGGCACTGCTGGAGCGCGGGGGGATCGTGTTGATGTTCGGTGAGCAGCAGGGGGGATGGCCGCGATCGCTGCGTTGGACCTTCCGCCCGGTCGGTGGCGCCGGACAGACCCGCCTCGGCGGGGCCTGGTCACACAACGAGGTGGGCGCCGCCGGACAGGCCCTGCACCACCACGGTGTCCTCGATGCGCCCGCCGGGGCCGAGGTATTACTCAGCGCACCCGACGGATCGGCCGTCGCATATCTGGAGCGCCCGGCGTCGGGCGGCACGCTGATGGTCAGCACCATCGATCCACTAGCGCATTTCGGCCATACCCGGGCACCCGCCAGCGCGCGTTTCCTGGCCGCATTTCTGCCCTGGGTGACAACGACCCTGCTACCCGGGAGTGTGCGATGAAATACCGGTGGAGCGCACTGATGTGCGTGTCTGCATTGATGATTGGCGGATGTGCCGACGAGGGCTCAGGACCCAGTGCCGGCCCGGACACGGTTGACCGGCTCACCGTGGCGATCCCGCTGGACGTCGGCCCGGTCAACATCTTCGTCGAGCACGAGGAATGGATCAGCGAGCTGGTCTACGACAAGCTCGTCGCACCGTCTCCGTTTGTCGACGATCCGCAGCCGTGGCTGGCCTCCGAGGTCACCATGGTCGACCCCAGCACCTGGGACGTCACCGTCCGAGACGACGTCACCTGGCACGACGGCGAGCCGTTCACCGCCGCCGATGTGGAGTTCACCTTCGCCTACGGCCAAAAGGCCGACACCGGCCGCTGGACCCACCACATCACGACGATTCCCGAGATCACCTCGACGACCCGAATCAACAGTGACACAGTACGTTTCGAGTGCGCGTTTCCCTGCCCGGAGCTCGGCACGGTGACGCTTGCCGACCTTCCGATCCTGCCCGAACACATCTGGTCGCAGATTCCGCCGGAGAGCGTCAAAGAGGTCACCGCGCTGCCGGTCGGCACCGGCCCATACCGGCTCGCCGAGTACGACCCGATCACCGGCTACCGATTCACCGCATTCAACGAGTATTTCGGCGGCAAGCCCCAAGTCAACGAGCTGGTGATGACGGTCATCGAGGATCCCTCGGCCACATTCACGGCGTTGCGCTCGGGTGAGATCGACGTGGCCGCCCGTCAGGTTCCGCCGGAGTTGCTGGACGCGTTCGAGGCCTCCGACACGATCGAGGTCGTGAACACCACCCCGCTCGAACAGGTCGACCTCCGGATGAACTACACCAAACCGATGTTCGCCGACGCCCGGGTGCGCAGCGCGGTATCGCTGGCGCTGGACAAGGAGGAGCTGCTCGAGGTCGTTGTGCTGGGTCGCGGACGCGCAGCGACGCTGGGACGGATGCATCCCGACTCACCGTGGGCAGATCCCGAGGCCTCCACACCGACCGACCCGGAGCGAGCACGCGCGATCCTCGACGAGGCCGGCTATCGCGACGTCAACGGAGATGGTCTGCGCGAGAGTCCCGATGGCTCTCCGATCACGCTCACCGTGGAGGTGAAAGGTGCCGAACCCACACAGGTCCGCGCTGCCGAGGTAGTCGCCGAACAGCTCGGTGAAGTCGGCCTCGCAGTCGATGTGCGGCCGTTGGACGCTGGGCGGCACGCTGCCTCCGGCAAGGACATGGAGACCTTTGATCTCCTGGTTCGGGATGGAGTCCCGCATACCGTGGCCGACCCCACACAGTATGTGCTGAGCCTGTTTTCGGGCTCCTCCTGGAATCTCGACGAGTACCCGTACCCGGAACTCGAGCAGAAGATCGACAGCTGGAAGCAGACCGCCACGCTGGAAGACCGGCGCGAGGCAGGCTTCGAGATCCAGCGGCTGCTGAACGAGGTGCCGCCGGTGGTGGCGCTCTACCATCCCGACAAGTACTTCGCCTACCGGGCCGGTAGCTACGCCGGGTTCGTCGACTCACCGGGGTACGGCATCATGCACAAATGGTCGCTGATTCCGCGCGACAGGGCTGAAGCGGCCAACGCCGTGGTGACGCCGTGAGGCACCCGTGTATGCCTCACGAAGCGCGGACCACGGCCCCGGACGGGTGAAGTCCGGCCGGCTACTGGCGAGGATCGGGCAGTACGCACTGGTGTTATGGGCCGCGGCCACAATGAATTTCGCGCTGCCACACCTCTCCGGTGGCGATCCGATCGTCTACCTGTACGGCCAGAATGGGGATCTGGCACCGGAACTGTTGGACGAGATCCGGGCCAGCTACGGCTTGGACCGCTCCATCCTCGAACAGTACGGCTCGTTCTGGGCTGACTTGGTACGGGGTGACCTGGGAACATCGATCGAGTTCAACCGGCCGGTCGTCGACATTCTGCTGGACTACCTGCCCTGGACGGTTGCCCTGGCCGCCGTATCGATCCTGCTCGCCTTCCTGATCGGCACCCTTGTCGGCGCGTGGGCGGCCTGGCGGCGCGGCACCCGTCGCGACGCGGGCTCGGTCATCGGTGTCCTGCTGCTCGACGCCATGCCCGGCTTCTGGATCGGCATGGTCCTTGTGGCCGTGTTCGCGGTGCAGCTCGGGCTCTTCCCGTCCTACGGTGCTGCGGCCATCGACGGCGACGGCCTGGAGTGGCTCGCCGACGTCGCCGCTCGCATGGTGTTGCCGGTGGCCACGCTCGTACTGGCCACTGTCGGCGGGTTCTTCCTGCTGGCCAGGGCTGCGATGACAACCGTCCTGGATGAGCCGTTCGTCCGGCTCGCTCGGGCCAAGGGCCTCTCCGAACGACGGATCGTGCTCACCCACGCGCTGCGGAACGCGCTGCTGCCGGTGTACACCAACGTGACGCTCGCCGTCGGGACGTTGATGTCCGGCGCCGTCGTCGTCGAGACGGTCTTCGCGTACCCGGGGATCGGCCGGTTGATGTTCAACGCGGTCACAGCACGGGATTACCCCTTGCTGCAGGGCGGTTTCCTCTTGATCACGATCGGGATCGTGGCGGCGAATCTGCTGGCCGACCTCACCTATCCACTCCTGGATCCTCGGGTACGGCGCGAACACCGAGACCCGGCCGCGACGCCGACGGTGCCGTCATGAGAACCCGCTCGCGGCGGCTCGCGATGGTAGGCCTCACCCTCCTCGGAGTGCTGGTATTCGTTGCCCTGGCGGCACCGCTGCTGGCGCCCTACGCGCCAGGCGATCGGGTCGCGCGGCCATTCTCGGCTCCGTCGGCCGCGCATCTGTTGGGCACCAACGACGTAGGGCACGATCTGCTGACCGAGCTGATCTACGGCGCGCGCATCTCCCTGCTGATCGGGATCGTCGCGGCGCTGGCGGCGACGGTCATCGGGGCGAGCATCGGACTGCTCGCGGGCTACGCCCGAGGCTGGGTGGACACCGTATTGATGCGCCTCGTCGACGTGGTCTTGGCACTGCCGGTACTGCCGTTGACCATCGTCATCGGGGTGTTCGCCGGCCCGGGCCTGATCACCCAGGTCATTGTCATCAGTGCCGTGATCTGGGCCGGTATCGCGCGCGAGCTGCGGGCGCAGGTGCTTTCCCTGCGCGAACGCGACCACATCCAGGCGCTGCGCGCCATGGGCGCCGGTGCCGGCCACGTCCTCCCTCGGCACATCCTGCCGGCGGTTGCCCCGCTGCTGGTGCCGCAGTTCGTCCTCGCCACCAAGTCCGCGATCCTGTTGGAGGCGTCCCTCGCCTTCCTCGGACTCGGTGACGTCACCGCCAAGAGCTGGGGCTCCACGCTCTCGAACGCACACTCCCGCAACGCATTCCTCACCGACGCCTGGCTGTGGTGGGTGGTCCCACCGGGCCTGGCGATCGCGGTCACAGTCCTGGCCTTCGCACTACTCGGCTACGCGTTCGAAGAACGCGCCCGGCCCTCGCTGCGCGACGGTCTACCGTCTCGATCCGCGCCGGCCCGTGCCGCCGGCCCGGTCGACGCGGAGGCCCCGCCGCTGGCGATCGGAAATCTGACCGTCACGTATCAATCCGACCGTGGTGTCGTCACCGCCGTGGACAATCTGAGCCTTACCGTCAGGGCAGGCGAGCTGGTCGGCCTGGTCGGGGAATCCGGTAGCGGCAAATCCACGGTCACTGCGGCCGCCATCGCGCTGCTGCCGCCAGCGGCGACGGTGACCGAAGGCACCGTCGCGGTTCAGGGCCGGGACCTGGCGACGCTCACAGCCGAGGAGCTGCGGGCACTGCGCGGCGACCGGATCGCGTTGGTGCCGCAGGACGCGATCAGCGCGCTGAACCCGGTCCGTACCGTCCGTTCGCAGCTCGCCGAAGCAGTTCGCGCCCACCGACCGGTCACGCGGGCCGCGGCACGCGCGCGGGCCGACGAGCTGCTGGACCTGGTCGGGCTCGATCCGGCTCGCGGCGCGAACTATCCGCACCAGTTCTCCGGCGGCATGTGCCAACGTGTCGTCATTGCGATGGCACTGATTAACGACCCCGCCGTGGTCGTCGCCGACGAACCGACCAGTGGGCTCGACGGCGTCGTTCAGGGCGAAGTGCTCGATCTGCTCGACGACATCCGTCGCCGGCTGAACCTCGCATTGCTGATCGTGTCGCACGATCTGAACGTGGTCGGGCGGATCGCCGATCGGATCGCGGTGATGCAGGCCGGTCGGATCGTCGAAACCGGCCCGACCGAACAGGTGCTCACCGCATCGGCACACCCCTTCACGCGCAGTCTGGTCGACGCGGTACCGCGTTTCACGACCGCGGGAACAACCTCGTGAAGGGCGAACAGTCACCCGCGCTCGACGTCGAGGGGCTCGTCGTGAGCTTCGGTGGGGTACGGGCTGTCGACGAGTTCGATCTCACGATCGCGGCGGGGGAAACCATCGGGCTCGTCGGCGGGTCCGGCGTCGGAAAGTCAACCGTCGCAAGAGCTGTCGCCGGACTCGTCACGCCCGACTCGGGGGCCATCCGGCTGGACGGGGTTGACCTCGTGGGACTGCGCCGCCGGGCCGCGCGGCGCCAGCGGCGGCGGTTGCACCTGGTGTCCCAGGACCCGTACGCCGCCCTGCCCCCGACGCTGCGAGTCCTCGACATCGTCGCCGAACCGCTGGTCATCCACCGCATCGGTGACCGGAAGGAGCACCGGGAGCGAGCCGCCGATGCTCTGAACGCCGTCAACCTGCATCCTCGCCACCTCACCCGCTACCCGCATCAGCTATCCGGCGGCGAACGACAACGAGTGGCTTTCGCCAGGGCACTGGTGACCGAGCCTCGGCTGGTGCTCGCCGACGAGCCCACCCGGATGCTCGATGCGACGCTGCGCCGCGACATCGTCGACCTGATCAGCGAACTGGCGGTCACCAAAGGTGTTGCGATCCTGCACATCACCCACGACCTCGTCCTGGTGGGGCACGGCTGTGCACGGGTGGCCGTCATGCGGCGGGGCCGGGTCGTCGAACACGGGCGCACCACCGAGGTGTTCGACGCGCCTGCGCACCCGTACACGGCCGCACTGATCGCGGCCGCTCAACGCACGCGGGCGAAGCAGTGACCCTTCGGGATTCACCGCTGCGCCAGCGCCGGAGTGACCGGCTGCGTCGGCAGCGTGGGGGTGGCGGGTTGCCATACCCACCGCGACTCGTACGGCCAGGCATAGACCGGAGCGCCGTCTTGAATGAAGCGCAGGAGTTCAGGTTGCTCGAGTTCACTCGCGGACCAGGCGTAGAGAGGCTGCAGGCGGGGCGCGATGACGCCGTAGTCGAGCAGCCGGCTCAGCCGGTTCTCATCAGCGAGATAAACCTTGACCTCTCGATCGGCGGGATAAACCGTCGGCACCACCTTGCTCAGTGACATGAACAGTCCGACAGCTCCCAGGCGAGGATCACCGAGAACGCGCGCCACGGAGCTGAGTGGGCCCAACGCCATCCTGGGCGCCGCGGCCAGTGCGTGCGCGAACAGCACCCGCGCCAGCGTCACATTGAGGAAGAATCGCTCCGCCTCGTTCTCCTGGCGCGCGGACGCTTCGTGGTCGACGTAGGCGGCGACGATGCTCTTGTTGTGTGCCCGGTACCAGTTGCGGCCCGTTGGAGTCCGGATGAAGTCCGTCCAGGGTGCGATCGTCGGTGACGATGGTGCGCCGCCCGAGCCGCCGCGGTGTCCGATCCGTCGAAGGGAGACGCGGCCGACGCCGGGGGTCGATCAGCAGCCACGGCGACTCAGGCAACGCTGGTCAGGCTCCGCGCATCGGTATGTCACCTATTCGACGATAACGGTGTGCCGCCCAGCTCGGTCCCGCCTTCCCAGCAGACGCTTCCCGGCTTGTCCGGCCGTATACGCGCGGCAATTCGCGAAGCCGGCATCACAGTCACGCCGGGGCTGTCAGAACCACCAAATCTGCCCGGGGAGTTCGGAGAGTCTCTGGTGGAGCGTTATGAACCGTGTGCGCGACGGCTGGGCGGTGCGATTACTCACCCATGACGTTGTTCTCGGACACAACCCGCGTCGGCCTGACCCGCACCACCATCTGATCGGGTCCCGCGCTTGAACTTGCCGTAGTACTCGGCGCGCTCCTGGCCGACGTATCGGGCTGCGATGCGGGTCGTCCAGCTGAGCAGTTCTTCTGGATCGTCGTTGGTCGTGGTCCTGCCGTCGACAGCGACAAACGCATACGGGGGCCGTTCGTCATCGACGCACACCGCGACATGGCCGCTGCGCAGCACGCTGCGGCCCTTGACGGACGTCTTGCCGGTGGTGAAGACAAGGTCGTCGTGGTCCAACAGGAACCAGACCGGGACCACGTGCGGACGGCCGTCGCCGCGGGTGGTCGCGACTTTCGCGGTTCTGGTGCCCGCACCCAGGAACCGCCGGTATTCCTCATCGGTCATCTGCGACATCGTCCTTACCTTTCCTGCGGGAGTGGTTTCGGCTCCGGCTCAAAGCATTTCGAGCGACTGTGGTCGCGTCGGCGGCGGGAATGCCGCGTCGATCGTGACCAGGTCCGCCGGAAGAGCTACGGAACGCGATGCCGTCTTCATGGCACTCACCATCACAGCAGCGCGTCAAGCCGCGCTTCGCCCCGCCGGCGCAACATTGCGCCGGCGAACTGGGCCTGGTGGGTTCAACCCGACGATGGGGCCACCACCATCGTCGGCCCCGTCATGCTGCACAAGAACGGTTTGCGGTCACTACGTTTCGGGTGACTTCATCGGCAACGATCGGCCGCCGGCTGGCACTGCCAGTAGCGCGTCGCAGGTGATGGGCAGGTCGCGCACCCGCAGGCCGGTGGCGTGGTAGATCGCGTTGGTCACCGCTGCGGGCGCACCGACGATGCCGATCTCGCCCCCGCCGCGCGACCCCATCGGGTTGGAGTGCGCGTCGACGCTGTCGAGCCAGATGGCGTCGATGTCGGGGATGTCGGCGTGCGCGCTGATGTGATAAGTGGCCAGATCCTGGGTGACGACGTGGCCGAATCGGTGGTCGAGCACGCTTTCTTCGTGCAGTGCCATCGACAGACCCATGGTCATGCCGCCGATCAGCTGGGAGCGCAGCGTCATCGGGTTGATCACCCGGCCGATCGAGAAGACACCGAGCATGCGGGACACCCGGATCTCGCCGGTGACGCGGTTGACCCGCGCCTCGGCGAACTGCGCTCCGAACGAGTACATTCCGTAGTTCTGCGCCTCCTCGCTCTTCGGCGCCTCGACCGTGGTGCTTGCGCCGACGGCCGGCTGTTCGCCGTGTTCCCGCCGAAATCGCTGCGCGGCGGCGACGACGGCACCACCCCACGAGCTGATGCCCGCCGAGTCACCGGCCACCGAAGCGTTCGGGAATGCCGTGTCCCCGATCTGCAGCTCGATAGCTGTCGTCTCGCAGCCGAGCGCGTCGGCGGCGATCTGGGTCAGCGCGGTCCAGGTTCCGGTGCCGATGTCGACCGCCCCGATCTGCACCGCGTAGCGGTCAGGTGCGACGGTCTCGATGCGGGCGGCGTTGCCGGGCGAAGTTTTTGCCGGATATACCGCCGAGGCGACACCGGTGCCGACCAACCATTCGCCGTCGCTGCGGATTCCGGGTGTGGGATCGCGCGGTGCCCAGCCGAAGCGCTCGGCGCCGGTGTGAAGGCATTCGACGAGACGGCGGTCCGACCACGGGTGGCCGGTCTCGGGGTCGACATCGGGCTCGTTGCGGCGGCGCAGCTCGATGGGGTCGATGCCGGAGGCGACGGCGAGCTCGTCCATCGCAACCTCGAGGGCGTACATGCCGGCGCACACGCCGGGTGCCCGCATCCAGAATGGGACGGCCACGTCGAGCGGCACGAGCCGATGTGAGGTCTTGCGGTTGGGGCCGGCATACATCATCCGCGTCGCCGTCGCGGTCTGCTCGGCGTATTCCTTTACCCGCGAACTCTGTTCGACGACATCGTGGCTGACAGCGGTCAGCGTTCCATCACGCCGGGCACCGAGGCGGATGTGCTGGATGGTCCGGGTTCGGTAGCCGACGAACGCGAACATCTGCTGGCGGGTGACGGCCAACTTCACCGGTCGCCCTTCGGCGCGTTGTGCGGCCATGACGGCGAGGACGTTGTGCGAATGCGGTGCGCCCTTCGATCCGAAGCCGCCACCGACGTTCTTCGCCACGACACGCACCTGCTCTTGGTCGAGGCCGAACGTCGTCGCGATCTGCTTCCGGCAGGCGTGCACACCCTGAGTGGAGTCGTACAGCGTCAGCTGTGGTCGGTCGCCGTCGGTATCCCAAATCGCGATGCTGGCATGGGGTTCCATCGGGTTGTTGTGCTCGAGCGGCGTGGTGTAGGTCTGATCGACCGTGATCGGCGCGTCGCGCAGCGCGGCCTCGATATCGCCGTCGGAGGTGTCGGTAGGGAACGACTTGACCTTCTCGGGCGCGTACAACTCCGGGTGGTCGGAGCGCAGTTCGGTGTCGTGAGCATCGGCGTCGTAGCGCACCCGCACCAGACTGGCAGCGTGGCGGGCGTTTTCAGCGCTTTCGGCGATCACGCCGCCGATGATCTGGCCGTGGTAGTGCACCTCGTCGTCCTGCAGGATGGTCAGGTCGCCGTCAGAGGTATCAGCCAGACGAGGCGCGTCGAACACGGTCAGCACGGCCGTGACACCGTCTACGGCGTCGGCCTCGGTGGTGTCCATCGCCGTGATGCGTCCTCTGGCGATCGTGGCCTGCACAGGGTGGAGGTACAGCGGGTCTTTCACGCGGTACTCGAACGCGTACGGGGCGGTGCCGGTGACCTTGGCCCGCCCGTCGAGCCGGGTCAGCGCGGTGCCGATGGCGCGAGGCTCAATGCCGGTCACTGCTGCCTTCCTTCCGCCAGGGTGGTCAACGTAGCCACCAACCTGCGCGCGGCCAGTCCGACCTTGAACTCGTTGCCGGGCAACGGTTCTGCACGTTCCAGCTCGGCATCCGGGCCGTGACGGAAAGGCTCCTCGGTGGCGGGGGCGCCGACGAGGGCTTCCTCCGCACGATATGCCCGCCACGGCTTGTGGGCCACGGTGGTGACGGCGTCGGCGAGGTGACATTGCCGTCATGGACAACCAGTTCGGCAGCCACCGAGATCAGTGCGAACGCAAAGGCTCGGTCGCGGACCTTGCGGTACGTCGAGCGGGCAGCGTCGGGCGGCGGGGGAATATCGATCGCGGTGGTGGCGCGGCGGCCGTCGAGTAAGACAGTGCAGGTTCCGCACTGGCCGTGGTCGCAGCCCTTCTTGGGGGTGGGCACACCGAGGTACTCGAGCTTGACGCCGTCGACGTGCACGGTGATGTCGGTGAAGTGGGCTGACCCCATCGGCCGTGCCTACCCGCGCGCCGCGCTCTCAAACCACAGCGTTCTCGTTTGGGTTCAGCCGAAGACGTTAACCGTGCTCGGATCGATTTCGGACGCCGACGGAGTCACGCGGGACGGCTCACCTGGGTGGACGGCTTGACGTCGAACGAGCATCGGGCAGCAGGTGTATTAACAAGTCGGGACATGGGATTCGCGTGGGATCATCCTGCGAGGACCAGTATGGGGTGGTGGATTCGCCCCGCTGGGCCCAGGAGCGGGACGTCCCGGATGCCGGCGGCCCGCGACAGCCCCATGGCAGCGCGGATGCGGTCCTCGTGCTTCCGCCGGTCATCTTGGGTGCGCCAATAATTCCATCAACGTCAGGGTCCGCGACGGTCAAGTCACCAACCGGCCCGTTTACGTCCACCAGATCACGTAGATATTCAGGAGGTACACATGAACTCCAGCCAGGCGCTTGCGGCTCAGGATTTCCCGGTATCGAACCCGCCAGCCAGTACTTGGCCGATTCCCCGTCACCCACACCGGACCACATGCCCAGCACGTCGCGGTGTCCGGCCAGGTCCACTCCGATCGCGGCGTAGATCGGTCGGGGGCCGACCTGACCGTCGCGGATCTTGACGTGCAGGGCGTCGATGAACACCGGGGCGTACACCGGTCAGGCTCCAACGGGCGGGTGTGCCAGGCCGTCATCTCCTCCACGACGCGGTCGGTGATCCGGCTGATGGTGTCCTTGGAGACCTCGGCGCCGTAGATGTCGGCGAAGTGGGCGCTGATCTCCCCCCGGTGGTGAGCCCGCGGGCGTACAGCGACAGGATCACCTCGTCGACGTCGGCCAGACGGCGTTGACGCTTCTTGACGATGTCCGGTTCGAAGGTGCCGGCCCGATCGCGGGGTACGTCGATGTCGATGGTGCCGCAGGAATCGGTCACGACGGTCATGGACTGGGTTCCGTTGCGGGAGTCGCCACTTCCATGCGCTGCAGGGTCGTGGCGGTCATTGCCGAGGTGGTCGGACAGTTCCTCGTCCAGGGCGGTCTCGATGACCGTCTTGGTCATCGCCTTGAGTAACCCACCCGGCCTGGTCAACGCGACCCCGGCTTCGCGGGCCTGGCGCACCAACTCGCGGGCGACTTCGAGTTCATCAACGGCGCGAGCGTCGCGTACGTCGATCGTCGCCGCAGCGGCCTCATCTGCAGGATTCTGCGATGGCTCCACAGCCACGACAGTCTCGGTCAAGTCATGAGCCTTACGCCCCGACACACCGGGCGCCGTGAGGCCACTTACACCGTTTCTACGACAGTCCCTCTAGCGTGGACGCAATGGGTTTGTTCAGCCATGAGGAGTTCCGGGACCCGGACGAGGGCGTTGTTGGCGGCGCTACTGGTGGGGCCGTAGAGAGAGCTCGCGGTGCTGATGTTGATGAATTCGGGTCAGATCATCCGGTGGTCGTTGGTCCGGGGCTACCGCCCGAGGATGGTTCGTGCGGTCAGTTCGCCGTGCAGTTTCACGTGTCGACGTCAATGCTGGTCGGGTTGAAACGTATTGCTGATATGCGAGGGGTCAGCGTGCCTGAGGTGTGCCGGCAGGTTATCGGTGTGTTTGTTGCCCAGCAGGAGGGCGAATTGGGTGCGTTGCTCGCTGCTGAGGCCGCGGCAGCGGACTACCGGCCGAGTTTGGGTGACGCATAGGCGCACCCTGCTGGGGTGGATTACTCGGACAGAGTCGTCCACCCCACCGTGCAATCCGAGTACTGCATATCCGACCAGCCCGGCCGTAACTTCTTCATCAAGTGATGACGTCGAGTGGGCCCAGGACCTCGCCGTAAGCACGGCGCCGGTCTGCCTCGCAGTCGGCCTCGGGCAACCTGGGGTTCAGCCCCACCACCGAACTCAAACATGCCCGTTTCGCTGGTCAACTCGTTGCGCCACAGGGTATTACGCAGCTGCGCAATGGTCGCCTCGACGACATCGAATGAGGTAACTACTGGACCTACCTTGTCCGTCACCGCAGGACAGACCGCAGGACAGCGTGCCGGATGAAGCCGACGCGCCGCCCCCATCGTCTGACACATCGAGTGGTCTGTCTCGGCAGACGGGCAGAAGCGAAGTGGACTACCCCAGCGGGGCCTCGACGTCCACGGTGGGAATCAGAATGCTGCGCCCGGTCGCATTCCAGGCGACACCGAACCACACATCGTCGTTACCCGACCACCGCCGGATGACAATCTCATAGGTCTCGCCCGCTTGTGCGGCGAATTCGACGATCTCGTAGCTGTTGTCCCACGAGGCAGAAGAGCCCACGATCATCCCACTGCTGTCCCGCACCTGCAGGTCGAGGTCGACCGTCAATGCCGATGTCAACGGGAAAGTCAGTCCCACGAAGTTCACGGTCCGCACCGCGCTGTCCCACGCGATGGCCACCTTTACTCGCGGCAGGAACAGCAAGGGCGGCACCGCGATGTGATACCGGAAGGTGGCCAACCCGTCTCGGCCGATCACCGATGAGGACAACGTGCCGACATCCCAGCCGCGGCGCGACGCCGACGAGTTGCGTGTGCGTCGCTGCCGGGCGATCGCGATCCCGGCGCTCGCGTCCACCGCCCCGGCCCCGTCTCGACCGTCCACACCGGCTGAGACGTCCTGCCACCACGTATTGCCGCGAATGTTTCGGCCGGCCGCTGCGAGCATGATCGCCCGACAACCTTCCGGCCAGGAGGCCAATACTGGGTCGACATCTTGCAGGAGTGCCACCACACCTGCCGCCGCTGGCGCAGCGAAGCTGGTGCCGGTTTCGTTGTTCTCTCCCACGGCCGACACTGTGGTGCCATTGGCGGCGATCTCGGGCAGCTCGCGATCACCGTGCGAAGAGGTGGGGTTACGGAAGACCGATGACCCCGACATCGCGCTCACGTTGTCGTTGTGGTTGCCGACGGCAAATGTGTTGTAGCCCTTGTGGTTGACGTATTCACTTTCTGGCGGGTCGATGTTGTCGGAGTCTCCTTCCCAGAAGTTACCGGCAGCCTGCAGGATCGTCGGATACGGCCACCGCAGCGCGAGCCAGTCCTTAAGTACGTCATCTCCTTGCAGCCCGCTTCCGCCCGGCTCGTTGGACCGGTGGAAGCTTTGACTGACCACCGTGCAGCCTTGATCGCGCACCGCCCACCGCAGCGCGTCGTTGTCCGAGGAGTTGGCCGAGTAGAGGTCGCAATCAGGTGCATGCCCGTGGGGCCTGTCGGTTTCGGTGTTCTTGATGATCGCCGAGGTCAACCTCGCGTGATCACTGGCCGACGGATTGTCGATGTATCGGTCCGCGAAACTGAGGTCGGTGAGTACGCTCGGGCCGTCCTCGAACACAGCTACGCGCACACCGGTACCGTCAAATCCCATGAGGTGAGCCTGATTCGAACGCGCCGCCGCAATCGAATTGTCCAAGTCATTGATAGCGGTGGTGTCGTCGAAAAAGATCGCGCCCACCGCGTCCTCCCGGGCCAAGGACCGTAGCTGTTCGACGTTGGCCTCCACCCGGACCAGCGGCACGCCGTCATCACGCCGCGATTCTTCCCCAACAACCACGTCGTAACGGCGCAGTGTCTGCTCGAGGTTGGCCACGGCCCCGCGCAGCATTGCGGTCACACGTTCCTCGCCGCGTGGGGGCTCGACACTGCGACGATCAGTAGGCTTCTCGTAGGGCGCCGGGGGCAACTCGAATGCGGCCCACACCACCACCGGGATCCGTTGTTCCCCAGCTATTTCGAGGAGATCGAACATTCCGGCGCTCATCTTCCCGAATCGTTCGTTACGCAGCACTTCCAGTTCCCTGAGCCGCGCGGCGATGTCCACCCGCTGACCGTGTTGGTCGAACGCCAGTGGCGCTCCTAGTGTTCTAGTGGGCGCTTTTGTGCTGCTCAGCGGCGATTTTGGTTGGTGTGTAAGAGGTTCGGCGAGTCGGCTGTGAAACGGGCGACGCGCACGCGGTCGGGCCTTTAGGTTTTCGGGGTTACCACACCAACCGCAACCTTTAGGACGACTCGCGTGCGCGTCAGTACTGCATTTAACCGTCTCTTGGCCATTCCCGGAGCCACCGTCACCGAAGTCAGCATCGGCGACCGAGATGTCGAAGTGGTGCTGCGGCCCACCGCACGCCTGCTGAGCTGCCCGTGCGGCAAACGCCTCCGGTCGGTCTACGACCGGCGCCGCCGACGCTGGCGCCACCTCGATCTGGCCCATCGTCGGCTATGGCTGGTCTACGAGATCCGCCGCCTGGACTGCCCCGAGTGCGGCGTGATCACCGAGGAGCTGCCGTGGGCGCGGCCCGGTGCCCGCCACACCCGCGACTTCGAAGACACGGTGCTGTGGCTGGCCCAACGCACCGACCGCACATCGGTGGCCACGCTGATGCGCTGCGCCTGGGAAACCGTCACCGCCATCATCAACCGCGGCGTCGCCGAACTCCTCGATCAACGCCGACTCGACACCCTCTACCGCATCGGTGTCGACGAAGTCTGCTACCGCCACCCGCACCGCTACCTGACCATCATCGGCGATCACGACACCGGCACCGTCATCGACATCCAGCCCGGACGAAGCAAGGAATCACTAGCCAATTTCTATACCAGCCAACCAGATTCAATTCTCGATCGCATCGAGGCAGTAAGCATGGACTTCTCCAGCGTTTACACCAGCACCACCGCCGAGCATCTGCCAGACGCTGTCATCTGCTACGACGGCTTCCACCTGATGCAGTGGGTCAACCGAGCTCTCGATCGCGTCTATGCCGGCGCGGCCACCGGCCCCGGCCGCGCCATGATGAGCACCGCGGACTGGAAAGCCGGCCGTTGGGCGCTGCGCACTGGTGAGGACAAACTCAGCGAGTCCAAACGCGACCTGGTCAACCACATCGCCAAGACCAACCGCCATATCGGACGGGCCTGGGCACTGAAAGAACAGGTCCGAGATCTCTACCGCTACGACCATCCACCCGGTCAAGCCCGGCAACTTCTTAAAGCCTGGATCACCGCGGCCAAACGATCCCGCATTCCTGTCTTCATCTCGCTCGGCAAACGCTTTCAGGCCTACTTCGAGCCGATCCTCGCCGCCATCGAACTCGGCATATCCAACGCCCTACTCGAAGGAATCAACGCCACGACCAGGCTGATCAACGCCCGCGGATACGGCCACCACTCCGCCCAAACACTGGCCTCAATGATCTACCTCTGCCGCGGCGGACTCCACCCCCAGCTACCCACGAGAACCTGAGGAGCCGCACGCCAGTTCGGCCGGCTCACCGGTCTGGCGGTCAACCACCTTCAACACGTCGACATGGCCGTTCCTGCCCTGCTCGCCAGGCGACAGCCGGGACACGTTCAAGTCGTTGAACTCGAGACGGACGCTGTGTTCGACGAAGAAGTTGTTGTCCGGGTTGACCCCTATCGGGAGAACGCAGAAGGGTAGATGTACCTGGTCCACCAGTCTGTCTCCTTCAGTGCTGACCAGTTCCACGACTTCAAGGACGTGCGCGCCGAGCCGCCCCGACAAGCCTTCTGTAAGCGCGACGGAGATCGACCGACCGTCGGACCCGAGGCTGAACCGTACAGGTAGGTCCTCACCGGCGTACGTCACCCGGACAGCAGCCCGTGCCGCCTGCATGTCCACCGCCGCAGGCAGATGCACCGATAACGCTTCCGCTGGATTGATTACTTCGTCAGCTTCGATGCTGAAGCCGACGGGCCGCCTCGATGCGGCTGTCCTGGTGCCCATGTCACTTCTCCTCCTCCGGTGCTGGATATGTCAACACTCCATGGTCTCCGTCCCCAAGAGAATCCAGGTGAGTAGCGGACTACTCGATATCTCTACCGATCGATGCAGGCGGCGTCGACGCAGCGCATCAGGTCGTCGAGTTCGACGGCAATGCTGCTCCGAGCCAGCGCAGTGGGCTGCTCACGCGGAACGCGCGGTATCCCGACCGCCGCCGAGCTACCCGGTCCGGGGCTCGGGTCGCGGCCGGGTCAGCGACGGTGGTGCGGACCCGGCGCCGTTTGCAGGCACCGCGCCATCCCATCTCCCGCATGACCCGTTCAACGGCACAGCGTGAGACATCGAGTCCGTTGGTGTGCAACACAATCCACGTCTTACGGGCACCTAGAACCCGATATAGCGCATTGGACTGACGGAGCTGGTAGATCGCATGGATCACCTGCGCGTCGGCCCAGTCGGCCTTGGAGGGGCCACGGTGGGCGCGGTGGGCGTAATACGTCGACGGGGCGATCGGCACGCAGTACTCGCACAGTACGGCGCACATCGACTCGACACCCCACTTGAGACCATCAGCGCCCACCCGCCTGTGCTGGTGGGCGGTCATGAACTCCACGACTACTGAGAGGGCCGGTCGAGTTCGGCGGCGAAGAAAACCTACGCCGCCTCAAGATCGCGTTGGCCCGCTTGAGTTCGGCGTTCTCTTGGCGCAGCTTGCGCAGCAACTCGGATTCCTCGGTCGTCTGCCCCGCCCGAGCGCCGCCGTCGATCTCGGTCTGGCGGACCCATTTGCGCACAGTTTCGGCGGTACCGACGCCCAGCAGGTCAGCGACTCGGCCCAAACTTGAGAAGTCACACGACGAATTACTGCTTGGCCATGTTCGCGAATCGCGACAGATGCAGCTGGTGCGCAACGGTAATCGTCTTCGTCGGGCCGTTACGGTGCTTGCCCAGAATCAGGTCCGCCTCGCCGCCGCGCGGGTCATCCCGCTCGAACGCATCCGGCCGGTGCAGCAAAATTACCATATCGGCATCCTGCTCGAGGCTGTTGTGAAGCGAAATCCCTTGTGCCACAAAGTTATGTGTGCCAGGAACGGTTCCGTCGTACACGTCGTGCTCACCGATGCTGGTGATCTCGACGATCCTGTCCCAGAACACATCGTTGGTCGCCAAATCGTGCAACTCGCGGTCTTCCAGCACCGCAGCAGCTCGGTGCAGCCTGCTCCGGCTCGGCGAGTGCTTCCACATGGTGGACCCACAGAACTGCGTCTTCATCGCCTCGGCGAACTTGCGGTGCGTCACGCCACGTTCCGACAGATTGGCGCGCACCTTCTGCCAAACCTCCAGCGGGACCGTGTCCGTATTCGGGTTCCGCGTCCGGCCGGCCAGATTCTCGACGACCTCCCTTGCCGCCGAAGCCTTCACGCCATGTACGCCGATGTGGTTCAGGAACCGCGTCTGATTATCGGCCCCCGAAATGACGAGGTGCCAGCAATCACGGTAGCCGGCCTTCTTGGTGCGCACGATCGTCGAGCCGATACCGAACCGCAGCAGCAGCTGCATGACGTCGTCGACCAGCTGCCGGCTGGTCGACGCGTAGTAGACCCGCCCGATGCCCAGCTTCGCGTCCCATCGCACCGAACCGTCGGTCGCCCACAGGTGCTTCAGGAATAACGCCACTTGATCGTCAGGGAGCGCGAAAACTTCAGCAGGCACGAATTTCTCGAAGCTGCGCTTGCCGAACAGGCCAAGCCTGTCCAGCCACGCGGCAACCGGGTTCCGCTTGCCGTGCGTCAGCCGGTACGGCGCCCGCAGCCGCAGCGTCGTCACCCGTGCCGCCGCGTACTCGTCGCGGATCGGCGTGACGCCGAAATGCGCCGCCGAGATCTCCACCGCGGCCAGATTCGCCTCGTCCACCGACGCATACCGGATCGGCTGCCGCTTGACGCACGACCCATCGCCGATCATGTGCGCCAGCATCACCACCTCGGAATCATGCATCCGCTGCGTCTGCACCGGCTCGGGGACCCGCCTTGGCGCCGCCACGCGGGCACCGATTGCCAACTCGCCCAGCGGCTTCCAGCCGTCGAGCGTCATGAACGGGTGGTTGGCCGTCGCCTCGACCTCGCGGCCGGACGCCAACCGCACCTTGAACACCTCTTTGTGCCCGCTGTAGAACACGTTGGTCATCGGCCGGGCGACCATCCGCTTGCGCTCATCCAGCGACCACACCAGCGGCCGCTCGCCCGTGCGCATCAGCTCACCGAACGTGACCTCAGCCCCGGTGTCCGCGCGCAAAATCCGCGTGTTCGCGGTCAGGCAGCCCGACTCGCGGAGGTCCGACACCTGCGGACGTTTGTCGGTGCGCTGCTCGGGACCACGGTTGAGCTGGCTGATCGCGATCACCGGAACGTTGAGTTCCTTGGCCATCAGCTTGATGCTGCGGGAGAAGTCCGAGACTTCCTGCTGGCGCGATTCGTACTTCTTGCCCGAGCTCATCAGCTGCATGTAGTCGATGACGATCATCCGCAGCCCGGCCTTCTGCGAGAGTCGACGCGCCTTGGCGCGGATCTCCATCATGGTCAGGTTCGGCGAATCGTCGATGTACAGCGGCGCTTCGCTGATCTCACTCATCCGCCGCGCCAGCCGGGTCCAGTCGTCATCGCTCATCCGGCCCGAACGCATGTCGGCCAGCTTGATCTTCGCCTCGGCCGACAGCAGTCGCATGACGATCTCGGTCTTGCTCATTTCCAGCGAGAAGATGACGCTGGGCAACTGGTGCTTGATCGAGCAGGACCGCATGAAGTCCAGTGCGAGCGTGGAGTTGTGGGTGGGCACCATGCCGCGGCCGGCCAGGTACAGGTGCTCGGCGTTGTCGACCTGGACGCAGCGCACCGGCACCGTCGGGATCCGCCGGACCCCGGTGATGCCGACCGCGACGCGGCCCGGCGCCAGCAGCGCGCTGTTGCCCGGTGCACTCGCCGTCGGAGCGGCGGTCACGGTGTCGGCGACCGCGCGCAGCATGCCGGTCGTGCGGATGCCGTGGCTGGTCGGCCACTGGTGCATCTCGTCGGCGACGATCGTCGTGCCGTCCGAGAACTCGATCTCAAAGCAGGGACGGCCCAGCAGGATCTCGGTGGCCGCGACCACCCGCGTCGGCCTGCCGTCGGCGTCGAGCAGATAGTCACCGACCGAGACCGCGCCCATGGTGGTCCACCCGGACAACGTCGGCAGCGGCGTGTCCAGCGCGAGCGCTTTTCCGACACCCGGGCGGGCCGCCACGATGATCATCTGACCCGCGTGCAATCCGTTGGTGACCTCGTCGAGTTCGACGAAGCCCGTCGGCACCCCCTTGGAGATACCGCCCTCGGACGCGATCGCGTCGATCTCGTCCATCGTCGGCTGGAGGATCTCCTCCAGAATCACGAAGTCCTCGGCCGCGCGGCGCTCGGTCACGTCGTAAATCTCGGCCTGCGCGCGGTCGACGATGTCGTTGACGTCGGCCCCGTCGGCACCGGCGTAGCCGTACTGCACCACCCGGGTGCCGGCCTCCACCAGCCGGCGCAACAGCGCCTTCTCCGACACGATCTCGGCGTAATACCCCGCGTTGGCCGCGGTCGGCACCGTCGAGATCAGCGTGTGCAGATACGGCGCCCCACCGACACGGCGCAGCAGACCGCGCCGGTCGAGCTCGGCGGCCACGGTGACCGCGTCGGCCGGCTCACCGCGGCCGTACAGATCCAGGATCGCGTCGTAGACGAGCTGGTTGGCCGGTTTGTAGAAGTCACCCGGACGCAGCTTCTCCAGCACGTCGGCGACGGCGTCCTTGCTCAGCAGCATGCCGCCCAGCACCGCCTGCTCGGCGGCGGGGTCCTGGGGAGGCTGCCGGCCGAAATCCTCACCGGGAGGCGGCTCCATCTCGCCGCGATCTCCGGGCCGACCCAAGTCATCTACGACGGCCACGCCGAGACCCACCCCCTTTTGATCGCGATCGAACGCACATTCGACAACGGCATGTCGCGACTGTAAATCCGGCCTCCGACAACTGGCTCGTCGACGGCAGATCTGCACCCGCGACGGCCAACGCTAGACGTTGCTGGGCGGGAAGCAAGTCGCCCCTGTTGATGAAGCTGTGGATGGAGTGTGGATAGCTCAGGTGGGCCATGTTGAGGCGCTGGGGAGAACCTGTTGATAACTCACTGCAACAGCCTTGTTTACGCAGATGAACGCACCATAGGACGGTCGAACAGCTGTGGATGGGAAATCGCCCGGCGTGTCGTGCTCGGTTTCGGTCTCGGGCGTGTTGCGTTGCATCGCGGGGACCAGAAGGTTAACAGCCGGTGCAGTTCGCTGGCTTTGCTTTGCCCGGAAAAGTTCGCCACCGGATACGGCTACGGCCGGGCGAAGACCCCTAGGGGTCCCCACCCGGCCGTTTGACAGCGGAGCCGGTCGGCCGGCTAGCTCGCTACCACGTTCAGCGACAGCGAGGCGTTCACCTCGGGGTGCAGCCGCACCCCGACGGTGTGCGTGCCCGTCGTCTTGATGTGCGCCTTGGGCAGGCTCACGGTCCGCTTGTCGAGGTTCGGGCCGCCGGCCTTCTTGATCGCCGCGACGACGTCGGACGCGGTGACCGAACCGAACAGCTTGCCCGAATCACCGGCCGCCTTGACCGACAGCTCGACATTGTCGAGTCCCTCGATCGCCTGCTTCAGTTCGTTGGCGTGCTCCAGGCCCTTGACGCTCTTGAGCTCCTGGGCGCGGCGGATGTCCTCGGCCTGGCGCTGGGCGCCACGGGTGGCCACGATCGCCAGCCCACGGGGCAGCAGGTAGTTACGGCCGTAGCCGTCCTTCACCTCGACAGCGTCACCGGCGACTCCGAGGTGCTCCACCTCGGCAGTGAGAATCAGTTTCATTGTCGTGGTCCTTATCGCGTCGACGAGCTGAACGGCAGCAGGGCGACCTCGCGGGCGTTCTTCACCGCGATCGCGATATCGCGCTGGTGCTGAACGCAATTGCCCGTCACCCGGCGGGCGCGGATCTTGCCGCGCTCGCTGATGTAGGTACGCAGCAGCTGCGTGTCCTTGTAGTCGATTACCTGGTTCTTGCCCTTCTTCGAGCAGAACAAGCATTTGCGAGTCTTGACCGGCTTCTCCGGAGCCGGGCGCCTCTTGGTTGAGGAGGACTTGGCCATATGTCTATCTCTTTCTGAGAATCACTGATTGGTATGTCAAAAGGGCGGTTCGTCGTCGGCGCCGCCGAACGAGCCCGATGCGGGCGCACTGCCCCACGGGTCCTCGGCCGGCGCGCTGTTGGCCGCGGGGCGCGAGTTACCGCCCCCGCCGCCGCCGAATCCGCCGCCCCCGCCGCCACTGCGGCTGGCTTTGTTGACCTTGGCGGTCGCGTAGCGCAGCGAGGGGCCGATCTCGTCGACCTCGAGTTCGACAACGGTGCGCTTCTCACCCTCACGGGTTTCGAAGGACCGCTGCTTGAGCCGACCGGACACGATCACTCGCGAACCGCGGGTGAGGCTCTCGGCCACGTTCTCGGCGGCCTCACGCCAGATGTTGCAGCGGAGGAACAGCGCTTCGCCGTCCTTCCACTCATTGGTCTGACGGTCGAACGTCCGCGGCGTGGAAGCCACGGTGAAGTTCGCAACCGCGGCACCGGACGGCGTGAAACGCAGTTCCGGGTCAGCGGTCAGGTTTCCGATAACAGTGATGACGGTGTCACCAGCCACGAGATCCTCCTGGGCGTGTAGTCAAAGCGGCGTATTCGTACAAGTGCAGTCGCAGGCGAGCCTACGGAACTGCACCGACGTACACATAGGTGTCGCCCGACGTGAAACGGACTAGTGCTTGTCGGTCCGCATCACCTTGGTGCGCAGCACGGACTCGTTCAGGTTGAGCTGGCGGTCCAGCTCGGAGACGGTCGCGGGCTCGGCCTTGACGTCGAGCACGGCGTAGATGCCCTCGGCGTGCTTGGCGATCTCGTAGGCGAGCCGTCGACGGCCCCAGATGTCGACCTTGTCGACACTGCCGCCGTCCTTGCGGATGACGTTCAGAAACGTCTCCAGCGACGGAGCTACGGTGCGCTCGTCAAGTGTGGGGTCGAGAATGACCATGATTTCGTATGGACGCATGAGAAACCCATCACCTCCTCTGGTCTTGTCGGCCACGGCGTGTCCGTGGCAGGAGGGTCGCCTGCGTCGGCAACCGGCCCAGGCTACAGGAACGGGCGCTGATCAGCGAAATCGCGTCAGTCGACCTGACCGCGGTCAGCCCGGATTCGCTGCGGCCAGCACACGATCGGGCGCGCTCCGGGGCCGTGGGCGCAGCCAGTCCGGCAGCCAGCGCGGCGGCGCGTCGGGCGCACCGTCGAACACCCCGCCGGCGGGATCGTCGACCCCGCCCTGGCGGACCAGGTCCTGCTCCGGCCGGTAGATCTGCCGAATCACCAACCCACACAAAGTGATCACCGCGACGTCGCGCAGCAGCACCGTCGCGGTGAACGCCTGCTCGGGCAGCCCCATGTTCTGCTCACCGAACAGATACAGCATCCGCGGCACCCACACGAGCATGTCCACGGTCATCCACGCCAGCAGGATCCGGCGGTGCGGCAGCGCCAGCACCGCCAGCGGCACCAGCCACAGCGAGAACTGCGGGCTCCACACCTTGTTGGTGAGCAGGAACGCCGCCACCACCAGGAACGCCAGCTGTGCCACCCGGGGCCGCCGCTCGGCGGTCAGCGCGATGTAGCCGATCACGATGCAACACGCCGCGAACAGCGCCGCGCTCGTCATGTTCAGCATCACCGGCGGTTCCCAGAACCCGAGGTCCTGGTCGAAACCGCGCCACCCGGTGAACGACTTCACCACGTTGTAGATCGAGTCCATGTCGTCGCCGCGGCGGGTGTTGAGCCGGAAGAACTCCGACCATCCGCGCGGGAACAGCACCATGATCGGCAGGTTCACCACCAGCCAGGCGGCCACCGCGGCCACCGCCGTCTTGGCGACCTCCCGCAGACGTCCGGTCCGCACCGCCAACACCGTCAGCGGGACGAGCAGCAACAGGGGGTACAGCTTGGCCGCCACACCGAGGCCGATCAGCACCCCGGCCAACACCGGTCTTCGCCGCGCCCACGCCAGCAGCGCGCACGCTGCGAAAGCCGTTGCCAGCGCGTCGAAATTGGTGAAGATCTGAAAGATCACGATCGGTGAGGCGGCCAGCAGCGCGGCGTCCCAGATCCGTCGCGTGCCCGCCAGCATCGCCGTCGCCCACAGGGTGGTCAGCCACGCCAGCGCCAGCCCGAACGCGGCGATGTTGAAGAACATCACCACCTCGGCGATCACCGGCACCGACACCAGCTTCGTCAACGCGGTATACGTCTTCGCCACCGTCATCGACAGGTACTGGTAAAGCCCCGTCAGCACCGGATACTCCATGTACCGCACGGCGGGCTCGCCGTCGTACTGCACGTGCGGCTTACCCTGCGCGTCGGTCTCCACCCAGCTGGACTTGTACGGGAACTTGCCGAGATTCAACAGCTCCGCGGTGTACAGCGGGACCGTGTCGGAGTAGCACAACTGGTAGTAGGCGCGCTGGTTCTCCCAGTTGCCCACGCGCTGATCGGCGGTCCCGGTGCCGGTGGTCTGCAGACAGGCGGCCTTGGTCGAGTAGCCCAGCGCCAGGAACACCAGCGCGATGATCATCATCACCCGCAGCGGGGTCATGAACCGCGAACGGCCGATCAGCGCGTGCCTGCCGACCGGACCGCCGACGGTTCCGGACAGGGCAGCGCCCAGGGTGTCGGTGCGGCTGGGACAGTCCCGGGAGTCGAGGCTCCGTCGGTCTTCGGCTGGCGGAGCCGGCGAGACGGGTTCGGCTGGCGGAGCCGGCGACTCGGGTTCGGCCGTCACGGGGGCGGCAGCGGACCCGGCGGCGGAGCGCCCGGCGGCGGCACCGGCGCACCCGGCGGCACCGGAGCTCCGGCCGGCCCCGGCGGAACAGGTGCTCCCGGCGCGCCGGCCTCTGGCGCCGGCGCTCCTGGCGGCCCGACCGGAACGGTGGTCGGCGGCCCCCACGGGATCGTGATGCCCGGCGCGATCTCCAACGTCGGCTGGATCACCGTCTGCGACGGCGTCGGCGGCGCGGTGGTGCGCGGCGGAGGCGGGGCCTGCGGCACGCCGGCGTATCCGCCGATCTCCTCAGGCTTCGGGAAGGACTCGTTGTCGGTGCCGTCGAGTGCACCGTCCATGGTCGCCTTCCAGATATCCGACGGCAGTCCGGAGCCGTAGACCGGCGAACCCCACTTGTTCTCCAGCGGTTTGGTGCCGTCGGTGGTGCCCACCCACACCGCGGTGGACAACGACGGGGTGAAGCCCACCATCCACGCATCGCGGTTGGCGCCGGTGTCGCCGAGCTGGTTGGTGCCGGTCTTGGCCGCCGACGGCCGGCCACCGGCCAGCGCGTGGCCGTTGGAGTAGGCGGCGATCGGCTGCATCGCGGCGACCGCGTTGTCGGCGACGGCCTTCTCGATGCGCTGCTCGCCGGAGTTGTCCTCCTGGCCGGCGTCGAACAGCACCGTGCCCTCGGCGTTGACGACCTTCTGCACGAAGTGCGGCTTGCGATACACCCCGGACGCGGCGAGCGTGGCGTACGCCGAGGCCATGTCGATGACGCGGGACTGGTACTGCCCCAGCACGACGCCGTTGTTCGGCGGCCCGCCCTGGCCGTCCTCGGACAGCGTGTGCTCCACGCCCGGGAAGCTCTCGGCGATGCCGGCCGCGTGCGCGGCGTCGGCGACGTCCTGCGGTCCGTTCTTGAGCTGCAGCATCAGCCGGTAGTAGCTGGTGTTCAGCGACCGCTTCAGCGCCTCGGCGATGTTGCAGGTTCCGCAGCTGCTGCCCTCGACGTTGGAGATCTCGATGCCGTTGACCTCGACGGGCGAGCTGTCGACCTGATAGCCCAGACCCATCCCCTGCTGCAGCGCGGCGACCAACGCGAACACCTTGAACGACGAACCCGTGGGCAGACCGGCCTGCGCGAAATCGAAACCGTTGGCGTCCGAGCCGCCGTAGTAGGCCTTGACGCCGCCGGTCTTCGGGTCGATCGACACGACCGCGGTGCGCATGTCGGGGTCCTGCCCGTCCATGTACTCCTCGACCGCGTCGACCGCCGCGGACTGCATCTGCGGGTCGATCGTGGTGGTGATCTGCAGACCCTCGGTGTTCAGGGCCTGCTCGTTGATGTCGAAGATGTCCATCAACTCGTTGACCACCTGGCGTTCGATCAGCCCGTTCGGTCCGGTGGTCTGGTTCTGGTTGACGGCCTGGTCGGGCGGGATCGTCGGCGGGAACACCTGCGCGGCCCGGTCCTGTTTGGACAACGCGCCGATCTCCACCATGCCGTCGAGCACCCAGCTCCAGCGCACCGCCGACGCATCCGGATCCACCGCCGGGTCGAGCACCGACGGCCGCTGGATCAGCGCCGCCAGAAGCGCACCCTCGGACACGTTGAGCGCCTCGACGGGCTTACCGAAGTAGGCCTGCGCGGCGGCGGCCACCCCATAGGCCCCGCGGCCGAAATAGATGATGTTCAGGTACGACTGCAACACCTGGTCTTTGGACCACTCGCTGGACATCTTCGTCGAGATGACCAGCTCCTTGGCCTTGCGGATCAGGCCGCCGACCCCGGATCGGGCGTCGCCGACGAGCGCGTTCTTGACGTACTGCTGCGTGATCGTCGATCCACCCTGCAGATCGCCGCCGAAGATGTTGTTCTTGGCAGCGCGCAGGAAGCCGGTGAACGAGAAGCCCGGGTTGGAGTAGAAGTCGCGGTCCTCGGCGGCCATCACCGCGTCGCGCACGTGCACCGGGATCTGGTCGATGTTGACGTCGACACGGTTGCCCTCCGGCGGGACGATCTTGGCGATCTCACTGCCGTCGCCGGCCAGGATCGTCGACACCTGCGCGGTGCGGATGTCACCGGGCTTCGGGACGTCGACGATCATGTACGCCATCCCGAACGTCAACAGCGGCAGCACGATCAGCAGCGCCGCGGCCACGATCGACCCACGGCGCACCCAGGTCCAGTTGATCTGCTCGCGCAGGCTGCGGCGCGGGCCGGTCGGGCCTCCGCCGGCCGGACCGTACGCGCCCCCGGGTGGCGGGGGCGGCGGTGTATTCGGCGGGCCGGAGCTGTGCCGCGCCGAGCGTCCGCCGGGCCTGTTCTGCTCCTGTCCGCCGGGCCTGTTCTGCTCCTCGCGTCCGGGGGCGGGTCTGCGCCGTCCGTCCAGCGCGCGCTTGACGTCGTCGATCGGGTCCCGCAGCGGCGGGGCGCCGTCCCGCACCGGCGGCAGCACGGTGGTACGGCGGTCGTCGGGGGTCGGCGCGCGGCGCACGCCGCCCTGACCGGCCGGCCGCGGCGGAGCGTCCCGACGGGGCGGCGGCGGTCTGCGTGCGCCCAGACTCTCAGCCGCCCTCTGCCCGTCGCGAGGGCTGTCGGGAGACCGGTCGTGGCGCCCGTCGCTATTCACTGGCGGTGCGCGCAGTGCCGCGCGCGGTCTGGGTGCGACGCGGACCGCGGGAGCCCTTGGGGGGCGGTACCGCGCCGAGCACATACGACTTGACCAGGTGATTCCAGCTGCACGTGCGGCATACCTCCACCACGTGTACGGAGAATTCGTCGAAGCGGGTCGCGAGCAGGACGAGCTCCTCGGCGGTCCGCGCGGAGCCGGACACCGCGCCGAGGTGGTCACCGAACACCCACGACACCAGGGTGAGTTGTTCCTTGCGGCAGATCGGGCACATCACCGAACTGGGCTTGCCGTGGAACTTTGCAGCGCGCAGCAAGTAGGGGTTGGCGTCACAGACCTCCGAGACGCCGGTGCGGCCCGAGTACACCTCGGCCAGCAGGGACCGCCGCCGCAGGGCGTAGTCCACCACCTGTCGCTGCAATCGCACGAAGACCAGAGTACGTCGGCGGCTCGGGCACCGAGGCTCGGCGTGCGCCCCGCGACGGCGTCAATCGTGTCCGGCCTGCGCTGTCGACGGCTCAACTCTTACGATCTTGGTCGTGGCTTCGGGGAGCTCTGGACGACGGACGTCGTGGACACGGGCAAAAGACAGCGACCGCAACGAGACATGCCAGATCCTCGACACCGCGCTGGCCGAGGGCCAGCTGTCGATGGCCGAGCACGGCGAGCGGGTGAAGTCGGCAACCACGGCGTCCACGCTGGGCCAGTTGCAGGACCTGGTGTCGGATCTTCAGACCGGCAAGTCCCTCGATGTGCCGGTGATCACCAAGATCGTCAACCGTGCCGACCCCGGCGTGCGGATCAACTGGGGTATCAAGGCCGCGATCGCCGGCGTGCTGGTGATACTCGGGATGGCGATCGGCTGGGGGCTCTACGGCAACACCCCGTCGCCGCTGAACTTCACCTCCGATCCGGGCGCGAAGGCCGACGGCATCCCGGCCACGGTGCTGACCCCGCCGAAGCAGCTGCAGTCCCTGGGCGGGTTCAACGGACTGTTCGAGCAGATGCGCAAGAAGTTCGGCAGCACGATGGGCTACGAGCTCGACATCCACTCCGACATGGCCTACCTCGACCGGCCGGATCCGCAGGACAATCGGCGCAGCCAGACCTACTACTACCGCGGCGGGTGGGGCGAACCCTCGGGATCGCCGTCGACCGTCGACGCCGACGACAGGCTGGTCGACCTCGCCAAGTTCGACTTCGAGAAGACCCTGGGGGTGCTGCGCGGCGCACCCGACACCGTCGGCATCTCCCGCGCCGACGTCACCGACACCTGGTTGCGGATCAGCCCGTCGGAGGACCCGGCCACCCCGGATGCGGTGATCGTCGAGATCATCGTCAACAGTGACTTCGGCAACGGCCGTATCGAGCTGTACCCGGACGGCACACCGCTGGCCATCTGGCCCGCGAACCGCTGACCAGCACGAACCGTGTTTTGGGTGGCTCGCTATAGCGCTCAATATATCGGCGCGATACACTCGCCCGAGGTGTTGAACCGTCGTAGCGACGCATCAGAATTGCTGGAGGAGGTGCCTGGATGCTCGAGCTCGCCATCCTGGGCCTGCTGCAGGAGTCCCCGATGCACGGCTATGAGCTGCGCAAGAGATTGACGGGCCTCCTGGGAGCGTTTCGTGCGTTCTCCTACGGCTCGCTGTACCCGGCGCTGCGCCGCATGCAGGCCGACGGGCTGATCGTGGAGGACGCCGCCCCCGAGGGCACCGTGAAGGTCCGGCGGGCGCGCCGGGTGTATCAGCTGACCGAGGCCGGGAAGCAGCGGTTCACCGAGCTGGTCGCCGACACAGGTCCGCAGAACTACTCGGACGACGGTTTCGGAGTTCACCTTGCATTCTTCAACCGCACCCCGGCCGAGGCCCGGATGCGGATCCTGGAGGGTCGCCGCCGCCAGGTGGAGGAACGTCGCGAAGGCCTGCGTGAAGCCGTGGCGCGGGCGAGCAGCTCATTCGATCGGTACACCCGACAGCTCCACCAGCTGGGGCTCGAGTCCAGCGAGCGTGAAGTCAAGTGGCTCAACGAGTTGATCGCGGCGGAGAGATCGGCGCAGGGACGCGCCGAACAGACGTGAGCATTACGCGCAGCCACCAGTAATACGAAAAACAGTAGGACAGAGGAGAAGCCGTCATGACCGCAAGCAATGACGTCCGGGTCGCGATCGTCGGCGTGGGCAACTGCGCGTCCTCGCTCGTACAGGGCGTTCAGTACTACAAGGACGCCGACGAGAACGCCACCGTTCCCGGCCTGATGCACGTCAAGCTCGGCCAGTACCACGTGCGCGACGTGAAGTTCGTCGCCGCGTTCGACGTGGACGCCAAGAAGGTCGGCTTCGACCTGTCCGAGGCGATCTTCGCCTCCGAGAACAACACCATCAAGATCGCCGACGTGCCGCCGACCGACGTCGTCGTGCAGCGCGGCCCGACGCTGGACGGCATCGGCAAGTACTACGCCGACACCATCGAGATCTCCGACGTCGAGGCCGTCGATGTGGTCAAGGTGCTCAAGGACGCCGAGGTCGACGTGCTGGTGTCCTACCTGCCCGTGGGTTCTGAAGAGGCCGACAAGTTCTACGCCCAGTGCGCCATCGACGCCGGCGTCGCGTTCGTCAACGCCCTGCCGGTGTTCATCGCCTCGGATCCGGTGTGGGCCAAGAAGTTCGAAGACGCCGGCGTCCCGATCGTCGGTGACGACATCAAGAGCCAGATCGGCGCCACCATCACCCACCGCGTGATGGCCAAGCTGTTCGAGGACCGCGGCGTCACGCTGGACCGCACCTACCAGCTCAACGTCGGCGGCAACATGGACTTCCTGAACATGCTGGAGCGTTCGCGGCTGGAGTCCAAGAAGGTCTCCAAGACCCAGGCCGTCACCTCGAACCTGTCCGGCTCGCTGGCCGGCAAGATCGAGGACAAGAACGTCCACATCGGCCCGTCCGATCACGTGGCCTGGCTCGACGACCGCAAGTGGGCCTACGTCCGCCTGGAGGGCCGCGCCTTCGGTGACGTGCCGCTGAACCTGGAGTACAAGCTCGAGGTGTGGGACTCCCCCAACTCGGCCGGCGTGATCATCGACGCGGTGCGTGCCGCCAAGATCGCCAAGGACCGCGGCATCGGCGGCCCGATCGAGGCGGCCTCGGCCTACCTGATGAAGAGCCCGCCCAAGCAGCTCGCCGACGACCTCGCCCGCGTGCAGCTCGAGAAGTTCATCGAGGGCTGACCCCTCCTTTCGCCGAAATCGCATTCCACGCGGCCTCCACTCGGATTTCGCCGCATGGAATGCGATTTCGGCGTTTGAGGGCGGGCTAGAAGTTGAAGCCGAGTTCGGCGGGCACCTCCGTGGCGAACGCCGCGTCCAGCGCGGCGAGGAGCGCGGGATCGCCGCACCGCAACCGACCGGCGGCGACGAACGCCGAAGCCCGGTGCGCGCCGAGATAGAGACTGCCGAGCACTGACAGGTCCAACTGCACGTCTGCGGCGGCATCGGTGGGCACACAGTGGGCGCTACCGTCACGCACCTCGAGCGCGAACCTGCCGCCACCGCCCAGCCCGTCGTCGGAAACCTCAAGCACCACAGCCAGATCCGCGGAGTACGTGCGCGCCCGCAGCACCGCGGGGATGTCGAGCATCCGCAACCACAGCCCGTCGTGGCTGCCGCGCTGACGCACCAACCGCGGATTGGTCAGCAGGTACGGCAGCAGCTGGTGCGGGTGTCCCTCGACGTCCACGGTCGCCATCAGGTCCAGTCCGAGCAGCACCCGCCACACAGCGATGTACGCGTGCTCGGTCACGGCCGCCAGTTTGGTGACCTCGACGCGGTCCTTGCCGTCGCCGCTGTGCACCCGGTACATCGCGAAACCGTCGGGGTGCAGCAGACAGAACAGTGCGCTGCCCCCGTTGCGGGCATGCTCCCGGTCGGCGAACACCTCGTCCCACAGCCGGGTCGGCGTGCGCAGCCCGCCCGGTGTCTGCAACCGCCACCGCTCATAGACGTCCTCGATGTCGGCGCGGTGCTCGGACGCGCGCACGATCCGGACGCCGCCCGGATCGGGCACGTCCCGATGGACGCGCGCCCGGGTGCGGTCGACGGACAGGCTCTGCCACACCGTGGCCGGTCCGTATCCGAACCGGCCGTAGATCTCTGCTTCGCTGGCCTCCAGCCCGGCGATCGGGTATCTGCCCATGCGCCGGTGCAGCTCACCGAACATGCCGGTCAGCACACCGCGGCGGCGGTGCGTCGGCGCGACCGCCACGAACGACACTCCGGCCATCGGCAGCACCGCGCCGCCGGGCACGGTCAGCTCGAGGTCCAGGATCAGGGCGACACCGACGACGTCGGGACCGTCGCACGCGACCACGGCGCCGTCCGCGGGCACCAGCGATCGCCACACCTCGGAGCTCTCCGGCGGCTGCCAGACACCGAAGCCCGTCGCGCCGATCAGGGCCATCGCCGGCCAGTCGGCGTCGTGCGCGGTACGGAACGTCAACCCGGTCGGTGAATGCGGCACTGCCCGACGGTGTCACACCGGCACCTTCTGTCGCACCCGAATTTTGCGGGTCGTACTGTCAGGCCATGGCGGAGATCCCCGACGATGTCTTCCTTGCTGCCGTCGCCGACCTCGACGAGTTCGCGCTGCTGCCCGAGAACGCCGAGCAGGTCGGTGCGACGACGGTGCCGCCGGCCGAGCGCATCGGCGCCGGGCCCGTGAGCGCGATCCGGTACGGCGACGGCGCACCGCGCGTGGTGTTCCTGCACGGCGGCGGGCAGAACGCGCACACCTGGGACTCGGTGATCGTCGGCCTCGGTGTCCCGGCGCTGGCCATCGACCTGCCCGGCCACGGCCGGTCGGCGTGGCGTGAGGACGGCGACTACGGCCCGAAACTCAATGCGGTCGCCGTCGAGCCGGTGATCCGCGACCTTGCCTCCGACGCCGAGCTGGTGGTCGGGATGTCGCTGGGCGGGCTGACCGCGCTGCGCGTGGCGGTGACCGCGCCCGAGCTGGTGCGCCGCCTCGTG
Source organism: Mycobacterium sp. SMC-8 (assembly GCF_025263565.1). Taxonomy (NCBI): domain Bacteria; kingdom Bacillati; phylum Actinomycetota; class Actinomycetes; order Mycobacteriales; family Mycobacteriaceae; genus Mycobacterium; species Mycobacterium sp. SMC-8. Next base: position 1,485,285 of record NZ_CP079865.1, read on the forward strand.
CTGGTCGACGTGACACCGTCGGCGCCCGAGCGGCACACCGAGATGACCGACGCGCAGAAGGGCACCGTCGCGCTGGTACAGGGCGACCGGACATTCCCGTCGTTCGAGGCGATGCTCGAGGTGACGGTCGCCGCCGCCCCGCACCGTGACCGGAACTCGTTGCGGCGCGGGGTGTTCCACAACGCCAAGCGCCTCGAGGACGGCACCTGGACGTGGCGCTACGACAGCATCCGCCGGGGCGAAGGTTTCGAGAACCTGTGGGACGACGTGCCTCGCCTGACCACACCGACCACCCTGATCCGCGGCGCGAACTCGTTCTTCGTCAACGACGACGACGCCGACGCGTTCGCCAGGACCGCACCCGGCTTCCGGCGGGTTCACATCGTCGACAACTCCGGTCACTCGGTGCAGAGCGACCAGCCGGTGGCGTTGATCGAGCTACTGCGCGGCGTGCTCGCCGGCTGACTTCCTGCGCAGCCGGCCCAGGAACACCACACCGAGCAGCGCCATCGCGAACGGTGATGTCTGCGGGTCCAGCTCATCCACCTGGTAACCGAGGTCGCGCAGGATGCCGATCTCGATCGCGCTCAACACCCGGACGCCCGGGCCGGTGCCCGTCTGGGCATTCATCATCAACTGGTCGTCGCCGCTGAACGTGAAATCGTCGAGGTGGCTTCCCGAACTGCCCTCGTTCCACGGATCCGGGCTGAAGATCGGGACCAGCCCCCCGTACGCCTTGACGGCGTGGTACCCGCCGAACCACATGCCGCCGTCCTCGCCGGTGAGGATCGGGTCGAAGTCGCTGTCGAAACGGTAGCGGCGGTTGATCGGCCGCCGGCCGTCCTCATTCACGACGAAGCTGTCGAAGACCGTCCAGTAGGTGTTGTCGTTGTCGCCGGCCTCGCCGATCAACGACAGGAACCCGAACGAGTGCAACAGCTCATGCATCGCCGTCGAGGCGAAGTCGAAGTCGCCGTCGTCGACGTCCTCACCGAGCCCCCACCCCGCGCCGAAGTTCCAGGTGATCCGGCCGTCGGCGGCACTGCCGTTGGAGTCGTAGCCGGTGAGCAGCTTGTTCTGCACCACCGTGCGCCAGAAGCCGGCGCCGGTCCGGATCAGGTTGCTGCCCGCCGAGGCCAGCGTGGACGACTCGGCGTCCTCCATCCCGGTGACGTTGTAGGTGAGCACCACCGGCTTACCCACGACGAAGTACACGATCAGCGCATCGGCCGCGTCCTGCAGGGCACCGCGACGGTCCTCGGTCCAGTACTCGGCACCGGTGTTGTACTGGAAGTCGAACTTGATCGCGCCCTGGTTGATCAGCGGGCTGACCCGGGTGCCGATCGGGCGGAACAGATCGAGCAGGTTCATGTGCAGGCCGACGTCGATCGCCACGACGCGGAAGGTGTCGACACCGTCGAAGTCCGAATCCGGTGTGTAGGTGTAGGTTCCGTCCTGGTTGAGCTGCAACGAACCTTCCCGCGGCGCGCGCACGACCCGGTACACCAGGCGGTCGCCGTCCGCGTCGACCGCTGCCAGCGTGCCGGTGATCGCCCCGGTCAGCTTGCCGGTGATCTGGATCGGCTCCACCGTGGGCGCCTGGTTGAACAAGGCGCGTCGCATCGCGAGGAAGTTGGCCTCCATCCGCGCCTTGGTCTCGTCGTCGACGTCCCGCGAGTCGATCCAGGCCTGGGTGTCCGCCGTCCACTTGTCCAGGAAGTCGCCGACGATCTCGCGCCACGTGCGCCGAGGTGCGGGCACCGTGGGCGCGGACAACTGCGCGCTGACGAACTGTGCCGACGAATCGTGTTGCGTTGCTCCGGTTTCCACGGCCGGTGCATCGTCGGTGGGCTCGGCCGATGCCGGCGCCACTGATTCATCGGCTGCCTGGCGATCGGACCCGGGCACCGGCTCGGCGGGTGCGTCAACGACGACGGAATCGGAGTCCGCGACGGTGTCGGGGGCGGCGTCCTGGGCGTCGGTGTCGTCGCTCGCGGTGCCACCGGTGGCGTCGCCGTCGGGGATCTCGGCGGTGTCGTCGATGACGGCCTCGTTGTCGTCTTCACCGGCCGGCCCCCCGACGTCGGTGTCGACGTCGGTGTCGTCGGTCGCCGTCTCGGTGTCCGTGTCCGTGCCGGTGGTATCGCTCGCGGTGCCGTCGCGTTCAGCCGCGTCCGACGTCGACGCGCCCGTGGACACCGCGGACGTGTCACCGGTCTCCGCGCCGGCGACGCCGACCTGCGGGCTCAACAGCGAGTACCCCAGCAATGCGGCGCCCATCCCTGCGGATGCGGCGCCGAGTTGCAGCCACCGGCGTACCGCGAAGCCCTCGGCTCGGCGAGCGTGGCGAGAGCGCCGTCCTGGCTTCTGGTTTCCCCGCGCAACAGTCACTATTTACCCCCCCGTTATTTGAGTCGGCAGGAACGATACCCGGTTGCGAGGCCGGGTGGAGCAAATTCGGCTGCCATATCGCGCCACGCGTCGTCGAGTGTTCACCTGCGCGTTGCCTTCCGCTGGCCCGGCTCCAGTAACTTCCCGCTGGTCCGGCCGCCCAGCCCGCGGCCGGAGTTCACGTCGAAGGGATACCCGAGGCCATGGCGCTCGTGCCGCTGAACCTTTTCCTCACCCACAACGGGAAGTCCAAGCGCCAACGCGTGACCTGCGTGCACAGATGCGGCGACGCGTGCTCCAAGCCGGTGCCGAACACGAGCGACAACGAGTACTTCGGCGACATCGCCGCGGCCGTGTCGCGGCGGTCGCTGCTGCACGCGGGCGGAGTGGCGGTGCTGGCCGTGGGCACCGGCTCGGTTCTGGCCGCGTGCTCGAACACCTCCGCGCCGGCGCCGAGCTCCTCCTCGGCGACCGCGGCGCGCCGTCCGCACCACCGGCCGGGATGAACTTCGCGTCCGTCGCGCCCAACAGCGACGACGCCGTCGTCGTCGCCGACGGCTACCGGCAGGCCGTGGTGATCAGCTGGGGCGACCCCGTCCTGCCCGGCGCACCCGAGTTCGACGTCCGCAACCAGAGTGGCGCCGCCCAACGCGGCCAATTCGGATTCAACAACGACTTCGCCGGCCTGCTGCCCATCGAGGGGCAGCCCGGTCACTTCCTGCTCGTCACCAACTTCGAATACGCCACACCGCAATTCATGTTCCCCGGGTATGACGCGGATGCTCCGACCCGCGAGCAGTTCGACATCGAGATCGCGTCGATGGGGATGGGCGTCGTCGAGGTGCAGCGCACGCCCGACGGCGGTCTGCGGCCGGTGATGGGCCGCTACAACCGGCGCGTCACCGCCGACACCCCGTTCACGATCACCGGGCCCGCCGCGGGCACCGATTTCGTCAGGACCGCCGCCGACCCCGAGGGACGCACCGTGCTGGGCACCATCGCGAACTGCGCCGGCGGTGTCACCCCCTGGGGCACCGTGCTTTCCGGGGAGGAGAACTTCCACACCTACTTCGGCGCACCCGAAGGGACCACGGCTTTGGGACCGGTCGACGCCGATCGCCACGACCGCTACGGCGTGGCCCTGGAACCGTCGGAATTGCGTTGGGAGAACTTCGATCCCCGGTTTGATCTGGCCGCGACACCCACCGAGGTGAACCGCTTCGGCTACGTGGTCGAGCTGAATCCGTGGGATCCGGAGTCCACACCGGTCAAGCATTCGGCGTTGGGGCGGTTCAAGCACGAGGGAGCCAACATTCACGTCACCGCGGACGGCACCGTGGTCGCCTACACCGGCGACGACGAGCGCTTCGACTACATGTACAAGTTCGTCTCGAGTCGCAAGATGCGGAGTGGCGCAGGAGCGGCAGGAGGTGGGTACGACCCGGCCGCGATGGCGCACAACATGGGGATCCTGGACGAGGGCACGCTGTATGTCGCGAAACTCTCCAGCGACATCCCCGGAGGTGACATCGACGGCTCCGGGGACCTCCCGGCGACGGGGACCTTCCGCGGCACCGGGACGTGGATTCCGTTGCTGCGCTCCGGACCTGACGGTGCCGAGTCGCTGATCGAGGGCATCACTGCCGCGGAGGCCGCGGTGTTCACCCGGATGGCTGCCGACAAGGCCGGCGCCACCAAGATGGACCGCCCGGAGGACTTCGAGGCCAACCCCGCCACCGGCAAGGTGTACGTCGCGCTCACCAACAACAGCAAGCGCGGGGCATCCGGTGAGGCGCCCGCAGACGCGGCGAATCCCCGTAACGACAACAAGAGTGGGCAGATTCTGGAGATCACCGACAACCACGCCGGCACCGACTTCACCTGGGAACTGCTGCTGGTCTGCGGTGACCCGGCCGCGGCCGACACGTATTACGGCGGCTTCGACAAGTCGAAGGTCAGTCCGATCTCCTGTCCGGACAACCTCGCTTTCGACAGTCACGGAAACCTGTGGATCTCCACCGACGGCAACGCGCTGGACTCCAATGACGGTCTGTTCGCCGTCGCGCTGGACGGACCGCACCGCGGTGAGACCAAACAGTTCCTGACCGTGCCGCTCGGCGCGGAGACCTGCGGGCCCGTCGTCACCGACGAACTGGTCACGGTGTGCGTGCAGCACCCCGGCGAGAGTGACGAGAACAGCATCGACAGCCCGCAGTCCCGCTGGCCCGAGGGCGGCAACGGAACCGCGCGGCCATCGGTGGTGGTGGTGTGGAAGGACGACGGCAATATCGGTGTGTAGGGCGGCTTTCGGCGCGCCGCGTACCGGGGCCCGCTGCGGCCGTGAGTTTGTGTCCTCTCGTCGCGGGAAACTCGGGAGGCCATGACCTCCCCGAACCGCTCGCTCCGTGTCGGCGTGCAACTGCAGCCCCAGCATTCCCGGCGTTACGACCATCTCCGCGACGCGCTGCGCCGCTGCGAGGACATCGGCGTCGACGTCGCCTTCAACTGGGACCACTTCTTCCCGCTCTACGGTGATCCCGACGGGCGCGCACTACGAATGCTGGACCATGCTCGGCGCGTGGGCCGAGCAAACCTCGCGTATCGAGATCGGCGCGCTGGTCAGCTGCAACTCCTACCGCAACCCGGAGTTGCTGGCCGACATGGCCCGCACCGTCGACCACATCTCCGACGGCCGGCTCATCCTGGGTATCGGCTCCGGCTGGAAACAAAAGGACTACGACGAATACGGCTACGAGTTCGGCACCGCGGGCAGCCGGCTCGACGACCTCGCCACCGCGATGCCGCGAATCGAAGCCCGGATGGCCACCCTCAACCCCCAGCCCCTCCGGGACATCCCGATCCTGATCGGCGGCGGCGGGGAGAAAAAGACCCTGCGGTTGGTCGCCCAGCACGCCGACGTCTGGCACTCGTTCTCCGACAGCCAGAGCTACCCACGCAAGGCCGACATCTTGGCGCGCCACTGCGCCGACGTCGGCCGCGACCCGGCGGCCATCGAGAGGTCCGCCGGTGTCGAGGGGCGTGACTACGAGGCGTTGGTGAACAACGCCGAGGCGCTGCGCGCACTGGGCATCACGCTGCTTACGGTCGGGGTGAACGGCCCCGACTACGACCTCGGCCAGGCCGAAGCACTGTGCCGCTGGCGCGACCGGACCGACGCCGGGGCCTGAAGCTGCGGATCCGCCCCAGCGGGGGTGGGCGCCGTGAGACACTGGCGCCGCCATGCCCAAGAAGTACGGGGTGAAGGAAAAGGATCTCGTGGTGTCCCACGTGGTCGACATGGTGCTGACCGGCCGGCTCAGGTCCGGAGATCGCCTGGACCGCAACGAGATTGCCCACGAGCTCGGATTGAGCAGGGTTCCGGTCCAGGAGGCCGTCGTACAGCTCGAACACGACGGCATCCTGTCCACCCGCTACCACCGCGGCGCGTACGTCGAGAGATTCGACGAGGCCACGCTGCGGGAGCATCACGAGCTCTACGGACTCCTCAGCGGCGCGGCATCCGCGCGCGCGGCGGCCGCCGCCGACCCCACGGTGCTCGCAGAGCTGGAAACCGAACTGGCGCAGATGCGTGACGGCCGGGACGCCCGGCAGTTCGACCTGCACGCCAACAGGTTCCGCACCATGATCACCGACACCTACGCCGGTCCCCGGCTGCAGGCCGCGATCGAGTCCTCGCAGACCTTCATCCCGCATGCGTTCTGGCAGTCCTACACGCAAGGCCGCGACCGGCTGCTGCCGTCCTACGAGGCCGAGCTGGCCGCGATCCGCGCCGGCGCACCGGACGCCGCGCGGGCCGCATGCGCCGGACGCGCGGAGGTGATGGCCGCGATCCTGCTGGCTGAGCTGGTGCGGCGCGGTGTGTTCGGTTGCGGGCTCGTCTAGAGACGGCTCTCGCTGAGCCGAATCCGCCGGCACGCTCGGGCTGGGCGCTACGTTGCTTGGAATGAACTGCTTGCGGGTACTGCGCACGACCGTGAAGAGTTTCGTCCTGGCGTTGATCATCGGAATGGTCGCAGCGATGGCCATGGCCGCGCCGGCCGGGGCGCAGGTGGACCAGTGCACCCCGCCGGGCATCGAGAGCGCCAGCGCGCTGCCCACCAACCTCGCCGCCGCCGCGAGCGGACCCGCGGCGGACAAGTACACCACCGCGACCGTGCAGCCGCTGGAGTCCGTCGACGTCAACGCGCTCGGGCTCGGGCAGCCGGGCGTCCTGACCGTCGGCACCCTGTCCGACGCACCGCCGAGCATCTGCATCAACTCTGCCGGGCAGTTCACCGGCTTCGACAACGAGCTGCTACGAGCCATCGCCGGCAAGCTCGGCCTGCAGATCAACTTCGTGGGCACAGAGTTCTCCGGGCTACTGGCGCAGGTGGCCTCCCGCCGGTTCGACGTCGGATCGTCGTCGATCACCACCACCGAGGCCCGTCGCCGCACCGTCGGTTTCACCAACGGCTACGACTTCGGCTACTTCTCCCTCGTCGTTCCGAGGGGTTCGGCCATCACCGGCTTCGACAAGTTGGCGCCCGGGCAACGCATCGGCGTCGTACAGGGCACCGTGCAGGAGGCCTACGTCATCGACACGCTGGGCCTGCAGCCGGTGAAGTTCCCCGACTACAACACCGTCTACGCGAGCCTCAAGACCGGGCAGATCGACGCGTGGGTGGCGCCGTCGCAGCAGGCGCAGGGCACGGTCCAGGCCGCCGATCCGGTGGAGATCATCGAAAACACCTTCAGCCTGGACAATTTCATCGCCTGGGCGGTGGCGTCTGACAACCAGCCGCTGATCGACGCGTTGAACTCGGGCCTGGACGCGATCATCGCCGACGGCACCTGGGCGCGGCTCTACACCGAGTGGGTACCACGCGCGCTACCGCCGGGCTGGAAACCGGGATCCAAGGCCGCCCCGACACCGCAGCTGCCCGACTTCAACGCCATCGCCGCGCAGCACCAGACCGCGCAAGGTCCGGCGGCTCCCGTGCAACCGAAGTCGACGCTGTCCCAGCTGGCGGCGTCGTTTCTGGATTGGGATCTGTACAAGCAGGCCATCCCGGACCTGTTCAAGACGGGTCTGCCCAACACCCTGATCCTGACCGTCGCGGCGAGCGTCATCGGGCTGATCCTCGGCATGGCGCTGGCCATCGCGGGCATCTCGAAATCACGATGGCTGCGCTGGCCCGCGCGGGTCTACACCGACATCTTCCGGGGCCTGCCCGAGGTCGTGATCATCCTGCTGATCGGGCTCGGCCTCGGCCCCGTCGTCGGTCATTTGACCGGGAACAATCCGTTCCCACTCGGTATCGCCGCCCTCGGGCTGATGGCAGCCGCCTACGTCGGTGAGATCTTCCGGTCCGGTATCCAGAGCGTGGATCCCGGGCAGCTGGAGGCCTCCCGCGCACTGGGTTTCAGCTACGCGACCTCGATGCGGCTGGTGGTGGTGCCCCAGGGTGTGCGGCGGGTACTGCCGGCGCTGATGAACCAGTTCATCTCGCTGCTGAAGGCGTCCTCGCTGGTCTACTTCCTCGGTCTGGTCGCCCACCAGCGTGAGCTCTTCCAGGTGGGCCGTGACCTCAACGCCCAGACCGGCAACCTGTCACCCCTGGTGGCCGCGGGGTTGTTCTACCTTGCGCTGACGATCCCACTGACCCATCTGGTGAACTACATCGACACCCGATTGCGCCGTGGCCGCAAGCGTGACGAAGAGGACCCGCTGGTGCTCGCCACCTCCCAGGAGATGAACTGATGCAGACCGAGACGCAGCCGGTCTCGTTGACCGCCAAGGACATTCACCTGTCATTCGGTAAAACCGCGGTGTTGCGCGGCGTCGACCTGGACGTGGCCGCGGGATCCAGCACCGCGGTGATCGGACCGTCCGGATCGGGCAAGTCCACGTTGCTGCGCACCCTGAACCGGCTCTACGAACCGGACCGGGGCGACATCCTGCTCGACGGGCGGTCGGTGCTGCGGGACAACCCGGATCAGCTGCGGCAGCGCATCGGCATGGTGTTCCAGCAGTTCCAGCTCTTCCCGCACCGCACGGTGCTCGACAACGTCACCCTGGCCCCGCGCAAGCTCAAGCGGCTCAGCGCCGAACAGGCCCGCGAACTCGGGCTGGCGCAACTGGATCGGGTAGGGCTGCGCAGCAAGGCCGACGCCCGTCCCGCCACGCTGTCGGGCGGGCAGCAGCAACGTGTGGCGATCGCCCGTGCCCTGGCGATGTCGCCTGAGGTGATGTTCTTCGACGAGGCCACCTCGGCCCTGGATCCGGAGCTGGTCAAAGGGGTGCTGGAACTGATCGCCGACCTCGCGGCCGACGGGATGACGATGGTGGTCGTCACCCACGAGATGGGCTTCGCGCGGTCGACCGCCGACACCGTCGTGTTCATGGACCACGGTCAGGTCGTCGAAACCGGGCCTCCTGAGCAGCTGTTCGAAAGCGCCGAGACCGACCGGCTGCGACGGTTCCTGTCCCAGGTCCTCTAAGCGATCCGGCTACATCGACACGTTCGTCAAATCCCGCGACACCTCAACCTGTCGGACCCGTAGCGGTTAGACTGCCTGAATTATGGTGCCGACCGACGCCCGCGTCAGCGAGCTCGCCAGCGAATTGCAGCGAGTGCTGTCCAAGGTGCTGTCGGTCATGCGTCACACCGGCCGCACCGCGACCTCCGGGGACCTGACCCTGGCCCAGTTGTCGATCCTGCTCACGCTGTTCGATCAGGGCCCGATGCGGATGACCGAGCTCGCCGCCCACGAGAAGGTCCGCACGCCGACCACCACGGTGGCGATCCGCCGGCTGGAGAAGCTCGGGCTGGTCAAGCGGGACCGCGATCCGTCCGACCTGCGGGCCGTGCTCGTCGACATCACCCCCGAGGGCCTCGAGCAGCACCGGGAAGCGTTGGAGTCCAGGCGCGCTCACCTCGCGGCGCTGCTGAGCAAGCTCAGCGAGGAGGAGCTCGACGCGCTGTCCAAGGCGCTGGCACCCCTCGAGCGCATCGCCGAATAACGGTTCAGCCCAGCCAATCCAGGACCGCCGCGGCGGTCCACGACTGCTGCATGCTGCCCAGCGGCTCGCCGGTGAACGGTTCGTAGTACTCGGCGAAGGTCCCGTCACTGGCCTGGCGCAGCCCTTCCCGCCGCAGCGTCGCCGCCCGTTCCGCCCAGCCGCGGCGCGCGAAACACCACGAGAACAGCCACGTCATCACCGGCCAGACCGGGCCTCGCCAGTACTCGCGCGGACGGAAGTCCCGCGAAACCGGTGAGGTCGACGGGATCAGCGCGTACGCCAGGTCGGGATGGCCACAGAACCGCGGCCCCTCGAGCAGCCTCAGCAGCGCCCGTTCCCGCTCGTGCGGCAGGCCGCCACACAGCAGCGGAGCGAACTGCGCCACCGTCTCGGTCGCGATCCACTTATCCGCGCGAACATCGTAATCCTTTGCCGCACCTGTTCTTTGGTCGGCAGTGGCGACCACGCCGGACCGGAAACGCTCGGCCCACGCATACAGGTCCTTGACGTCGGCGTTGGGCCGCTTGTGGTCCTCCCCGATCTCGGCCAGCACCTGGCACGCCACTGCCAGAATCGCGGAGACGAAGACGTCCTCGACGGCGAAACTCACGGTCTTGGACAGCAATTGGTCGTCGTAGCGGGCAGCCTTCATCTCCTCGAGCAGCCACAGGTAGCGGTCGTACTCCATGTCCGACGGCCGCTGGGTGGCGTCGGTGTTGATCTTGTTGTCCTCGCGCTGGTACTCCGGCACTTCCCCCGCAATCACGTTGGCGTACGGGCCATCCCAGCGCGGCGAGTTGTCCATCCCGGATTCCCAGCCGTGGTAGAGGGTCACCCGGCCGCGCTCGTTCTGGTCGCGGCATTCCGCCAGCCAACGGTGCCAGCGCACCAGGTCGTTCCACCGCCGGTCCAGGAACGCCTGCGCGACCGCCCGCGTCGAGCGGCCCCGGTTGCGCGCGTGGTCGAGGATGCGCTGCACCGCGATCGCGTGCACCGGCGGCTGGGTGATGCCCGAGGTGTGCCGGTTGCGCGGTGCGTCGGCCGCCAGCGCCGAGCAGGCCCAGCGGGCCGGGCCGGGGAAGTACCCGTCGACGCCGTTGGCGAACACGATGTGCGGAATCATGCCGTTGCGCCACTGGGCGGACAGCAGCGTGTCCAGCTCCACCACCGCACGCTCCACCGACAGCGGCGCCAGCCCGATCGCCACGAACGCCGCGTCCCAGCTCCACATGTGCGGGTACAGCAGCGGAGCGGCGGTGGTCATCACGCCGAGGTCGTTGCCGCGCAGCAAGTAGGCGGCGCGGGCGGCCAGTTGGGTGGAGGTGAAGCTCGGGTCGTGCGGCATCGCCCCCCATGATGCGACGACTTCGCCCGGTCCGCAGGTCGGTAGGGTCGTCGGTGTGCCGACCGCCATGATCACCGGGGCCTCCGGCGGCCTCGGAGCCGCCCTCGCCGACGCGCTGGCGCCCACGCACACCTTGTTCCTCGCGGGGCGGCCGTCGTCCCGGCTCGACGCTGTCGCCGAACGGCTCGGCGCCACCACCTGGCCCGTCGACCTCGCCGATCCCGACTCGATGGCCGCGGTCGTCGAACCGATCGTCGAGCTCGACGTGCTGATTCACAACGCCGGGGTGTCCTACCCCGGCCGGGTCGGCGAATCCCACATCGACGAATGGCGTGCCACCATGACCGTCAACGTCATCGGCACGGTGGCGCTGACGCTGGAACTGCTGCCCGCGCTGCGCGCCGCCGGCGGGCATGTGGTGTTCATCAACTCCGGTGCGGGCATCAAGGCCTCGCCCGGACTTGCCTCGTACACGGCCAGCAAGTTCGCGCTGCGCGGCTTCGCCGAGTCGTTGCGCGCCGACGAGCCGGCACTGCGCGTGACGTCGGTGCATCCCGGCCGGATCGCGACCCCGATGCAGGAGGACCTGGTCGCCTACGAGGGCCGCCCTTACGAACCGGACCAGTTCCTGCGCCCGCAGACGGTCGCGAAGGTGACCGCCGACGCGATCAACGCCCCGCCCGACGCGCACATCCACGAGGTCATCGTCCGGCCCCGCTGACGCCGGAATCGCTAGCGGTCGGGCTCGGTGCGCGGGCCGAAACCCTCCCCGGATTCCAACGCCGTGGCGTGCGGGCCCACGTGGGCCTCGGAGCGCATCCGCTGCACCATGTGCGGGTAGTGCAGCTCGAACGCGGGACGCTCGGAGCGGATCCGGGGCAACTCGGTGAAGTTGTGCCGCGGCGGCGGGCTGCTGGTGGCCCACTCCAGCGAGTTGCCGTAGCCCCACGGATCGTCGACGACGACCGGCTCACCGTAGCGCCAGCTTTTGAACACGTTCCACACGAACGGCAGCATCGACAGGCCGAGGATGAACGCGCCGATGGTCGACACCACGTTGAGCGGGGTGAACCCGTCGCTGGGCAGGTAGTCCGCGTAGCGGCGCGGCATGCCGTCGTCACCGAGCCAGTGCTGCACGAGGAACGTGGTGTGGAAACCGATGAACGTCAGCCAGAAGTGCAGCTTGCCCAGCCGTTCGTCGAGCAGCCGGCCGGTCATCTTCGGGAACCAGAAGTAGATCCCGGCGTACGTGGCGAACACGATGGTGCCAAAGAGCACGTAATGGAAATGGGCCACCACGAAATAGCTGTCGGTGACGTGGAAGTCCAGCGGCGGGCTGGCCAGCAGCACGCCGGTCAGGCCGCCGAGCAGGAACGTCGCCAGGAAACCGATCGAGAACAGCATGGGTGTCTCGAACGTCAACTGGCCCTTCCACATCGTGCCGAGCCAGTTGAAGAACTTGATGCCGGTCGGAACCGCGATCAGATAGGTGCTGAACGCGAAGAACGGCAGCAGCACGGCGCCGGTGGCGAACATGTGGTGGGCCCACACGACCACCGACAACGCGCCGATACCGAGGGTGGCGTAGATCAGCGTGGTGTAGCCGAAGATCGGTTTACGACTGAACACCGGGAAGATCTCGCTGACGATGCCGAAGAACGGCAGCGCGACTATGTACACCTCGGGGTGGCCGAAGAACCAGAACAGGTGCTGCCACAGGATCGCCCCGCCGTTGGCCGGGTCGTAGACGTGTGCGCCGAGATGCCGGTCGGCCGCGAGCCCGAACAGCGCCGCGGTCAGGATCGGGAACGCCAGCAGCACCAGCAGCGAGGTCACCAGGATGTTCCAGGTGAAGATCGGCATCCGGAACATCGTCATGCCCGGCGCACGCATGCACACCACGGTGGTGACCATGTTGACCCCGCCCAGGATGGTGCCGAGGCCACTGAGCGCCAGGCCCATGATCCACAGGTCTCCGCCCGGGCCGGGCGAGTGGATCGCGTCGGACAGCGGCGCGTACGCGGTCCAGCCGAAGTCCGCCGCGCCGCCGGGCACCAGGAACCCGCTCATCGCGATCAGCGCGCCGAACAGGAACAGCCAGAACGAGAACGCGTTGAGCCGCGGGAACGCCACGTCGGGTGCGCCGATCTGCAGCGGCAGCACGAGGTTCGCGAATCCGAACACGATCGGCGTCGCGTAGAACAGCAGCATCACCGTGCCGTGCATGGTGAACAGCTGGTTGTACTGCTCGTTGGACAGGAACTGCAGACCCGGCGACGCCAGCTCGGTCCGCATGAACAGCGCCATCAGCCCACCCACCAGGAAGAAGGTGAAGCACGCGACGCAGTACATGATGCCGATCAGCTTGTGATCGGTGGTGGTGACCAGCTTGTAGACCAGGTTGCCCTTGGGTCCCAGTCGGGCCGGGAACGGCCGCCGCGGCGTGATATTGACGAGGTTCGGGGCTTCGACGGCCATGGCTTCTCCTCCGGCATCCGGCAGCGGCCAGATACCCAAGGATGCGCGCTCTACTCCCGATTCCGCACCTGTTTTGGGCGCTTCTCAGGCGACGACGTTGACCAGCCGGCCGGCGACGACGATGACCTTCTTCGGGGTCTTTCCGTCCAGAAAGGCAATCACCTTCTCGTCGGCCAGCGCGGCGGCCTCCACCGCGTCCGCGGGCGCGTCGGCGGCGACGGTGACACGGCCGCGCACCTTGCCGTTGACCTGCACCGGGTACTCGACGGTGTCCTCGACGAGATAGCGCTCGTCGGCCACCGGGAACGGGCCGTGCGCCAGCGAGGTCTCGTGTCCCAACCGGCTCCACAACTCCTCGGCCAGGTGCGGCGCCAGCGGGGCCACCATCAGCACCAGCGGCTCCAGCGCCGCCCGCGCCGTCACCGACTGCTTGGTCAGATGGTTGGTGTACTCGATCAGCTTGGCCGCGGCGGTGTTGTTGCGCAGTGCCACATAGTCATCGGCCACCCCGGCGATGGTGCGGTGCAGCAACCGCAGGGTCTCGTCGTCCAACCCGGCGTCCGACACCCGGGTGGCCCCACTTTCCTCGTCGACGACCAACCGCCACACGCGTTGCAGGAAGCGGTGCGCGCCGACGACGTCTTTGGTCGCCCACGGCCGTGATGCCTCCAGCGGGCCCATCGACATCTCGTACACCCGCAACGTGTCGGCGCCGTAGTTGTCGCAGATCTCGTCCGGCGACACCGAGTTCTTCAGGCTCTTGCCGATCTTGCCGAACTCCTGGTTCACCTCGATTTCTCTCGGGGTGCCGCCGCTGGTGTCGAGCCAGTAGAACCTGCCGTCGCGCTCGGTGACCTCGGTGGCCGGCACGTAGGCTCCCCGCGAGTCGGTGTAGGCGAACGCCTGGATGTAGCCCTGGTTGACGAGCCGACGGTAGGGCTCACGGGAGCTGACGTGCCCCAAGTCGTAGAGCACCTTGTGCCAGAACCGCGAATACAGCAGGTGCAGCACGGCGTGCTCGACCCCACCGACGTACAGGTCGACGCCACCCGGATCGTCCGGACCGTGCTCGGCCGGCCTAGGCCCCATCCAGTACGCCTCGTTCTCCTTGGCGCACATGGCTTCTGCGTTGTGCGGGTCGGTGTAGCGCAGCTCGTACCAGGAGCTGCCCGCCCATTGCGGCATCACGTTGGTGTCGCGGGTGTACTTCTTGAGCCCGTCGCCGAGGTCGAGTTCGACGTTGACCCAGTCCGTCGCCTTGGCCAGCGGCGGGGACGGCTCACTGCCGGCGTCCTGCGGGTCGAACAGCACCGGCGAGTAGTCCGGCACGTCGGGCAGTTCGACGGGCAGCATGTGCTCGGGCAGCCCGTGCGCCCGCCCGTCCTCGTCGTAGACGATCGGGAACGGCTCGCCCCAGTACCGTTGCCGGGCGAAAAGCCAGTCCCTCAGCTTGTATTCGACGCGCGCCCGTCCCCGCCCGTGCGCGGCCAGCCGCTCGGTCATCGCCTGCTTGGCGGCGGCCACGTCGAGACCGTCGAGGAAGCCGGAGTTCACCATCACCCCGTCGCCGGTGTAGGCCTCCTTCGAGACGTCGCCTCCGGAGACCACTTCCACAATCGGCAGCCCGAACTCGGTCGCGAAGTCCCAGTCACGCTGATCGCCGCTGGGCACCGCCATGATCGCGCCGGTGCCGTACCCGGCCAGCACATAGTCGGCGATGAACACCGGAACTTGTTGTCCGTTGGCGGGATTCGTCGCGTAGGCGCCGACGAACACGCCGGTCTTGGTCTTGTTCTCCTGCCGCTCCAGATCGGATTTCGCCGCGATCGACGCCCGGTAGGCCGCGACCGCCTCACGCGGAGTGGCCGCGCCGAACGTCCAACGCTCATCGACGCCGGCGGGCCACTCGTCGGCGACCAGCAGGTCCACCAGATCGTGTTCGGGGGCCAGCACCATGTATGTCGCACCGAACAGCGTGTCCGGACGGGTGGTGAACACCTCGATGTCACCGGCGTCAGTGCCGAAGAGCACGGAAGCGCCGGTCGAGCGGCCGATCCAGTTGCGCTGCATGGTCTTGACCTTGTCCGGCCAGTCCAGCACGTCGAGGTCTTCCAGCAGCCGGTCGGCATACGCGGTGATGCGCATCATCCACTGCCGCAACCGTTTCCGGAACACCGGGAAGTTGCCGCGCTCGCTGCGCCCGTCGGCGGTGACCTCCTCGTTGGCCAGCACCGTGCCCAGGCCCGGACACCAGTTGACGACCGAGTCGGTGAGGTACACCAGGCGGTGGGCGTCCACCACATCGGCTCGGTCGGCGGCATCGAGTTCCGCCCAGGCGCGCCCGTCGCCGACCTGCCGGGTGCCGTTTTCGAACTCGGCGATCAACTCCGCGATGGGGCGGGCCTTGCCGGCCTCCGGATCGAACCACGCGTTGAAGATCTGCAGGAAGATCCACTGGGTCCACTTGTAGTACTCCACATCGGTGGTGGAGAAGCTGCGCCGCGAGTCATGGCCCAGACCCAGCCGCCCCAGCTGGCGGCGGAAGTTGACGATGTTGGCCTCGGTACGCGTGCGCGGATGCGTGCCGGTCTGGATCGCGTACTGCTCGGCGGGCAAGCCGAAAGCGTCAAAACCTAACGCGTGCAACACGTTACGGCCAGTCATCCGGAAGTACCTGGCGTACACGTCGGTGGCGATGTAGCCGAGCGGGTGCCCGACGTGCAGGCCTTCACCCGACGGGTACGGGAACATGTCCTGAACGAACATCTTGTCGGCGGGCACCTCACCGCCGTCGGCCGGCGCCAGGGATCCGACCGGGTTCGCGACGTTGAACGTGCCGTTCTTCGACCAACGCTGCTGCCAGGCCTGTTCGATCTCCCCGGCGAGCTCCGCGGTATAGCGGTGCACCGGGGTGTCAGTGTCACCGGACGAGCGCTCGCGCGAGGACTCTGTTGCAGCGGGCTGTCCAGTCGGCGTTTCAGTCACCCCACCAGGGTATAAGCACCCGCTTCGCCGATTTCCCGGCCACGGGCAGGTCTCGGTTCCGTTGCGGATGTATCAGAGGTTGATCCCAGGTCGATTCCAGCCCTGGTGGGGCTTGATCGGCCATGGATACATTGCTCGCCTGACAACCCTCAAGCGTTGGGAAGGATTGCACTCGATGAGCGAAATCGCCCGTCACTGGCGGGTTCTGGCAGGTGGCCTAGGTGCCTGCGCCGTCGGCATCGCCGGGGTGCTGAGCATCACAGCCACGACGGCGTCGGCCCAGCCGATGCTGCCGCAGCCCCCGCTGCCCGCGCCTGCCACAGTGACGCAGACCGTCACGGTTACGCCCAACGCCGCACCCCAGCCCCTCCCGACCCCGGGTGTGACGCCGGCCACCGGCGGCGCGGCCGCTGTGCCCGCCGGCATCAGCGCGCCGTCGGCCCCCGCGGTGCCGCCGCGTCCGGTCTCGACGATCGCCCCGGCCACCTCGGGCACGCTGAGCGAGTTCTTCGCCGCCAAGGGCGTCACGATGGAGCCCCAGTCCAGCCAGGGCTTCCAGGCGCTCAACATCGTGCTGCCCAAGCCGCGGGGCTGGGAACACATCCCGGACCCGAACGTTCCGGACGCGTTCGCCGTGCTCGCCGACCGGATCGGCGG